>NZ_CP011272.1:3733792-4044941 GCF_001610875.1 Pirellula sp. SH-Sr6A | reverse complement strand
CCGATTTCGAAGATGGCGGTTCTGGATGCTGCAGAGGCGATTAGGTAGGAAGGAAAGAGTTGAGAATCCCATCCGGCAATCGCCGTAAAGTCGGCGTGCAGTTTTCCATGCAGACCGAGTCCAACCAAGCAGGCCAGAGCAAGCGAACAGACATATCTCTTCATCATTTCACCGGGGAGACTTAAATAGATTCTTGAATAGAAGTTTGGAAGCGGACTGGGGATGGTGCAGCGCTACGCACACAGACCTGATCGCGGCCATTTTCTTTGGCGCGATAAAGCTGTTCGTCCGCTTGCTGAATAAGGGTTGCAGAGTCACACGTATCGACAGAGTGATAGCAAGCGACTCCGATACTGACGGTGACAGGAATCTCAATCGATTCAAAATCAACAGGAGTTGCCGCGACGGCAGCTCGGATACGTTCCCCGACTGCAGCTGCCTGCTCTTCATCGGCGGGTACACAAAGAAGCGCAAACTCTTCGCCTCCATAGCGAGCGAGTATTTCGCCAGATCGCAGTACAGACCGCGCGCGTCGGGCGAACTCGCACAGAACCCGATCTCCCGCAAGATGTCCGTGTTGATCATTGATGGATTTGAAACGGTCCAGATCGAGGAGGAGCAATGCAAAGGACTGGAGGCCTCGTTGCGATTGTTGTAATTCTCGTTCAAGGGAGTCGAGAAAGAATCGACGGTTGTAAACTTGAGTCAGCGCATCGGTTGTCATCATCTTGTAGATAACCTCGTGATACTGCAGCTCGAAGCCTTCTTCCGTAACCAACTTGAAGATCTGATTGCCGAATCGAATACGATCTCCAGCCTCCAAGGACTTGGATCCATGAACGCGTTGCTCATTGACGAAGACGCCATTGGTACTATCCAAATCATCGACGCAGATCATCGGACCTTCGTATCGCAATCTCGCATGGCGCCGAGAAACCGAGTCATCCAGGAGTTTCAAGTCGCAGGCGTCATCTCGCCCGATGATGAGTCCCGCGCTGGGAATCTCCGATGGCTTTTCCATCCACTCCATGGGGTGGATCTTGACGAGCAAGCCTTTGCAGTTTGCACCTGCTGGAAGAGGCATTGCAAACGTGTTCGAAATGCGAGTGGACAAAAGGCTCATTCCGATGACTCCTGCAACGAAGTATGGGGTAACCCCGACCAAGTGGATTTCGACGAGTGCGGATTCATTTTGACGCTTCGAACTTGGCTACGAACCGTTTGAACACCGCCCTCAGATCGGTTTTCGTGCGAAGTTGGCTGTTCCACGGTTTCCACTTCCGATGAGTTAGTGGAGACCAAATCAGGAGCCGATTGCTGCGCCTTTGACTCGACAACACTTAGCGGGGAGCCCATGGATGCGAATGCGACAACCGCGAGACCGACGAGACCGATTGCGGCCGTCAGCAGTCCGGCAATGCGATATCGACCCGCGATGCGATAATGACTCATACCGTGAGGGATACTCATCGGCTTCGATAGGGATTCGATTCGTCGTGCCAGTTCGGCTGCGGACGAGGGGCGATTCTCAGGTTGTTTGGAAACCATCGTGTGTAGCAATTCGAGCATGCCCGCCGGCAGGCGTTTCGATTCTGGGGAATCCAACCAGGGAGGCGTATCGGCCATATGCCCCTTCAGCTTTGGCATGAACCCAGGATACTGGGCGTCCGCATACGGAGGCTTGCCAGACAGCAGATAGATCCAGACGCATCCCAGGCTATAAATATCGCAGGCTGCCGTGACACTATTCGGTGCAGTCGCTTGTTCTGGTGCCAGATAGTCGACGGTACCCAAGAATTGACCGTTTTGTGTTGAGCTTATATCGGAATGAGACAGGCGAACGATTCCAAAGTCGATGAGCTTGATGAGAGTCTGCTGAACAAGGAATAGATTCGACGGCTTCACATCGCGATGAATGAGTCCTTGCTGATGGGCTGCTTGCAATCCCAATGCCGCTTGACGGATCCATTCCATCGCTGTGCCTGGTTCAACGGGTCCGAATTGTTCGATGTAGCGATGAAGGTCCAGGCCATCGAGCCATTCAGTTACCAGGTAGCGATCGCCAAGCCACTGGCCGGCGTCGAGGGCGCGTAGAACATTGGGGTGATCGATTTGAGCGACGGATCGATACTCCCGTTCGAATCGTAGGGCCGCGTCTGATGATCTCTCGTCATCTTGCTTCAAGAACTTGATCGCGACTCGTCGATCGAGATGGCGATGATGGGCTTCGTAGACCGTACCCATGCCACCGCCCCCGATCTTTTGGAGGATCGAGAGGTTCCCGATGATGGCTCCCACCTTCGGATCATTAGGATCTCCGGATCGGGGAAGCGACGGATCCTCCAGAACCCTGACGGGCGTTAGGCATCGAGTGGAGGATGTGGGGAGCATCGACGGAGGTTCCGGACAAAACATGCACGCATGCCCCCCGACGGGGAAGCAACGGCATACCGTAGGTCAAACTCCGAGAATGATGCGTGGAGATGCAAAGCAAGTCGCAGCGATTACGCCCTAGATCCTGTCAACCTCTACGGGTTATACCGGTTGCGCCAGCAAGGACGCGTTGGTAGAGCTCTCGAATGGATCGGGTCATCGATTCATGGCGAAATTGCTCCGTAAATCGCATTCTCCCTTCCTCGCCAAATGCTTTGCGATCCGATGGGGATAACCCTAGCGCACGCATAGCGTCTGCGAGCTGATTGATGTCCTTGGGCGCAGTGAGGTATCCAGTGATACCTGACAAGACCACCTCACGAGCACCGTCGATATTGAAACTGATCACCGGTTTTCCCGACAACAACGCTTGCGGCAGGGCGCGTGCTAAGCCTTCGCGAAGCGAGGCGTGAACCAGGACATCCATCGCGCTGATCAATGCCGGGATCTCGGCGGGTGAAACGAGCCCGGTGAAAACAAATCGATCTCGCAGTCCGGCCGCTTCGATTTGGGATTCGAGCTGCGCGCGGAGCAAACCATCTCCTACGAACAAGAACTTGGCATGGGGCAATTGGTCTCCAATACGCCGGGCCGCCTCGATGACATACTGATGGCCCTTCAAGTGGAACAATCTCGCAATCTTGCCGAACACGATGTCTTCGCTTGCGAACCCCAATCGCTTTCGCGTATCGTCTCGACAGGAGCCGGAGGTCAAGAAAGGCTCCACATCCATCCCACTGTAGATCGTCGTGAACTGGCTTCGATCAGCGACCTTGGCGTCGACCATCAAGTCGGTCATGGCATCGGCGACGGAGATCATATGGTGGCAGCGTTTGGCTGCCCATCGTTCGCAAGCGATGAAAAACTTGCGTGCGAGCACGCTTTGGTAGGGATGGAACGGGGCCCCGTGCACCGTATGGACTACGCACGGAACACGGAGTTGCCAAGCCGCTGCGCGACCGAGCAATCCCCCCTTGGCACTATGCGTGTGGACGACGTCGGGACGCCACGATTGAATGCTCCGTTTCAGAGCTTGATAGGCCCTCCAATCGTGGTAGGGGTGGATGGCGCGGAGGAGCGATGGGCTTGTTTCGATTTCCACTCCGGTAACATCCGACCGGGAAAGCAATTCCCCTTCAGAACCGAGTGACGGTCCTGTAAGCAAACGCACTTGATCACCATGGTGGCGGGCCAAGTCCAGACAGTTGAAGAGCGTGTTCTCTTGTGCCCCCCCAACGATCATGCGCGTGATGATATGCAATACTCTCATGCAGTCGCGCTCCGCGCCGGTTTGCGAATGGTTACATAGCGAGTGATGAGCCCCAGGAGGATAAACCCGGCCCCCACCCAAGTCCACCAACCGGGCGGAACGTAATCAGGATCCCCGAATCGAGTCCAGTGCACCCAGATGGGAAGCAGGATCGGCTCCAACAAGGTGATGAGTGCCGCGATATGACTCGGAGTGGATTTCAGACCGTGCGCAAACAGATAGTAGGGAAGTCCCAATTGAAAGATGCCCAACGCCGCGAGGACGAGCCATAACGATCCGGTCGGCAACGAGGATCCAAACCAGATCACAAACGGGGCGACCACGAGTGCCGTCACGATATGATTGACTGCGATCAGCCAAGCTGGATCTTCCTTGGGCATGGAACGTATGCTGAGGATAACGCCAGCATACGTCACTCCCGACAGGACCGCTAATAGCGAGGTCCACCAGGGATAAGTCTTCTGTCCTGCGGTGGGGAGATTCTCCATCACAAGGATGAACACGACCCCTGCGGTACAAAAACCGAGCATGATCCAATCGCGCAGCACAGGCCGATCTCCAAAGATCCAGATCGCTCCCAATACCACCCAACTGGGAGCCAAGTTCTGAAGCCAAATCGTGTTGGCAGGTGAGCCGACAACAACTGCGGTCAGGAAGGTCAGATTCATAGCCGCAAAGCAGAATGCCATCGGAATCATCCTCGCGTTCCAACTGACGCGTCGCGCGAGCGGTAGAAGCAGGCAAAGGGCAAATACAGCTCGCCAAAAAGCGATGGCTAAACCTCGCGTTTCTTGCGGCCAAACCTTCAACTGCGGGACTTGTGTGAAGAATCCGCTCAAACTCCAGAGGAAGGCTGCAGCGACGACAAGCAGCAGTCCACCCCATCGCGGAGCACTGGTTTTGCTATCAGTAATCGAGTTGATCCTGTCATCTCCTAGGGGCCCGTGCTGTTCCCGTTATTTTGGTCATCATGGACCGTATTTTGCACAATCTACGGAAACTTCACGGATTGTAAGGGATCTAATACTTTTAGCTAGGATTTCCTTTCTATCGATTCCTTTTCCGGGGTTGCGAAAATGGCGAGCCCCACTGACAATTCGATACATCGGAGATTCGGGCTGCACGGTCAAGGATTGCTATGAAAGAAACAATGCCTCTCGGGTTTGAAGATCTGCACCTAGGCGATCGATGGATTAGCGCTGATCGCGTTATCCATGAAGAGGATATCCAGCAGTTCGCTGACCTGACCGGCGACCAAGATCCGCTTCACACCGACCCGGTCTTCGCAGCCAACGGTCCCTTTGGAAAGCCGATCGCCCACGGGCTCCTTGGCATCTCGTTCTTGGCAGGCCTAAGCTCTAAAGCCCCATCGGTTCAGACCAGCGCGTTTGTCGGCATCCGCTCCTGGTCGTTCACCAAACCGGTTTACGCTGGCGATCGCGTCCATGTCATCACCGAAATCATCGACCTAAAGCCGCACGGCAGACGGCATGGCGAAGTCCACTGGTACAGGCAACTGATCAACCAAGACGGACAAAAGGTGCAAGAGGGGATCCTCGTGACCTTGGTCTCTCGACGCGCTCCCTTGTCGCTACAACGGCACCGCATCGGAGAACTGAGCCAGTCGCAGCCGGCCTCTACCGAACCCGTGCTGCCCGAGTCGGTTCATCTCTAATTCCATGGTATTCCAATGGCTTTTTGGTGGGCGTCGTCGCATCACGCAGGCACCTATCACCCAAGATGAGAGGGAGCTTCTCCGGCATTCCCTTTGGCAATCTCATTACCTCCCCGATGGGTCGCGAAGCAAACTGATTCGTTGGTGCCGTGTCTTCATCCAGGAAAAAAATTGGGAAGGGTGCAATGGGCTCGCCGTTACCCCTGAAATCCAATGGGGCATCGCATCCGCAGCCGGCTTGATGGTGCTCCATTACGATGGCTGGTTCTTCGATCGCACTCAGACAGTACTGGTCTACCCAGCACCCTATGTCGCGAGGGAAGAGGGGCATTCAAGCTTACTGAACACCACGATCCCGGCCATCATGGGTGAGTTTCCGAGAGCCGGTCAGACGATCTACCGCGGGCCTGTCGTAGTCAATTGGCAAGATATTCAAAGCGACCGTAGCAGCGGCGACAGCGGCGATCACTTGGTGATACACGAATTCGCCCATCAAATCGATTTGATCAACAGTCCCTTCGCTGACGGATTGCCTCCCCTCCCCGAGGAGATCGACGAAGATCGCTGGCGCAAACAGATGACTAGCGAATTCAATGAGGCTCGCCGACTCGTCGAGCGCGGATACGAAGTGCTCATCGATGATTACGGTCTAACGTCGGAGAGCGAATTTTTTGCGGTTGCGAGCGAGCACTATTTTCAGATGCCTCACGAAATGGCCAAGTACCATCCTGGCGTCTACGAATTGCTCCAACAATTCTATCGAATTGATCTTCGCGAATTCGTCCCCATCGACAACTAAACACAAATCGCGATCTGTTGAACGAACTATCGATAGAACCATCGACGCAGTCAGCAGATCATTCTCTCCATCGCATCGCGCTAGGTGTCCACATCCTCGGATAGAATCAACATCTGCTTATCTCGCCCGAATAGGGCCTTGCAGACGCCATCGGTTGCAATGACTGCACAATCGTGCCCCAATCAAAAGAGCAAGATGACCAATGATGGATAGATATATAGGGATCGCACTCTTTGTTTTTTCACGGTCACCGTCCATCGCATGCGGCCAAGACAACGGAGCCCGACAATCGCATCCGGATAAGTTAATCGTCAGGTTTACGGATCCGATCCCAAAGAGCTTGGTCGTAAGAGTCCAAGATCATTCGATGATGGATGTTCCCTTCGACAAAAGTGTCTTGCCCCCCAATTCAGCATTTGCCGTAGAGATTCCATTCCCAACGACGATCGTTCTCTCGGAAGAGCTGCTGCGATTGCCCTCAAGGGAAGTGGTTGGAGGCGCATTGGTTTTGGCGACAACTGCCCACGAACGAATGAGAAGGCAGGAAATGCTCGAGACGGTGGCGATGCAACGTGTCGCAGATAGTATCGGACGTCCCCAAGGGATGGAGGTTCGATTCGAGCTATCGCCAGCCCACCCTGACGGAAAGGTTAGAGTTCAGGTGAGAGCTGCTTCCAAATGAAGTAACCTGAGATTACTTCACATCCAACCAGAAGTCTGGCGTCAAGAAGGCGAGACATGGGTGCTGGAGGAGGCTGGAGCGCTGGCGTCCATGTCGCTTTAATCGCTACCAGGTGAGATCGACCGTTCCACCGGTCCACCTAACTCCATCATGTCGAATCGATTTGTTTCCCAATTCCCTGAATCGAGGACGACCTATCGATATCGACAACGATCAGCGTCTCAAGCATTGACTGTTCCGAAACTCCCATCTGCCGAGCGGGGAGCTAATACCCCCCGCAATCTCTCACTCCTTAGATTCCGCTTTATCGTCCGATGTAAAGCGAAAACCCTCGGTTGCTTCCTCCGCCCCAAGATGCTCCTGGTGGATAGCCACCTACTCCGTACCCACCCCAAGGTAACGACGGAGAGACGCGATAGGAGCGATAACTGTAGGGATAGGTGTAGCTGTTACCACCGTAGCTGGGGCGGTAAGAGTAATAGCCGTAGTTGGGGCGATACGAATAATACCCGTAGCTGGGCGTCACAACGCTCGGACGGTAGGAACGGTAACTTGTACCGTAATAGGCGCGCGGCCCCGAGTAATATCCGAGACGACTACGACCTTGATATCCTCCCGCTTCCGCGGTGGATGCCCCCACTGCTATCACCGAGCTTGCCACCACAGCAGCCAATCCCAATCGTCTGGTCCATTTGGTAAACATGTTCTTACCCACCTTTAAAACGGTTCCATTATGCGACTCGTCACGCGATCGCCGCATTTCGTTTACATCCCTTTGCGTGCACCCAGACTCAACTACAAATACCATGCCAAACACAGAATTTTGTCCGTTTTTTGGAGAATGGTTCAAGTTCTAAGCAGTTGAAGAACAGGAAAGGCCATCGAGGGCGCGTTGACCTACGATTCGATCCACCCCTCATCCTGTCGGTGGTGGATCAACTAGCACTCGTGTTCCCCGTGAGTGCTGTCATTTTGAGTCCAGTCGGTATCAATCTGAAAAGTTCGACTACGCGAGCTTGCTCATCCGGCGAATAAGCCACTCGAAAGACAAGCATCCGATGATCCAAGCCATGAGGATCCCCATCCAGCGTTGTTGAAAATCTCGATCGGGTGTCCCGGGCAAGAAATTGGTTTGGTCTCGCGATTCGATCGATTCTACAAGCCCTTTTTCGCCGACTGTCGCGGCTCCATTCAAGCCATCCACGCCAATCCAATATTTGCCTCCGGTTCGACTGGCAAGCTCCGTCAGAACCGGGTCGTTTCGTTGGGGTCGTTGGATCTCGATCGCCGGTACGCGCACGGTGAGTTGCTGCGTTAAAAGAACTTGTTCGGCCAAACCTCCCACGGGCAGTTGCACCTCGTAATTGCCTGTGGTCTTTACGAAAAACTGTCCGATATAGACGCCCGGCTGCGAAGGATCGGGGATGGGTGCCAAGGGCAATGGGGTGGACCTTCCGCTCGGGTCGATCAGCCGAGCGTTGGCTTCCGGTATCACCAGTGGCTGGAACTGCGCATCGCGGAGAACCGCCCGTACCATCACTTGCTCCCCGACAATCGCTTGTTCCTTGTCCAGCAATAAGATGCCTCGATCGGAGTCTCGCAGCAAGCGGCCTTGCGCGGCCCAGCGAACGAGTTTCGTGTAGTAGGTGTCGAAGTATTCTTCGCCAAGATCTCGCAACCGCCAAAACTCACCACTTCCTTGAAAGGAAACGCGGCCAGCCCCATAGAACTGCGTCGCCAAGTAAATAGGCAGGGTACCATTGACCGAAGTTTCAGGGTCGGAGAAGTTCGCGATGGGAGTTGCCCCCGGCTTGGGTTCGTAGCAAGCATAGTAGCTGTAGACGCCTGCGAAATCCTCCCAAGCTTTCTTGCTTGTCTCCAACGTTTTGCCGATCTGCATGAAGTCGCTTTGAATCGCATCACTGGTCAGTTGAAGCGGCCAAGCTGTTTCGGATTCAAACCGTCCCATCGATACCATCCGAGCTCCACGCGAATCCAAAATGACGGGAGCCAAATTGCGGATGACCTCTGCCTTGGGATTACCGTTCCCCGCTGCCCCGGCCCATTTCGGGGTCGCTACCGAACCAGCGATCAAAGCGAGACCGCCCGCCTGCTCGCTCACCCATTTCTCGAGCACATCGATCTGCTCCTTGTCGAGATCCATCCAAGCGGCATCGAATGCGATCACGCAATCGTATTGGCTCATTTCCGCGCGCGTTCGAGGAAACTCAGTTAGAAGCTTTTGGGACTCTTGCGAAACACCTGGTCCACCCGTTTGCAAATAGACGTGCGACTGCATGGTCGGGTCGCGATAAAGGAGATTTCGGACGAATTGGTACTCACGCGTGGGTCCACCCGCTATTACGAGCACGGTAGCCTTAGGCTCGACGACGCGCACCTCTCGCTCCATGGCATTGTCGAGGGGATTGGTGTCCTGAGACGCAGGAACGGCTTTGACTTCGTAAATCCAGGGCCCCACTTCGCGAGGCATGACATCGAAGACCACACTCGTAATTGCATCATCTCCTCCCAACGTGACCACGCGTTCCTCGTCGATGGTCATGGTATTGGACTGCTGTCCACCCGCGCGACGCCGAAGCTGCAGCGAGACCTGTTTGCCTTCCAATCCGGAGGCTTGCACGAGCGCGTTGAGTCGGAAGCGATCTCCCGGAAAGACCCGCTTTGGGCTTTCGACATCCAAGACCCGAACGTTGACCGGATTCTTGTCGGTTCCCAACCCGATAGTGTGGATTGGAATTCCTTGCACAGCCGCCTCTGCGACGGTGGTGAGCGGGTCCAGTCCCGCATTGCTTCGGCCATCGGTGAGCAGAACAATCGCCGCCAATGGCGAGCCGCGTTCTTGCTCAAGGACCGCATGGATGGCATCGCCGACCCTCGACTCGGATCCGGTGGCAGCCAGAACCGACTCCCAAGCGACTTGCTCCGGTGCAGTAGGTTGTAATTCGCCGGCGAGCTGGCCATCCTTCGATCCTGCTTGAGGTTGCTCCGGGGAAGCTTTTTCGACACCCTCCAAGATTGGCGGTTGCGAACTCCATAGCGATTGCCACGGGATACCATCCGCTCGGAGAATAGACGTCGAGATCAAAACGAATCCCGCGATGCATCCGATCAATGCGCCCATGAGAATATAAGGAATTGCAGGGGTGCTATTGCCTCGGACACGAACCACGAGACTCACTAACAGAACCGCAGCCGACACACCGAGTAGCAATGTCCCTCCCCACGCTGCCCAACGAACCGATTGCCATACGGCGAGTCGATTGTCGACACTACCTTGGTCCGTCGGCCTGGGCTTCAAGAAATTTGCGACCGCGGTAGGGCGAGTGCTTTGGTCGAATCGATAAACGGCGACATCGTGCTTCTGCTGAAACTGCTTCAAAATGGGATCATCCCGAAATAGTTTCTGAACGGCCGCGATTCGACTCGCAGCCGGATCGATGATTTCCGCCCCCCCTTCGCGTTCCTGCTGAGGCATCGTCATGCTGAGCGAAGTGTCGACGAGTACAGCCAGTTTGGATGCACGCGTAATCTGCTTTTCCGTTCGCTTCTGCAGATCGAAAAAGAAGACCAGAATCCCGATAATCGCGAGTATTCGAAGTGCTAAAAGCGACCAGCCAATACCCTTGGGTAGCTCCTTCCAGTCGCGGCGATACCAAAACACCACGTAGCTAAAAATCAACAAAAGAATGCACCCGAGTCCAAACCAATGGATCCACTGGTCCATTTGTTCGACGCGCATCCACTGGTAGAAGACGCGAGAGTCTTCTTGAGCTATCAACCAAGGAAACACGGGATCAACGAGGTGCATGCGTTCGCTATTTCGAAGGGAGATGGTACGAGGCGCTCCAAGCCAGCCATTGCTCGAAGAGGAGCAACATTAAAAGCATGACCATAAGAAGCATGTTGCGATTGGCAAATCCAGCGAGAGTGGTCGTGGCACCCACTGCATCCACCGATCTGTAGCTGAAAGGGATCCCAGCGAGCTCTCGATTGAGATCCGGATTGGCAATCTTTTCAAATGCTCCTTCCAACGGCGATACGTTTCTCGCCATATTCCGAACAACTCGATCCCCCTGAGTCGATGTTCCCCACCACTCGTATACTCCCGCATTGAGGATAGCGCGAATCGACTCCTCGGTTTCCCCACTGCGGCTCGAGTCGATTACGGACGCCAGAGAGGATTCACCGGAAGGGGCCGCATTGATACTCAAAATTGGTCGAAGCGTCGAACCAGCCAACGGGGGACAAATCACTTGCACCTCGGGAAGCATCTCCTGCGACGAAAAATCCCACCGCATAGGGGTTCCTGCAACCTTGGACGTGTCCATCCCACGAAAGGATGACAGATATCCAACCATCTTCAACGCGGCGACGACAAACGTGGGGTCTTGCGGCCAATTCGTCCACTGTCGGTCCAAAGCGGTCATGGTGAACAGGACTCGCCCATTGCCGACAGAATGATCGATCATCAGGGGCTTCTGATTCCGCAGCGCCAGGACCGTTTTCCAAGTCTTCGAAACCGATTCGCTGCCTCGCTCGGAGGGGACAAACAGCGAACCGTCGAGATCGACAAATCGATCGACTCGGACAAATTGAAACGGAGAATTGCTCAATCCCAATAAAGGCTCAAAGATGGGATGCTGTTCCGCAACCATATCGGGCACCCCTGCATCGCTGGACCGTGGGAGCGTCGCCATCCCAAGGATCTGGAATGGCATCAGGGGGGTCGAATCCGATGCACCGATGGGAGCTTTGGTCCACCCCGCGTTGTATCGAGCATAGTCCGCATCGGTCATGAGCTCGCCGAAGAAGACTGCTAAACCTCCGCCTCGCGAAACATACGTGTGAAGATTCTCCAATGCCCGACCGTCCAATCCGGGAACAGCTTGCATCAGGATACAAGCGTAACTTTCCAGTGCAGAAGGATCCGCGTCCCGCAGAAACTCAGGCCCTTCGCGGGTCATCAACAATCCGGTTTTCGCCGTCCCGCCCGGATCCAGGGCCGACTCGATGAAGAATGAGTGCTTCCCGGTCGGATCCCCATCGATGAGCAACACTCGCAAGCCATCCTGCAAATCCAAAACGCAGTGCGCTCGGTTATCAGCCTGCAATGGATCGGGGGGCAACTGGGCTTCGACCACATGGGAGCCGCTCTTGGGAAACAAAACCTGCGTGTGCCGCGTGACCGATTCACCTGGTTCGATTCGGTCGATAAGCAATGGAGGCAGTTCCGTGGTTAAACCGGAATAGGAAGCGGTCGGTTTCTGCTCCAAGTCGCTTCCACTGTAGTCGGTCGCCAACACGCGGACCGTTACGTTTCGAGCCGGTGAAACCCCTTCGTTGCGAACCATAATGTTGATCAACGCAGGAACACCCGCAACGAGCACTTCTTGCTGTGGGGCGATCGAGGCGATGGTCAAGTTCTCATGCCGGACCGGGGAGCAGTCGATGAGTTGCAGTTCGGACTCACCCTTAGGCAATGCGAGAAGCTGCTGCTGCAGATTTGCATTGCTCTGCCAATCTTTGATACGATAGTCGCTCAAGAGATACAGCACCGCCTTCTCCCCCACCGATTGCTCCATGACCGGTCGCACTAAAGCGATCGCTTCATGAAGGGGGGCGTCGATGGCGCTCGGCTGCGTCCCAATCAACCGGGACATCATGCTCGACGGGTCGGACGGGACCGATCGCGCGAGAAGATCGGCCACCGCGTCGGCCGTGACCGATGGCTTTGCATCGATAGATTCCGAACTGCTGGTCTGCGAACTGCTGGCGGGAGACTTCTTGCCAGATTGGGCCGCGAAGGCTCTTGAGGCCCGGACCACGCTGACCAAGTGATTCCCTTCCCGCGAAGGCGCGGCATTGAGAATCGTCTGAATCGCCCCAAGCGCGGATTGGTAGGCACTTCCCCCCGATCCGGTGTCCCCCATCGAAGCGGAATCGTCGAGGATGAAGTAATGATGCGTGGTGGATTGGCTTACCCAAGACAGCCACTTCGAGCCGCTCACCCATTGCGCCAACATGGCGACCGCAATAGCGACGGCCATCATGCGCGAAGCGATTAATAACGCTTGCTTGAGCCACACCCAACGACGATGCTTGCGGTAGCTCTCCAGCAAGAACTCCATCGCAGCCCACTCGGTTCGACGATGGCGAACCATATTGATGAGGTGGATAAGAAGCGGCACCAGGACCAGCAAAAATCCCCATGCTAAGGGTTGAAACAAAAACTGCATCGGCCTACCTCTTCCTCATGTGTGCCATGCGAGACGAAAGGTAAGCCGTCAATGCCGCATCGATATGCTTGCTGGTTCGAATCAACTGATAATCGACTTGGTAGCTGGCACAAGCGTGGCGAATTCGATCCAAGAAACGCTGCAACGCTTCCATATAACCATCGCGGAGGGCGCGCGGGTTGCATGTCAAATGATCCATCGATTCCATCCCTTCAAATCGGGTCGGGTCATTGAATGGGAAATCGAGCTCGTCATCGTCCATAACATGAAAAACCAGAATGTCGTGTCCGGCTTTTCGAAGCTGCGCTAACCCTTTGAGGGCATCCTGCTCTGCACCGAGGAAATCGGTGATCAAAATCATGAGGGATCGCTTGGGATATGTGTCGTTGATCTCGCGAAACACTCCTGTCAAATTGGTTTTGTCTTTCGGCGCAACCTGCTGTAATGCTTTGAAGATGCTTTGAAGGTGTGTTCGGCTCGATCGCCAAGGTAATTTTGTTCGGACCTTTTCATCGAAAACGGAAAGTCCAACCGAATCTTGTTGACGAAGCGTGAGATAGGCGAGGCATGCCGCGATGGTGGCCCCGTAATCGAACTTATTCAGCGCACCGCGACCATATTGCATGCTCTTCGAAGCATCCACTAGGAGAGTGCACCGAAGGTTGGTGTCCTCTTCGTATTGTTTGATGTAGAGACGATCCTGCCGCCCGAACACCTTCCAGTCGATATGTCGAAGATCGTCGCCCGGTGCGTATTGCCGGTGCTGAACGAACTCGACCGATTGACCGAAGTACGGACTGCGATGCATACCCGACAGAAAGCCCTCCACGATGTTTCGGGCTCGGAGCTCCATCGAGTGGATGCGTCGGATTGCTTCAGGATGCAAGTATTCTTTGGAATCGGGCATCTCGCAGCAATTCGTCTTGAGCCGTGGGCGTAACAGAAATAATTTTGTCGATCACCGCATCGCTGGTGATCCCGTCGCTTTCCGCAGCAAAGTTCACCACCATGCGGTGACGCAACACAGGCTTTGCACAGAACTGGATGTCGGCCGTGTCGACGTACGATCGACCCAACATGGCCGCTCGAGCTTTCGCACCCAAGATCAAGAATTGAACGGCACGAGGGCCAGCTCCCCAAGCCACTTGCTCCCGGACAAAGTCGGGAACGCCATCCTGTCCGACCCGCGTTTGCCGAACAATCGCGAGCGCGTAGCGAATCACGTTTTCGCTTACTTCGATGCCCCGAATGAATTCCTGGAGCGCGAGGATCTCTTCTCCCGACAGAACCGATTCGATGGTCGATTTGGTCCTGCCCGTGGTGCGCCGCGCTACTTCGAACTCGTCAGCGAAGGATGGGTAGGAAACATGCACCTTGAACATAAACCGGTCTTGCTGGGCTTCGGGCAAGGGATACGTCCCCTCTTGCTCGATGGGGTTCTGTGTGGCGAGCACAAAAAAGGGATCGGACAGTTGGTGCCGAATCCGACCCACCGTGATCTGACGCTCCTGCATGGCTTCCAACAAAGCTGCCTGCGTTTTCGGTGGCGTTCGATTGATTTCGTCGGCTAGAACGACATTCGCGAATAGGGGCCCTTCCATGAAACGACGTTCGCGCGCCCCGGTCGATTTATTTTCCTCGATGATCTCAGTCCCAGTGATGTCGGCTGGCATCAAGTCCGGGGTGAACTGGATTCGACTAAACGACAAATTCATCGTCTGAGCGAGCGAACTGATCATCAACGTCTTCGCCAGACCAGGTACCCCCTCTAGCAGACAATGCCCTCGGGCGAAGATGCTAATCAGCAATTGTTCGACGACATCCGTCTGTCCAACGATCGTGCGAGAGAGTTGGTCAAGAATCTGCTCACGGGCCTTTTGCAGTCTTTCCAAGTCCGCGCGAGCGGAATCTTCATGGGTCATACCAAACTTTCATCGTTTCTAGGGATCAATCCGTTTTCTCACCGACAAGACCGCTTCTATTCTTCCCTGGCAAGGATCGTTGCCAAGCACTCCGAAGGGCCGTTTCCGCCACATTGTAGCAAATCCGATCCGTTCGACGACGAGAAAGTCGAGTTCGCGCGCGTGGAGGAGAATGGCAGCATCCGACCTCCGTCGCGCGTGGTCTTCCACTGCACAACGTTCTCCGCAAACGGCATGGAACTCCGGCCATCGACACGACTCTCCTCGATTCGGCACTGGAATCGAAAGGAGGGTAGAATGCCCCACTATGGACACAAGCTTGCTAGATATGGCATCGGATGCAGTGTTTCGCGTGCGAGGTGTAACGAAGGTCTACCCGATGGGGGAGGTTTCGGTTCACGCGCTGCGCGGGGTCGATCTCGATCTGTTTGCAGGGGAATTCGTGGTGATCCTCGGTGCATCTGGGAGCGGCAAGTCGACTTTGCTCAATATCCTTGGAGGGCTCGATGTTCCGACTTCAGGGAGTGTCCACTTTCGGGATCATGACCTTACCCAGTCCGACGAAAGTGAGAGAACCCTGTTCCGGAGAGACCATGTTGGATTTGTATTCCAATTCTACAACTTGATCGCCGGCCTCACCGCGTTCGAGAACGTCGCCTTGGTCGCCGACATTGCGAAGAATCCGCTCCCCCCGATCGAGGCCTTGCGATTGGTGGGGCTGGAGGAACGAAGAGATCATTACCCATCTCAACTTTCCGGTGGGGAACAGCAGCGAATCGCGATTGCCCGAGCAATCGGCAAACGCCCCGATGTCTTGCTTTGCGATGAACCGACCGGCGCTCTGGATGTCCGAACCGGCGTGATCGTTTTGGAAGCGATCGCGAATGTCAATCGCCAGCTCGGAACCCTCACGGTGGTCATCACGCACAATGCGTCGATCGCCCAAATGGCCGATCGCGTTATCTCAATGACCGACGGACGCATCTCGGCAATCGAACGGAATGCGAATCAAATCCCTGCCTCGCAATTGGTATGGTGATTCGATGCGTTACCTCGACCGAATGCTATGGTACGATTTGAAGAGACTCTGGCGGCAAGAGCTTGCGATCGCAATTCTCGTCGCGTGCGGAACTGCAATCTTCATCATGGCGACCAGCTCGACACTCTCGGTCGAGACAAGTCAAAAGCGTTACTACACCGCCTACCGCTTCGCAGATCTTTTCGCAGGCCTAACTCGAGCTCCGATGTCGATGAAGGATCGGATCGAGGAGATTCCGGGAGTCGCGACGGCGCAGTGCCGCATCGAACACGCCTCGCTGATCGATATGCAGTCGATGGTCGAACCAGTTTCATGCCGCCTCGTTTCGATCGACCGAGATGCCGCATCTGACTTAAACGGAATCTGCCTGCGAATGGGTCGGCTCCCTGCCCCGGAACAGGAAAAGGAAGTCGTCGCGAGCGAATTGTTTGCCACTGCCCATGGATTGCTACCGGGAGATTCGATCGATGTCACGATGGACGGACGTAGGGATACGCTTCGCATCGTCGGAATCGGTATGTCGCCGGAATATGTGTACGCGGTGCAACCTGGATTGCTTCTCTCCGACAATCGACGCTTTGGCATCCTTTGGATGTCGCGCAAAGCCATGGAAGGGGCCTTCAACATGGAAGGGGCCTTTAATAGCATCGCCATTCGCCTGGAAGCTTTCGCCTCGGAGAAACAAGTTGTTTTTGAACTTGATCGTCTGCTAAAGCCTTTTGGTTCCTGGGGGGCATATACGCGAGAAGATCAATCGTCCCATCGACGACTCTCCGATGAGATGCATCAGATGCGAGCCATGGCCTATGTCCCTCCCTCGATCTTCCTCGCAGTCTCTTCCTTTCTCGTCAATTTGGTTCTCTCTCGATTGGTGCATCAACAAAAGGACCAGATCGCGGCCCTTCGCGCATTTGGGTTCACCCAGTGGGAATTGGCCGTTCACTATGCGAAGCTCATGCTAGTCCCGGTCTTGGTCGGTTGTTCCATCGGAAGTATTGTCGGGATTCGAACCTCTTGGTGGATGGTGGATATCTATGCCATTTTCTTCCGCTTTCCGGTGATGGAATATCGCATTGCCTACACCGAAGCTCTTCTCGCCATCCTGGTTTCTGTTCTCGCGGCAATTCTCGGAGGGGCGAATGCGATTCGTACCGTTGTTAAGCTTCAGCCCGCAGAAGCGATGAGACCGGACACGCCGAAAGCATACGGAAAACTGTTCGTCGATCGCATGGGATTGGGCTGGTCCATGTCGACGATGACGCGCATGATTCTTCGACGATTGACCGGGAATCCCGGAACGACGGCACTCTCCGTATTAGGAATCGCCATGGGAGTTGCGGTGCTCGTATTGGGCTCCTTCATGCGAGATACGATCGAGTTTGTTCTTGAAGTGCAGTTTGGAAGATCGCAGCGTCAAGACGTCATGCTCACCTTCAACGACACCCTTTCGGCCGACTCGATATACGATGTGTCCCATCTCCCAGGCGTTCACCAAGTCGAACCGTTTCGCAGCGTCGCTGTAAAAGTCCGAAATGGAACGGCCCAACACCGGCTCTCCCTCATGGGGTTGGAACCGGAACCCTTCCTTTATCGCGTACTCGATGCAGACAATCGGCCAGTATCGTTTCCACCCAACGGCGGTGTGACCATCACCGAAAAACTCGCAGAGATCCTTCATGTGCAGCGTGGAGAATCGGTCGACATCGAGATCCTGGACGGACAGGGAATTGTTGTTCGTACCATGGTGTCCCATATATTCACCAATTACACAGACCCAGCCTGTTACATGAATCGCACAGACCTGCACGGGCTTCTCAAGGAAGGGGAACGACTCTCCGGTGCGTTTATCGCGGTCGCCCCCGATTCCCTGAATGACCTCTATAAGGCGGTGAAAGAAGTTCCGACGGTTGCTGGTGTTCTCGATATTCAAGCCGCCGAAAAGAACTTTCGGGAGCTGGTAACCGAACACACCAAAATCATGCGACTAATGAATTCCATCTTTGGTGCCCTGATCGCCGTTGGCGTCATTTATAACGCGGCCCTGATTGCCCTCGCTGAAAGCGGACGAGATCTAGCGACCCTGCGGGTCATCGGCTTTTCCCATCGCGAAGTCTCCCTCATCCTGATTGGAGAATTGGCAGGTCTCACGCTCATGGCGATTCCTGTCGGATTGCCGATCGGCATCTTGTTCTCCTACTTTGCAACGCTGGCTCTCGATACCGAAACACATCGATTCCCCTTGGTCATCCATCGGTCCACGTTTGCGTACGCAGCGACGATTATCCTAATCGCTTCTTCGACATCCGCATGGGTCGTTAGCCGCATGCTCCGCCGAATGGAGCTTGTATCCGTATTGAAAGTAAAAGTCTCTTGAAACGACTTCGTGAAAAAATGCCGTGGCTTTTTGCTGCGGTGATCTTGATTGCTCTGTTGGTCTACGGGTACTGGCCTCGCCCCGTGTTGGTCGACTTGGCGGCAGTGAAACGTGGCAGCATCGCCATGACCGTCGACGATGACGGAGAAACTCGCATTCGAGAACGTTATCGCATTGCAGCACCAGTGACGGGCAAACTCTTGCGGCTAGAACTTCATGCAGGGGATCGTGTCGAACGAGGTACCACCGAGCTGATGCAAATCCTTCCCATGGACCCCGCCCTGCTCGACGCTCGAACGGTTGCGGAAAGCCAAGCGAGATTGGCCGCAGCCGATGCGGCCATCGAGGAATCGCAATCCCTCCTCGCGAGCGCCGAATCCGCAGCTCAATTGGCGGAGGATGCCTACCAACGCGCCAATGCCCTCCACAAAACCAAATCCATCGCGACTTCCGAATGGGAGGAAGCGGAACACGACCATCGCGCGGCACAAGCCAATTTACGCTCCGCCAAGTTTCGGTCACTCGTTCGCAACTACGAACGAGACATCGCCAAGGCGGCACTGCTCAAAGTCTCGAACTTCAGCGAGACCCCGACGGATTTGCCTTTTAAAATAATCTCGCCAATAGATGGTGCCGTCCTGCGTGTCCTACAAGAGGACTCAAGCGTCGTGGCCGCTGGAACGCCGATTTTAGAAATCGGCGACCCTCGAGATTTGGAACTGCAAATCGACGTTCTTTCCAACTACGCAGTCGCCATCGAACCCGGTGCCACTGTAACGATTGAACATTGGGGTGGACCGAAGCCCTTGCATGCCAAAGTACGTGTCGTCGAACCCTCCGCCTTCCTCAAAGTCTCCGCGCTCGGTGTGGAGGAAAAACGGGTTCGCGTCATCGCCGACTTCCTCGAACCTTGGGAAGAACGACAGACCCTCGGAGATGGCTATCGGATCGAGGCGCGCATCACACTGCGAGAAAGCGACCCACAGTCTTTGCATGTTCCCGCCGGCGCGGTGTTTGAGCTCGCGGGCAAGCGATACGTGTTTCGAAGTCGAGCCAACCGAGTAGAACGGGTCGAAGTTTCCATCGGGGATTCCAACGGAAGGCAGACCGAGATCCGCTCCGGTTTGAAGGAAGGGGATCGAATTATCCTGCACCCCCCCGACACGCTGCGAGAAGGGGACATCATCGAAGCTGCTCCCTCCTCATCACAAATCGATGCACTGAATTAGGGCACCCATCGATTGGTGGTACAAGCTTTTTGTCGCGGCGTTAGAGACCCTCCTTCGCCCCGGTCGAGAGCAACAGCATTCCAGAAAAAGATAATCTCTTCATCCTTTGTAACTTTCGATGTGGATGAGGATCAGAAAGGGTGTTGTATCCCATTTCATGTCCACAAGGAGATTGCGAATGTCTACAGCCAAAACAGTAACGGGTTTTAATTTTCAAGACGAAGTCGTCGCATCGGCGACCCCTGTCATTGTCGATTTCTACGCGGATTGGTGCGCGCCATGCAGGATGCTCGGTCCCGTGCTGGACAAAGTTGCGACTGCGTTTGAAGGCAAAGTAAAAGTGGTCAAGATCAACGTGGACCAAGACCCCGAATTGGCTATGCGATACCGCGTCTCCTCCATTCCGAAACTGGTATTCATTCACCAGGGCCATGTCGTTGGGCAAACCGAAGGGGTCCTCACTGAGCGGCAATTGACTGGGGTCGCGGACCAAATGGTCGCGTTGTAATCTCCATCCGTTGCATGCAATCGTACTCCATTGCAAAGACGCTCCGACGTACCGCGGTGTGCAATTCGTTGAACCTTCAAGACATCAAAATTGGGACGTTCTCGTCCCGACATGGTTGATCTCCAGGAACAACCCAATAGACAGTGCATGAAAACAAGAGACAGTGCATGAGATACGGCTCTTGGGTTTGGGACAAATGATCAATCGGTAGCAATGTAAGTGGACGGGCAATACCTTCCCAAGGGATTGACGATGCCTTCGTCCTAGAAAATCTATTCCGAGGCACCCACCTAAGAAAATCTATTCCGAGGCACCCACCTAACACCCACCTTCGGAGGCACCCACACCTTCGCACCCACCTTCGGAGGCACCCACGTAGTGGCGGGGACACACCTTCGGAGGCACCCACGTAGTGGCGGGGAGGAGGTTTCTCGCAAAGGCGCCAAGACGCAACGAAACATTCCCGATAACAGGCACCCATCTTTTCAATCGTTCCTCAAATAGCAGGCACCCTCCTTTTGATAGAAGGCACCCATCTTTTGGAGCAGTTCAATCGCAGGCACCCATCTTTTGGAGGGGACGGAGGGGGGACGGTGGGGGCGGAAGTGGCCTGGGGGGCTGGAAGTCGGGGGATTGGGCTCGGATGGGCGCAGCGGCGAGCCGGACCCGAGAATGCAGGAGGGCGAAGAGAGGGAGATGGGAGAGAGGGAGACTGGAGAGCGGACGTTCTGGCTCAGGCTCTAAGGTGGGGAACCGGAGCTAGAGGTGCCACTTGCTCCTTGCCAGTTGCTGCGATGCCCGCTAGGCGAAGCAAGCGGCAGCTTGGCGCTGGCCGCGACTCCAGCGTTTGTGGGTCCGCTCCGCGTCGGCGATCATCGCCTTGGGATTCCCACTACAACGGCTTGTCCCAAAGTACTTCGTGTAGTTCCACACCAAGTCGCACCACATGCTCGGTTCCACTCCCAAGCCGGTAAACAAGGGCTCTAAGGATTCAGGAACCCGACACACGCTCCCTGGCGGATGATCCTTCTGCTTAGCAGTCCATTGCAACAACTTCACATAGTCCTCCAGGTTCATCTTCAAGAACCCTCGGTTGCTGGCGCGCAGACCATTGGTGCTGGCCTGCGGATCAAACGCGTCCACTTCGGGGTCGAGCGTCAAAGGGGCCAACCAGGCGTCTCGGGGGACCAGTGGACGGGGGCCAGTCTGCTTACGAGCCTTCTTCTGCTCCTCGAGCGTCATCTTGGTCCTCCTCGCGATCGATTCCTCCCGGGACAAGGGAATACGATCCAGAGCCGAGGATTCGATCATCGCTCCCTTGGCAGCCTCGATTCGATCGAATACCGACGTGTGCATCGAGAGTTCGATTGTTGCGGCCAGGTTCGCGCGCAAGACATTGAGATCCACATACATGGCGCAGGCCAGCAAACCCGCTTCATCGAGTAGCCGCTTCGCTTTGAATCGGCCATCCCAGAAGCAGCCACTGCATTCATCTTCTGCATTGGCTCGCCTGGCGATGACTTCTGCGAGAGAACGCATGAACCAAGAGATATCGGAGAGTCGGCTGCGATACTCTTGGATCTTCTCGGGATTGGCTACAGCGCTTCGGACATCCTCCTCGTTGGGCTCTGCCAAGACATCGAGGATTCGGGTGCCTGGAAAGAGTCTTAGCCAGCGGGTGGCGACTTCTACGTCGGACCAAGTCTTCACGACATCGGGGCGATTGCGGAGGATGACATGGAGGTGATTGGATAGGACGGCATATTGGAGAACGTCGATACCGAAGACAGAGGCCAGGGACTCCAGGCGCTGGCGAATCCATTCTCTGCGGTGGGTGTAGTCTTTCTGGGTGAGCTCATCGATGCCTGTGAGAAAGGCACGACGGACACAGCGATGGTAGCAATGAACAAGGCAAATTTCGTCGCTGACGAACTGCTCACAGCGGAGCGTGCTGGACATGGTGGATCTCTCCAAGAAGTTCGGGGTGTAGATCCCATCACCTTATGGGATTGAGGGAGGGGATGCAACCAAATAGGTGAACTTTTTGGAGAGGGGTAAATAAGAGGCACCCACCTAATTGGGGAGGGAATAAGAGGCACCCGTAATTTTTGGTAATTTTTGAGGCAACTGTCTTTGTGTGTTCTAGCTGACGAGTCGTCCCGGCAAAGCGAAAAGAACAGCCGCACTTATCCACGCAAGAAACGCATGCGTCAAAAAGGGAATAGGGGGCACCCACATTTTTGATAGCAGGCACCCACCTTTTGAGGGGAGAGTTGAATAGGAGGCACCCGTAATTTTTGAGGCAACTGTCTTTGTGTGTTCTAGCTGACGAGTCGTCCCGGAAAAGCGAAAAGAACAGCCGCACTTATCCACGCAAGAAACGCATGCGTCAAAAAGGGAATAGGGGGCACCCACATTTTTGATAGCAGGCACCCACCTTTTGGAGGGAGGTTTCGCGCGACGGCGCAAAGACGCAACGAAACATTCCCGATAGCAGGCACCCACCCATTTTCGGAAGGGCATAATAAGAGGCACCCACCTTTTTGATAAGAGGCACCCACCTTTTTGGGGAGCGGTGGTTTGCTTGCAAAGGCGGAAAAGGGGAGGGGGTTGGGGGCAACCAACTTTTGGAATGCTCTGCCTTGAGAGGTGCGACATGTGGATGTCGCTGTGTGAAGATCTCACTGCCCGAAGAAGTCGCCGCGTGAAGATGTGACGGGGTAAAGTGATGTGATGTGAGAGAGAATGGGGGGAAGATGTGGCGGGGGGGAATTACAGTGTCTTCAGGTATTCGAGGAGATCTCGCTTTTCTTCCTGGCTGAGGCGAGCGGGGTAGTCATGCCCCGATGATGATTTTCCGGTGGCTCGGGTGTCGAAATAAAGCCGTTTGTCATAGGAATTTAATCGACTCGGTGTCTTGTCCAAGACCTCGATAGCCAAACCAACTCGTTGGGTGTCGAGTGAGAGAGATGTCCGTCTCCAGACAACCGGTCGTTGCTCGGGATGGAGGAGATGCCAGAGTGTCGGTACGCTTCCGTTGTGAAGGTAGGGGGCCGATGCCCACACACCATCTAGAGGAGGAGCAACGTAACCGTCGACTTCGGCAAGCGTGTCTTGCTTCCCCATATCCGCAAACCAACTGGCTCCATAGTGCGCACGGTGGGTGGGCGTTAACGCTTCAAACCGAACACGATCCGTTTTGATGTCTTCGATGTCAACGTGTGTGTTCGGGAATTTGCTTCCATCACCATAGGTACCATGGCAGGAGGCACAATTCTTTTCGAATACGACCCGGCCTCGCTCGGACATGACGTCATCGATAGGGAGCGGATATTTAGGAGGTCGCAGTTCTTCAAGAAAACTATAAACGTCGCGGAAGTCTGTTTCCCATTCGCGAAACTTCTCTGGTCCATTTTCACGAACTAGCATGAACTGCATCAGCCCTTTATGACCCTTCTCCGCGAAGCCATCGATGTAGATATGATGCTTGCGATGGAAATGCCACCAGGGAGGAGCGTCCATATCGTGGTGCACCATGCTGGCGGGAGAGCGATTCGGGTAGATTCGCAATTCCTCATCTCGGTAGTTCATCAAGGCGACACCAAACATGACCGCATTGCTTGTCCCCATCGTTCTGCCGAGAGGCATGACAAACGATCCGATATCCATGTGCCCCAATGGCTTACCCAGCTGAATCTTGGTCTTTCGCACCGATTCGGTGAGGGACTCGAGCATGTAAAGTGTGTTCGGCGCTCCGGGGTAGGTTGCTCCGTACAAGTTTCCTCCGTGGCAGGCGAAGCAATTCATAACAAACCGATTCTCCGAAGTTTGTACGTACTGCAGGGGGAGCTCCGGTGCATCGGGGCGACTTGACAATCCAAAGCGTGCAAAGAATCGTTGTCTACCCGAAAGGTCGTCCGAGAATCCCTCCACGGGTAATCGGGCAGTACGATTCTGTTCCAATTCCTGAACGACTTCCAAATCGAAATCGTGTGGGAGATACGGATTCGAAACCAAATGTTGGTAACCCCGTTTGGCTCCGGCGGACATGCCGGACCAGAGTTCCGCGAATTGTTGATGAAGACTCGTTGCGATCAAGGACGCTTCCTCTGGGGTTCCCGGCTCCACTCGCTCCGGGGGTTCTCGCAATGCTCCCGAGTCATCCGCAAGGGAGCATGCGCCAGCATAAAGGCCGATGGACATAGCCCCTCCCCAGCAAACCGAGTGGGCGAAAGTCGATCGAATTGACGTCATCAACGCGAGAAACATAACACTTGGGGAGAGAAAGGGATAGAGACACCGATCCACCGACGCAACAAAACGGTGCTTGCAAGGAGTATACCGTCATGGGTAGTGATTCCCCAACTGGCCCAGCACGCTGCCTGTCGCCTCCCTCAACGCTCGTCTCCATACCGGAGCCACCAAGTCCATTTGTGGATCTCGATTGTGACAAACGCGGTCAGTGAGAGGGCGAACATAGCTCCCCAGACTTGCCAGCTAACCGGTTCGATCCGGAGAACGGCCTGCAACGGAGGGAAATGCATGGCGAAGATGTGAATCCCGAGCGCCCCGATCGCACCTGCGAAAAGGAATGGGGTTTTCAGTGGCGATTGCCTCAAACCGCTCTTGGTTTCTGAGCGGCAGTTTCCGATGTGGATGTTCTGGAAAAGAACGGTAAGCAGGAGGAGGGCGTTTCGTGCCGAAGCTTCGCTCCATCCCGCTTGAATCATCCACCAAAAGGCTCCGGTGCCGACAACCATCATGGTGATGGCGGCGATGATGATCCTTTCGAGCATCAATCGATCGAAGATTGGTTCGCTCGGGCTGCGCGGCTTGCGGCGCAAGACGCCTTGCTCGCCCGGTTCGAACGCCAACGCAACACCTTGGATACCATCGGTTACCAGGTTAAGCCACAATAGTTGTACGGGCAGAAAGGGTATCGGTAGATACGCGCCCATCACAAAGGTGGCACCGATGAGAAGGACTTCCGCAAATCCCATCGAAACGAGCAGATAGATGACTTTGCGAATATTGTCATAGGCGATCCTGCCTTCTTCAACTCCGGCGATGATGGTTGCGAAGTTGTCATCGGAGATAACCAATTCGGCAGCTTCTCTCGCCACGTCGGTTCCCGATTTCCCCATTGCAATGCCGATATTCGAAGCGCGCAAGGCGGGCGCATCGTTGACGCCGTCGCCGGTAACTGCCACAAAGTGCCCTTCGGCGCGGGCTGCGTTGACCAACTCTAATTTCTGTCTCGGTGTGACGCGTGCGAAGACCCGTTTGGTTCGGATCATTTCGCGCAGTTCCTCTTGAGAGAGCCCGTTGAGCGACTGGCCCGCGACCACGCTAGCAGGTGAATCTGCCATGCCGAGGTCCTTTGAAATGGCGAGCGCGGTGACGGGGTGGTCTCCGGTGACCATGCAGACCGTGATGCCGGCTAACTGACACTGTTCCACCGCTTGTTTCACACCCGGCCGAAGCGGGTCGATCATTCCGATGAAGCCGAGAAACGCAAGGCCTTGCGGGGGCCGTTGCGGATCGAGATCAATCGATTCTTCAGGGCGATTTCCCGAGGCGATCGCGAGCACGCGGAAACCTTGTCGAGCCAACTCCTCTGCGTGGTGCATCCAATGTTCCCATGCCTCGGTTTGTTCCGAAATGGCGCACATGCGAAGCACTTTTTCGGGGGCTCCTTTGACGCATATGCGAGTCCCTGTCTCGATGCGATGGGCGGTCGCAGCAAACTGGAACTCTGGCTCGAAGGGAATTGCTCCCGTTTCCGGATGCTGGTCGCGAATCGTCTGTGGATTCAACTTTGACTTGATAGCTAGGCCGAGCAAGGCGATGTCGGTGGGGTCTCCATGCCATTTCCAATCCGATCCGTTCTGATGCAAGTCTCCCTCGTTGCATAGTACTCCCGCTTCGA
Organism: Pirellula sp. SH-Sr6A; assembly: GCF_001610875.1. Classification (NCBI taxonomy): domain Bacteria; kingdom Pseudomonadati; phylum Planctomycetota; class Planctomycetia; order Pirellulales; family Pirellulaceae; genus Pirellula; species Pirellula sp. SH-Sr6A. The sequence goes on along the minus strand of NZ_CP011272.1, from coordinate 4,018,824 downwards.
TCAGATCGACCAGAGGCGGGTATTTCGTGGCATCGAGCGGTTTGCCATCGATCTGGGGTTCTCCGATCGGCTGAAAGCCACTCCCCGTCACAAGAATCGATGCGTGATCGGCGGCCAGGACCCGCTGGACCGTAAGTTCGTTACAAGTGAGAGTGCCGGTCTTGTCGCTGGCAATCATTGTGCAGCTTCCCAATCCTTCGACGGCTGCTAGGCGCCGGACGATCACTCCACGCTTGGCCATGCGCGTCGTGCCAACGGCCAAAGCGACCGTCAGTGCGGCTGGCAGCCCTTCTGGTATGGCGGAAACAGCCAGGGCGACGCCGAACAAAAGCATCTCTTGCAGCGTATGTCCATGCACGAAGATCGCGATAAGCGAAACCGCCACGACAGAAACCAGCACGACGTAAGCGATTGCTGTGGAAAACTTCTCCATGCGCTCGATGAGCGGAGGCTTGCCACCCGAACTGGAAAGAACATCTACCGCTAGCTTGCCAACTTCGGTGTGTCCTCCTGTTCCGACAACCACCCCTTGAGCGCGACCTCGAACGACAATCGATGCCGCAAACGCGAGGTTCCGTCGATCGGCCATCGGTGTTGCGTCTGTTCCCAGCCATTCGCTGTCCTTCACAACCGCGAGCGATTCGCCGGTGAGAAGCGATTCATCGACTTCGAATCCAGTAGCTTGTAACAATCGAAGATCGGCGGGGACTCGATTGCCTGACTCGAGTGAGACGATATCTCCGGGGGCCAGCTCTTCCGCATCGATCTCCGTGGTGTCGCCATCGCGAGTCACGGTCGCCCGAATTTGAAGAAGCTTTTGCAGAGCTCGGCTGCTCTTCTCCGCGCTCCATTCCTGATAGCCCCCGATCACGGCATTGAGGGCGAGCACGATGGCGACGAAGATGGCATCTTTGTCTTCCCCTAAAGCAACCGAGAGTATCGTCGCACCAACCAAAACGTATATCAGCGGGCTTTGGAACTGGCGCAGGAGAATCTTCCACCAAGGGGTCGGCGGTTGCTGCGGGAGGCGATTCGGGCCGTTCTCTTTCAGACGCTTTTCTGCTTCGGATTTTCCAAGGCCCTTTTCGTCCGTGGAAAGGACCTTCAAGACCTCGTCGTGCCCCAGTTTGTGCCAATTCGTCACTAGTAGCTCCTGTTCCGAACTTTGCGTGTCTATTTGTCTCGGTTCATCTCCGTGCAAACCAACTTGATCCGATCTCAAAAGCGATCATCGTCTCATTAGTCTAGCGGAAATCCGAGGGCGAGCGGGAAAAGCCCGCCGCGCCGCAAAGCGGTGGCCGCAAACACTGTACCTAACCGGCTCGTGCCTCTTGGCATCGGGTAATGTTTGACTCGCAGTCAGGACGCCAAGGGATCGTCTTGCTAGCGATGATCGCTGCGCAGTTGTTTGAGCCACTGAAACAAATCAGCAGGCCAAGGCATCTTGAAGCGAAGCGACTCACCGGAGATCGGGTGCTTGAACACCAGCGTTGCGGAATGAAGAGCCTGACGGGGCGCGCCGCTCACATCTTCCGTTCGGCTGCCATCCCGATTGCGACCATAAATTGTGTCACCACATAGCAAGTGACCTGCCTCGGCCAAATGAATTCGGATTTGATGCGTGCGTCCTGTTTCCAACTGGCACTCCACCAGCGAATAGGGACCGATCTTCTCCAAAGGTTGAATATGCGTGATCGCCCTCTGCTCGGTTGGGTCCGGTGCATCGGTTTGTTTGCTTCCTCGGACCCCATCGCCTCGATCCCTAACCAGGATATTGTCGAAGGTTTGGGCTTCGGGATAACCGTGAACTACAGCGTGGTATTTTCGGACCACCTCGTGCTTTCGAAACATTAACCCCAACGTTTGAGCGACAGATGGAGTTCGTGCAAAGATCATCAAACCGCTGGTATCACGATCGAGTCGATGTACGGCGATGACCGAATACTTCTTCAGCCGATGCTCTCGCTGTCGAGCCGATTCGTAAAGCTGCTGTTTGCGGGTGGGCGAAGGAATACTCGATTGCTTGTATGCCTGGAAGTGATCGATGAGGGCTTGGGGAACCAATTCTTCAAGTGTCGGTTGTAGTTGTCGCCGCTTTTTAGAAAGGTCCCGTTCTTCGAAGTGGCGTGTGGAAGTAACCGCTGGTGGTTTCTCCACGACAACGAGGAAATCGTCGACATAGGCAAGTCGGATGGCCGTGGCATCGACCGGTTTAGGAAGCGAGTCTTTCCAGAGTTTCACCACATCCTTCGGTGTTACCTTGCGAGCAGCGTCCAAGCATAGATTCCCGTTGACCTGCACCCGTCGCTTCAAAATGGCGTCGCGAACCGACCCCCAAGTCCATTCGGGCAAGTGACGTTTGAGTGACTTCGATAGGGTGAGCCCATCGTCCTCGTCGTCGAGGTGAATCAGTTTGAATTTTTGGGAGGAGTCCATAAGGGGGTCGATTGAGGTGGATGTCGGCGACGTATCGTTCACTACGATAGTGCGTCACTCGCCTTAGATCGCAAGTCTGTCATGGATAGAAATGGAGTAATCGACTGAAAAGCTTGCGTGTTTCGACGATCCTTACAAGCTTACTGCGAGAAGAATGTTTCTCAACGCTTACTGTGTGCTTGTCACGCTTCGTCGTGAAAATTACCATTAGGCCGTCGATCCGGTCGCGGATCTAGTCCTTAAATCCTCCGTCGCGCGGGTGCAAATACTGTGAAGACTTCCTTTCTCTCCGCGGCATGGCTGACCTTTGGCCTGCTCCTCACGTTCAGTATGGGATGCGATTCTGCGTCCGACAAATCGACCGGCACGTCGTCGGGGGATGCCTCGGCGAAAGGGGACTCCAGCGGCGGCGGCTCCAAGATTAAGGCGGGGCGGATCGTCCTTTTGAACAACACCGACTCCCCTTTTTGGGATGCGGCTCGGGCCGGGATCAAGAAGGCTGCTGAGGATCTCAAGCTAGCGGACCACGGCATTACCGCGGGGATGGACTCCAACGACGGCACCGAACAAGGTCAGATTGAGAAGCTTCGGCAGTACGGGACGCAGAGCGACGTGCTGGCGGTGATCATCTCGCCCCTCTCCTCCACCAACCCGGCGATTGCCGACGAGTTGGAGAATCTCAAGAAGAAGGGTGTGATCGTCGGTTGCTTTGACAGCGATCTCGAAGAGAAGAACCGATCGATTCGAGAGTTTTATGTCGGAACCAATAACATCACCGGAGGCAAGGTGCTCGGAACGGCTGCCAAAGGGATCAAGCCGGATGCGGAATATGCCCAGTTTGTTGGGACCGACAGCCAGCAGAACGCCATCGAACGGATGAATGGATTTACATCCGTCTACGGTGAAGCGACACAAAAGGATCGAAAGCTAGATGACGCTGATCGAAACCGCGCCCGCGACAATGTTCGGGATGTGATTGCCAAGCACCCAAATCTTTCCATGCTCGTAGGGATTTGGTCGTACAATGCGCCCGCCATCGTGGATGTCGTCTCCGAGAAGAATGCACGGGACAAGTACAAAATCGTGGTTTTTGACGCAGAGCAGTTGGCAATCCAGCAAATGGCGGATGGGATGATCGACGCCATGGTAGTCCAAAACCCCTTTGGAATGGGGTACGATTCGGTGCGTTACGCGTTTGCGAAGCTATCTGGTGATCAAGCGACCCTCTCGGAACTCTTCCCCAAAATGGGGCAGCCTGGTGGTGATAACCGAGATACGGGCCTCAAGGTCGTCGTACCCGATCAAGGTTCCCCATTGACCAAAGAAATGTTTGCGGAGTTCGGACCGAGCGTTGAGTTTGTGAAGTTCAGCGAATTCCAAGATTGGCTCAAGAAGTACAACCTGACCAGCTCATGATTCCCAAGCCCTCTCTTTGGCGAACTTTTTGGGGATCGGTAGAGTTCAAGCTGCTATTAGCATGGTCCGCCGTGGTCTTGATCACGGCATTGCTCGACAGCGGTCACACTTACTACTATCAATCGGCAAGTTCCGCGGAGTTGATCCTACGCAACACGGTCCTACTCGGATTTTTCGCGTTAGGTAGTTCCGTCATAATCATCTCGGGAGGGATCGACCTTTCGAGTGGATCGGTTATCGCCCTCAGTGCGACGGTCTTCGGAGCCTTGCTCATACTCTTGGATCCTGAAGGCTTTTCGAAGGGTTCCATCAGCACGAGCGCCGTAGTGCTCGCGATAGCGGGAACGTTGCTGGTAGGCGTGATGATCGGAACGCTGCATGCGTGGCTCATCACAGCGGTCGGGCTTCCTCCGTTCATCGCTACCTTAGCGACTTTGGTTGGACTGCGAAGCTTCGGCCGTGCTCTGGCACCTATCATGATGAACGGAAAGTCACAAATCGACTTCCCCGACCGAGCCCTTCGCAATGTTCTCAAAGATGTAACGAGCATTTCGATCTTGTTCTTGATCCTCGCGATCCTCGTCTGGATTGTCATGAGCAAGACGGTAACGGGACGGCATCTCCATGCCATGGGTGGCAATGAGCAGGCCGCTCGTTTGAGTGGCATCCGCACCGATCGGTTGAAGTGGTTCGCTTATGTTCTGGGGGCGGTGACCGCATCGATCGTGGGAATCATATCATTTGCCGATCAAGGGTCGGCGAAGCCGGACATCATGGCCCGCGGATACGAATTGAACGCGATCGCCTCCTCCGTGATTGGAGGCTGTTCGTTGCAAGGAGGAATTGGAACGATCCCGGGGGTCGTGCTGGGATGTTTGTTTTTGAGAACCGTTATTGATGCGGTGAGCAAAATCGTCGGGACAGGTTCCGATGTGTACGAGGGCATGATTGTTGGGATCGTTGTCGTTCTAGCCGTCACGTTCAGCCAACGCGTCGATCGGAGCGCGATCAAGAAGTACTTTTCGACGCCGATCGGTTGGGCCAGCATTCCCATCTTGGGAATCACAGCAGGGATTGGACTGTTGCTCTTTTTTGGCAATCAAGCTTGGTATAGCCCTCTGAAGGGGATTCTTTTCGGCGTCTTCGTCACGATCTGTTTGGCAGGTCGCGCTCTCTACGAGACGGTGATTCACAAGCCGGTGATCCACAAGCCAAAATGACCGCGGATACCTTGATCTCAATTCAAAACATCGGCAAGCGCTTCGCAGCTGTTCGAGCGCTCGACGGTGTTTCGTTTGATGTGGCGCGCGGAGAACTGGTGGCCATTTGCGGGGAGAATGGCGCTGGGAAGAGCACGCTCATGAAGATTCTTTCCGGTGTCTACACCGAGTACGAAGGGCGTATTGAGCTCGATGGCAAACCGGTGCGGTTTTCTGGGACCCGCGATGCCGAGGATGCTGGGATCTCCATTATTCATCAAGAACTGAATCTAGTCGAACAGTTATCGGTGGCTGCGAATATCTTCCTCGGACGGGAGCCTCGCAATCGATGGGGACTGCGAGACGATCGTGCGATGCAGCTTCGGGCCAACGAGTTGTTGCGCGAATTGGAATGCAATATCGATTCGAGGCAATTGGCAGGTTCGCTGCGCGTTGGCGATCAGCAGTTGGTCGAGATCGCGAAAGCTCTCAGTGTCAACGCGCGCATCCTGGTGATGGACGAACCGACCAGTGCCCTCACGGAATCCGAGGTGGAGAGGCTCTATCGCGTCATCGCCAAGCTGAGGCAGCGTGGGACGACGATCCTTTACATCTCGCACAAGATGGAGGAGGTCTTTTATTTGTCCGATCGCATTGTCATTCTTCGCGACGGTCAATTCATCACGCAGCGCGATACCAAGTCAATGAGCCCCAAGGAGGTGACGGAGTGCATGGTGGGGCGATCGTTAGACACTATCGATCTTGGCCCTCGGCGCGAACGCGGAGAGAAGCTGCTTGAAGTGAAGAAACTGGGGCTTCGATGGCCCGGACACGCGCGCGGATATCGGTTGAAGGATATTCAATTTGATCTTCATGCCGGTGAGGTACTCGGTATTGCTGGATTGATGGGAGCGGGACGGACAGAACTACTCGAGGCGATCTTCGGTGCCTCCAAAGAGCCCCCATCCGGCGAGGTCTATGTATGCGGTAAGCGCATTCAGCCTACGCATCCTAAAGAAGCGATCGCGGAGGGAATTGCGCTGGTGACCGAGGACAGGAAGAGACTAGGCATCTTCACGGCCATGAACGTCGGCCGAAACATATCCCTATGCACGCTGGGAGGCATGCGATCCGGTCCGCTGTTAAACGACGGCAAGGAGCGCAATGCAGGGCAAACGATGGTGAGCAAGCTCAAGATCAAAACGGATGGTTTGCGAGCCAGCATCCTGAGTTTGAGCGGAGGCAATCAACAAAAGTGCATCGTCGGCAGATGGCTGTTGACCAATCCGAAGGTGTTGCTGCTCGACGACCCGACGCGGGGCGTCGACGTGGGAGCCAAAGCGGAGCTTTACCGTATCATCCGCGAGCTATGCCAAGAGGGCATGGGAGTGATTGTCACCAGCAGCGAGCTACCCGAGATCTTGACGTTAAGCGACCGCATCATGGTCCTCAACGAAGGGCGTCAGACTGCGATCTTTTCGCGCGAAGAAGCGACGCAAGCGAAGATCATTCAGGCTGCGACATAAAAAAAACACGCCATCGAGATATCGATGGCGTGTCTCATTCGAATTGTTCGCGTCCGATCGTTTCCCACGCTTATTTGTGGGTGAAGTCCAAGTACCACAGACCGTCATCCCATTCCAGAGCGACCTTCCGCCATCCCAAGGGAACTTGCGGGTAGGGATAGAATGGTCCGATGTAAGGCCAGGCCGACGCAGAGTATTGCTTCGGATAGGTTACGGCGGAGTAGTTCGGGTAAGCCGCGTAGCTTGGCCAAGCGTAGTTTGGCATGTTGGGTTGGTCGTAGCGAGGAACGCCACCACCATAGCTTGGTCCACCCTGCATCGGAACAGGAGCGGCAGCTCCGTATCCGACGGGAGCAGCGGGAACCGATCCATTAACCAGGGTGCTAGGGGCGAACGCTCGCGGTGCTCCGCTGCCGACAACCGGCATGGCCGAGGGAGCTTGTTGCATCCCGCTCACGGGTCGAACGGTTTGTCCCACGGAGACTTCATCGACCACACGCACAACGCCTGGAACGCGCTGGACAGTGCCGAGGACCATGCTCTTTTGGTCTGGGGAAGCGACGTGGCCACGAACCCAAACTTCGCCTTCGATCGTCGAGACATCGATATCGAAATTGCGGAGTTGGCCGTTCTTCTGAGCCGAGCCGAGTCGGGTGAGGACTTCCGAAGTGATGTTAGCATCTTCGGCGCGAACGGTCGGTTCTTCGCTTTCTGGAAGCGTCATCAATGCGGGAGCATCATCGTTGGCGGATGCCGGTACAACGACTTGTTCTGTCGCGGGAGCTGGTGCAGCTTGCGGCAGCGAGGACTGCTGAACCTTGACGTTGTTAACAACTTCCTTCACTCCTGCGGTTGTCGATGCAACGCGGAGGATGGAGTCGAGTTGGCCTTGGTTGGCGACAGCACCGTCGACAATCACCCGGCCTTCCTCAACGCTTAGGTTGATATCGAACCCTTTTAGACTGCCCGTCGACTGCTGTTGCTTCAACTGAGTGATGATGGCATCGGCGATCTCGCGATCTCCACCGAACGCCGTCATTGGTGCACCGGCGGTCAGCGAGGCGATCGCCATGCCCATAAAAAATCGTCGCATGGAAACCCTCCTACGGTTTTTTTGCGGGAAAAACGGCGCTTTGGAGCTGTGTTTCAAACCTCAGCACCTGCAAACTTCCTCGCCAGTTGTATGCGAAGGGGATATCACGACCAGCTGTGCTAGCGTACGCTATGCGAACCGCCCACAACTGGTATCAGAGGCCCCCCTCGTACTACCAGACTCATGGTTTGCGAATACAAACTATGTTTCGGCAAATCCGGCCGCCAAGCGAAGTGTTTTTACCAATTTTGACGGGCATCGCGGTGATTCTGGTCATTCGGGCAATAACGGGGCTCGCAATGTTTTTCCAATCGTTCCAGGACCCTTGCGCGGCAAATTCTCGCTGACCCGAAGTTCCTCTCTAAGTCCCCTAAGTTGTCATGCCGCTCCAAGTCCTCCTGCATCAATCCGACGAAATCGACCCGATGGATATTCCTCTCATGAACGAGGTGCTTGAGCAGATGGCGTCGGACGCGGGGGTCGAAGAGGGACGCATGTCGGTCGCCATCCTTTCCGATCCCGAGATCCGAGAGGTAAACCGCAACTATCTGCAGCATGACTACGAGACCGATGTCATCAGCTTCGACCTCAGCGATGACGAGGACTTTCTCGACGGCGAGTTGGTTCTTTCTGCGGACACGGCGAGGCGGATGGCCAACGAGGTCGGTTGGGCACCTGAAGCGGAGTTGATCCTCTATGCCATCCATGGAATGCTGCATGTTCTCGGGTACGAAGACGATACTCCGGAAAACCGGGATGAAATGAGGCGGATGGAGGTCCATTATTTGAAGCGGTTTGGCATCGAAGGGTGGGAAAAACATCCCACCCATGGAGAGGCCGAACCCGAGTCGAAAGTCGACGAGAAAGGCTAGCTTTCGCGACTCGCCACCGGGGAACGGGCCGACTATCATGAAGGGGCTGGGGATCGCGCCAGTTTGCGCCCTCCCCGCTGCATCCTCCCTTCCTGCAAATCGCCGACACCGCGATTGCGTCCCTCCCAACAGAACGATGCTGCAGTAGCCATGTCTTCGATTCCTTGGTCCATCGCGCAAGACGCCCTCGATGTCAATTTTGCCGTCCCGCAAACCATGCGATTGCGGTTCACCCGAGAGTGTTTTGAGAGCGACTGGGATCAGATCCTCTCCCTCTTCGCGACCGATTCCCAGCGTGCCCGCGTGCAGTTTTGGGTGGATCGTTCCGTCGTGGAATCCAACCCTTCGATTCGGGAGTCGCTCGAACGGAGGCTTATCGGGTCCGCTGATCGGCTGGAACTGACGTCCCCCGTTCGGTACTTGGAAGGGGGCGAGCAGATCAAAAACGACTCCGAGCAAATTGAGGCCATCTTCCGCGCGATCGATCAGGATGGATTGGATCGGCGAAGCTACATGTGCGTGATCGGCGGGGGAGCATTGCTCGACGCGGTTGGGTATGCAGCAGGCATCGCGCACCGCGGCATTCGTTTGATTCGGTTTCCCACCACGACGTTGGCCCAAGCCGATTCGGGGGTTGGGGTGAAGAATGCCATCAATGCGTTCGGCAAGAAGAATTGGAAAGGGACCTTTTCGGTTCCTTGGGCGGTCGTCAACGACCAGTCTCTTCTCTCGCAATTGCCGCAGCGAGATTTCGTCGCCGGGTTTTCCGAGGCTGTGAAGGTTTCGTTGCTCAAGAGTCCAGGCGCGTTTCGATTTTTGTGCGAACACGCCCACGCTATTGCTCGGCGCGAAGGGGAGGCGGTTTTGGCGGCGATTCGCTCCAGCGTATTGATGCATCTCCATCACATTACCCACGGTGGAGATCCGTTTGAGATGCAGGAAGCTCGCCCCTTGGACTTTGGACATTGGTCGGCTCACAAACTGGAGCACTTGTCCCAATTCCGGCTTCGCCACGGGGAGGCGGTCTCGATTGGGGTGGCCCTCGATACCGTCTATTCCCATTTTGTGCACGGTCTGGAGCAGTCCGATATGCTCGCTACCCTCTGTGTGCTGAGGGATCTTGGGTTGCCGATTTATGATCCGATAGTCGGCGCCGAAACCTTGTTCGATGGTCTGGAGGAGTTTCGGCAGCATTTGGGGGGGCGATTGACTGTCACCATGCTTCGAGGGGTCGGGAATTGCATCCACACGCACGAAATCGACCGAGATGCGATGTTGCGGTCGATGGAGTTCATTCAGCAGTTTGCGGAATCAAGCTCGGGGACCGAGGCGTCGTCGACCGTTTCCGCCTAGGGCCGCCTGGTGAGGGGAGTCTACCCAACTAGAGGTCGTCGACCGTTCCTCGCTCGACTACACTACTGCCGTTGGAATGATCCCGTGCCGAATTTCCATGGCTCAACATGATACTGCTGATCGATAACTACGATTCTTTCACTTACAACATCGTCCAAAGGTTGGGGGAGATCGATCCCCGTCTGGACGTCCGAACCTACCGCAATGATGAGTTGACGGTGGATGAAGTCCGGGCCATGCGTCCGGAGCGGATCATTCTCTCCCCGGGCCCTTGCACTCCCAACGAGGCGGGGATTTGCGTTCCGATCATTGAGCAATTGCACACCGAGTTCCCCATTCTGGGGGTTTGCCTGGGGCATCAATCGATCGGACAAGCCTTCGGAGGAAAAATTGTCCGGGCACCGGAATTGATGCACGGAAAAACCGATCGCATCTACCACAACAATCGAGGGATGTTCGCCGGTTTGCCTAATCCATTCGTCGCCACCCGCTATCACTCCTTGGTCATCCTTCCGGAAAGTCTCCCCGAGTGTTTAGAAGTTTCCTCGTGGGTCGACGATCCGGCAGGCAATCGAATTATTATGGGAGTGCGGCACAAGCAGTACGCCATCGAAGGGTGGCAGTTCCACCCGGAGAGTTTCTTGACCGAACCAGGCCCCACGCTCCTGGAACGGTTTCTGACTTGGCAGGGGCCACCTGCTCCTGTGACAACTTCTGGAGCCAAGCCCTGAGGCCGAACCCGTTTGCCAATAACTCGTAGCCCTTCTCGACAGTCGGATTGCTTCCTCTTCCCCTAACCGCCCTGACAGCATGCTTTGCGTAACGATCGCTAGAACTCGACATAAACACACCATTCAAGAGCACCAGCAAGTCGCGGAGTTGGGTGCCAAACTGGCGGAGCTTCGCCTCGACTACATCGGTCGCAGTATCGATTTGGGACGATTGTTAAAAAATCGTCCTACTCCGGTCGTCGTCACTTGTCGACGCAAGGAGGATGGTGGGCGCTGGGATCGAACCGAAGAAGAGCGATTGATGCTGCTTCGGTCTGCCATCGCGATGGGCATCGAATATGTAGACTTGGAAGAAGACACCGCGATCAAGATCCCTCGCTATGGCAAGACGAAGCGCATCGTCAGTTTGCATAACTTCGAAGGAACTCCGGACGACTTGGAGTCGATCCACGAACGATTGGCTAAGGCGGATGCCGACATCGTCAAGATCGCGGTGCAAGCGAACTCGTTCGGCGACATGGTGAAAGTCCTGGAGCTTATGCGAAATGCAAAAGTTCCGACGATCGGGATTGCGATGGGCGACTACGGAACGCCGTCGCGCATCCTCGCAACGCGGTATGGCGCACCCTTTACCTACTGCGTCTTCAATTCAGAACGCAAAGTTGCACCTGGGCAATTGAGTTTTGATCAGATGACGAACGTTTACCGTGCGGAATCGATCCAGGCCACCACGCGATTGTTTGGAGTGGTAGCCGATCCGGTAGCCCATTCGTATAGCCCGCTCATTCACAACGCGTCGTTCCTCGCGCACGATCTGGATTGCCGCTATCTCCCATTTCGCGTGGCATCCGGTGAGTTGCCGGAGTTTTTGAAATGGTGCTGTCGAGAGAACATCGGCGGTTTGAGCGTGACGATTCCGCACAAGCAAGCGATTCTGCCGTTGCTCACCCAAGCGGAGTCGGCTTCGCAAGGGATCGGAGCGTGCAACACGGTCGTCTTCGCGGGGGAAGAAATGGTCGGTTACAACACCGATTACCGCGCGGCGATGGATTGCCTCACCGAAGCCTACTCGAAGATGACGGGGAAGGAGGATCCGTTTGAAAGAGCTTCGGTCCTGCTCCTCGGAAGCGGAGGTGTTTCGCGGGCCATCGGCTACGGTCTGGCCCAACGTCGAGCCCTTGTCACCGTGACCGCGAGAAATCCGGAGACTGCGAAAGAGTTGGCGGGAGTTGTCAACGGCAAGACTATCCCTTGGAACGAGCGTCATTCCATCGCACCGGATATCCTCGTCAATGGAACTCCGGTTGGGATGTTTCCCGACATGGACGAAACCCCTTTTCAAACGAGCAAGCTTAAGGGGAAGACGTTGGTCTTCGATACCATCTATAATCCCGAGCAGACTTTGTTTATCAAAGGAGCGCGCACGGCAATGTGTCCAGTCATCACGGGACTGCAGATGTTTGTGCGTCAAGCGGCTTACCAGTACCGGCTGTTCACAGGAAAAGAGCCACCGATCGATGTGATGGTCAAGACGATCAAAAAGGCTATTTCCCCTGTGAACTACAAAGACCTCGATGAGGACGACGACACGGAGGATGGAGACGACGAAGCATAAAGGCAGGTGGCAGTCGATCCAAACATCGCTCCGCCGGTCCTGCACCCCAACCGCATGGCTGGACCCATTATGGTCCGGTTGGGTTCGATTCCAATTAAGCCGCCCCTATCCGCCCCCTTACCCCAACGAAAGTGTTGGAGCCTTTGGCGAGCGGTTGGCAGCCGTCTATTTGGAACGGAAAGGGTATTTCATCCTCGAACGCTCGTTCCGAACCAAGACTGGAGAAATCGATCTCATTGCGGTCTGGAAAAGGCGTCTGCTGGTATTCGTCGAAGTCAAAACCGGGGAGCGTGCAACGCCTGCAGGGGAGGGGCCGTCAGATCGGGTTGATGATCGCAAACAGAAGAAGATTACCGATACGGCGCTTCGGTACATGAAGCAGCATCGGTTGTTCGGCACCTCGGGACGGGCGGATGTGATCGAGGTGGTTCTCGAGCCGGAAATCGGGAAAGGCCCGACATTTAGGCACTTCGAATCGGCTTTTCAGGCCGCCGGACAGTTTCAGATGTTTTCGTAATCCGGTGGATGTCGTCTATAATGGAGCGAGTCTCCCTCTCCGGGGGTCTTGCACTGAGCCCGCTCGTCCTATCTGGTTTTGGAACCCTGAGAACCGATGCACTCCCAACCGCAGAATCCGTCGCCCGTCTCGACACGCATGCCCTTTGTTCGATGGCTGCTGGTCGGATGCGTGCTGCTGGGCATTTCGCTGCCCGCCCACGCGCAGCGGACGGTGAAGCGACCTGTTCGTGCCGCTCCACCTACCTTTCGACCGGGCGAATTCTCCGGCGTCTTCTTCGACGCCCCCTTGTCGCAACTACAAGGGACCAGACCGGATGCGAGCACAACCGAAACCAAGATGGCGAGCGACTCGCCCAAGGTTGGCAAGAATGTCGAAGTGGCGAGTGAACCCACCGGCGAGGAGGCATCGTCGAAAGATGGTGTTTGGAAAAGTCTCATCAGCGGCAGCTCCATCGAAGATTTGGTCAAGGAGTCTAAGACGAGGCTGGATTCGGTCATTACGACACCTGCCAAGTTCGCAGCGGGAGGATTCAAAGACGTGCGTCGAGAATTTACCCTGCTGGCAAGCTTGATGGCGATCATCGACCGATATCCCGACGAAATTCGCTGGAAGAGTTCCGCACCATACGGTCAACGGTCATTTGCCAAAATGGCCTCCAACTGCAAAGTGGGGACGCAGCCGGTCTTCAATGAAGCCAAATTGCGGCACCAGGATTTAGCGGAGTTGTTGAAAGGCTCCAAGCTTTCCGGAACCACCGACGAGGTGACTTGGGAGGATATCGCGGATCGCGGCCCGAGCATGCAGTTGCTCGAGTGGGCGCTTCGTGAACATCTGGCTCCCCTCACCAGCAACGATAAAGAGTTTCAAAATGGCCAAGAGGAGGTCCTCAAGTACGCTGAGCTCGTCGCAGCCTACGGTCAAATTCTCCAACAGGAGGGGATGACCGATGCCGATGACGACACGTACGTCGAACTCGCTGGTCAGATGGTGAACGCCGCGTCCGAGGCCGCGAGAGCCACCAAGCAAGGGGACGCTGAGTCGGCGAGGTCCGCCGTGAGCAAGATCGATCAATCCTGCAACAAGTGTCACGAATCGTATCGATAACGCGTCGAAGGTCGAGCCCTTCGAATAACCAGTCTGCGAGAGGAACTATGGGAATCCGATTTGCTTGCCACCATTGCTCTCACGCGATCCATGTGAAGGATTTTCAAGGTGGGAAAAGGGGGAAGTGCCCCGAGTGCGGTCAATCCTTTCGCATTCCTCTCCAAGACGCGACCTATTCCTTGGCGATTGACGAGGAGCTGGGAGAGCCTGTCCCGCAAATCGCCGTAGCCAGTCCAGCCCCTAAAGTAGCGGCTGTCCATGCGAGCACCTCTGTGGGAGCTCCCACGCAGACAGCGACCAAACCACAACCTGCGGTCGCTAGCGTCAAGGGGGCCAAGCCGGTTGAGAAACCGGTGGTGAAACCAGTTCCAAAGCCCCCTGCGAAACCAGTTGCAAAACAAAATGTTGCACCTCCGTCGGCCCCGCCATCCGCGCCGCCGGTCAACGCAAAGATCAGACCGCGAGCGTTCGCCGAAGCGGCGGGAGCTCGATGGTATGTTCGACCGCCGAGCGGTGGAGAGTATGGCCCGGCGTCCGAAGAGCTCCTAACGGTTTGGATCGAAGAAAAGAGAGTGACGGCGGATTCCTTGCTATGGAGAGAAGGGCAGCCTCAATGGTTGACGGCAGATCAGCTTCTGCCCGAGCTCTATCCGGCCGACTCCGACTTCTACGAGGAACCGAACCGCAGGCACACCGACTCCGATAGTACGATCGGATTCCCTGAGATGCCCTCGACGGGACCTTCGATCGCTTCCGAACCGGAGTCGGCAGCAAAGCCATCGCCGGCAGCCCTGCTCAAAGCCCAACGCAAACAACGTCAAAAAAGAAATCAGTGGTTGCTGATCGGAGTCTTGTCCTTGATCTCCCTGCTGCTTCTTGCCGGACTAGTATGGGTTCTCATGTCCAACATGAAGAGTGGGTAGCCTTGTGAACCTATTCGCCCGATGAAATGTCGACCCGATGAGATAGAAATACGTGCGCCCACCCCCCCCACCATCCTGCCCCGCTTCACCCTCAGGAAAGCCAAGCATGTCATTTCGACTGCTTCCCACAACTTCTTCCCTTTGCATGGTAATCCTTCTTCCCATTCTTTGGATCGGGCAGAAGGGATTGGCTCAACCGCCGCTAGAAGACGAATTCTTCGAGAAACGCATCCGTCCGATCTTGGTCGAGCGTTGTTACGAATGCCATAGTGGAGATGCGCGGCGATTGGAGGGAAGTCTGCGGTTGGACCATGGGTCCTTCTACCCATCCGGAGGGGATTCGGGGGCCGCGGTGGATGGGGAGAATCCATCGGAAAGTCTCTTTCTGCAGGCGATCCGTTACGAAGGATACGAGATGCCACCGTCCGGCAAGCTTCCGGCTGCTGAGATCGACGACTTGACCAAATGGGTGTTGGCTGGTGCTCCTTGGCCAGAAGAGCCGATCCCGCAATCAAAGAAAGAGATTGCGACATTTGATTTGGCGTCTCGGAAGGATTCGCACTGGGCATGGAGCCCAATCGTTTCCCGGCCACTACCTGAAATGGTGAAGGCCTGGGGACCACAATCGCCTATCGATGTATGGATCCACGAAGGACTCCGCTCGAAAGACTTGGCACCTGTCGGGCCGGCAAGTCGAGAGATACTTATCCGCCGATTGCATTGGGACTTGTTGGGCATCCCTCCGACGGATCAGGAGTTGGCGCGTTGGGGAGAGGAGCCGAGCGAGGATTGGTATGAGCAGATGCTAGACGCCCTTCTCGCGAATCCGCAGTTCGGCGTTCGCTTTGCACGGCACTGGATGGACTTGGTCCGGTACGCGCAGTCCCGAGGTCACGAGTTCGACGAAGATATCCCGGGAGCCGAGCACTACCGCGATTATCTCGTGCGCGCTTGGAATGCAGACCTTCCCTATTCTGATCTGGTCCGCGAACACGTCGCAGGTGACCTGCAGGAGCATCCACGTCGCCATCCGACCAAGCGATGGAACGAATCGATCTTGGCGACCGGGTTTTGGTTTCTCGGAGAATGGGTCCATTCTCCCGTCGATACTCGCAAAGACGAAACGGACCGGTTCGACAACATGGTGGACGTTTTTTCCAAGTCTTTTTTGGGCATGACCGTCGCATGCGCGCGATGCCATGATCACAAATTCGATGCCATTAGCAACGAAGACTACTACGCGATGTACGGTTATCTGCGGAGTAGCCATTACCGGCTCGTTCGGTTCGAAACGGATGAGGCGGAAAAGAAAATTCAAAAGGAACTAGAGCACACACGAAACCAATATCGTGGTCGCATCGAATCGATTTTAAATCAATGGATTCCGACACTCGACGAGTCCAAACGAGGCGAATTGGTTCAATCGATGGTTTCATCCAAGCAGGGACCGTCGCCGCTTCCATCTCATGACCCTCGAGTTCGATTTGACGCAGCTACACTGCCGCCCGAATCGTTCCGAACCAATGGACCAGCGTTTGGGCTACACGTTCAGCCGGCAGGCTGGTATTCCCTTCGCCTCCATCCCCAGACTCCCAATCGAGTGCGGGCCTCTTCGTTTCCATCGATCGCCTTCGACCCCTTTTGGTTGAGACAAAAATTGGTACTGGATCGAATGAATACTCAAAATCGATATGCTCAAGTGGACCAAGCAGGGGGGACGTTCCTTACCCCATCGTTTCTGCTGGAATCAGATCGCCTCGCCTTTTGGGTGCGAGGGAGTTTCCGGGTATTCACGGCTGTCGACTCCCACCGGTTGATCGCTGGCCCGCTGCATGGTGAAACCGTTTTTGAATCCAAGGCTGAGAAAGAATCGGGTTGGAGATGGGTACTCGGTCCCAACCTAAGCCGTTATCGGAACAAACGAGTGCACCTGGAGTTTTCGGCCATTGGTTCCGATGGATTCGAGCTGGCGCAAGTTGTCAGTGGGCCGGTCCCGGAGGGGGCTCGGCCAGCGTGGGATGCCGATCGTATCGAAGAATCCTTCGTGAGGCTTCAAAAGGGAAGCGATGCGTCGATTGGGAATCAGTCCGAGGATGAACGGAAGCTGGACGCGTGGGTTATTGCGGAGTTGTTGGATCGATGGAGTGAGACGCAATCGGATTCCACCGCCGCGGCATTTCGAGAGGAGTGGCAGCGGGCGGTCGAATCGTGGAGCGAAGCCGAAGATGCTTTGGCCAAAAAAGCCCCTTGGGAATCGCGAGTAGCGATGGCCATGCAGGATGGATCAGGCCAGAACGATTTCCTTCTCATTCGCGGCAATCCCGACAAACCGGCAGAGGAAGTTCCCCGTCGCTTTTTAGAGGCGCTCGGAGGAAAGGAGACGGTACGCAACGATATTCATGGGTCGGGGCGGCTGGAGTTGGCCGAACAGATGCTTGCGCCGGAGAATCCTCTCGTTGCACGGGTGATCGCGAATCGGTTGTGGCATCATTTGATCGGGCGCGGAATCGTCGCGACGACGGATGATTTTGGGGTGCAAGGGAAAGCGCCCACACACCCAGAGCTGTTAGATGAATTAGCGATTTCGCTCCGAGAACGGGACTGGTCGCTCAAGTCGTTGATTCGGTCGATTTGCCTTTCGAACACCTATCGTCAGCGAACGGCTTCGGGGGATGACTCTCCGGTGGATCCCAGCAATGAGTATTTAGCGTTTGCGCATGTCAAGAAACTACAGGGTGAAGCCGTTCGGGATGGATTGTTTTTGGTGTCGGGGCAACTTGATAACCAACTGGAAGGGGGGACGGTACGCGTGCACCTCAACGATTTCTTAACAGGCCGGGGGCGACCTAATCAAAGCGGCCCTATGGATGGTCGAGGGCGACGGAGTCTTTACTTGGAGGTTCGACGTAACTTCCTCAATCCCATGTTGACGGCGTTTGACATGCCCACTCCATTTAGTTCGATGGGGCGTCGCAATGTGTCCAATGTTCCCGCGCAGGCCCTCACGATGCTCAACGATCCGATGATCCATGCGTTGGCGGAGCGATGGGCCGATCGCATGCTAAAAAAGGATTTGAGCGACCGCCAACGCGTTGTCGAGATGTTGCGGGATGCGCGAGGGCGAGAGCCAAGCGATGGCGAAGTGACCCGTTCGCTTGCGTTCATCGAGGATGCGGGTGGGAGGTCCGATCAAGCCTCCGCGGAGATTGCTCCATCTGCGTCGCAGCGCCGCGAAGCGTGGAAGGACTTCGCCCATGTTCTTCTCAATTCCAAAGAACTTCTCTTCTGCTTCTAGCGCGCCGCTATTTTGGTTTTGACGTCCGCGTGAACTGGAGCAGCGACCACGAATTCACTTTTGTGTTCGAGGATCAATGAACCACGGAACACACCGAACACACCGAAGGAAGGCCACTCCATTCCTTGTGCCTTTTCCGTGTATTCCGCGTCGTCCGTGGTTGAAGCATTCCATGCATCTCAGGCCAACGATTACTTTCCAAACTAGCTTGTCCTACTTCCTTTGCGGGCATTGCGCTTTTGCGAGAATCCGCCTTCCTCGACCTCCAGTAACATGAGGCTTCTGACACGCACATTCATTAATCCAAGGCCATCGCACTAGGGGCTGTCTAGCCCGGGCGGGCGGAGTCCCGTCCCCTTGGACTGCGTGAGAGAATCTCCAAGCTCTTGTTTTGCTGCGCGTGCATACTCGGACAACCTCTTCACAACATCAGGATGCGCCGAAGCGACGTTTTGCTGTTCTCCTGGATCCTTGCTAAGGTCATAGAGGGAGAGCTCGAGATGTTCGATTCGATATCCATGCCGTGTTGCGATTCCTTCGACACCCGACTGCACAATGGAAGCAGGGGCGAGCTTCCCGAAATTCGATGGCTTTCCCGCCCGCCCCGGCTCTCCTGCTGGCGTGATATATGGGTGTGCGAAGTGCAATTTCCAGCGGCCGCTCCGGATCGCTTGCAATGCAGTACCCGAATAGAAGTAGAGAGCTTCATGGGGTGCCTGCACATCGGGTTCAGCAAGGATCAGTCCTTTGGCGGATCGACCGTCGATCGGTAGCTGAGCGGGCTTTCCACCCACGATCTCCGTCAAGGTCGGTAGCAAGTCGATCCCCATAAAAGGTTCCGCGCAGACGCGTTGGGCTGGGATCGTTCCCTTCCATCGCATCAGGCAAGGAACACGCACGCCACCTTCGAACGTCGTCAGCTTCCCCTCCCGATGTGGCGCCGCAGAACCTGCGTGCTCACCATAAGAGAGAAAAGGTCCGTTGTCCGAGATGAAAATGACGAGTGTGTTCTCGTCCAAGTCCAATCGATCAAGCGTTCCGAGGATCTCGCCGACCGACCAATCCAATTCTTCCATCACATCGCCATAAAGTCCCAACTGGCTTTTCCCTCGAAATTGTTCGGAGGCAAAGATGGGAACATGAGGCATCACATGCGGTAGGTAAAGGAAGAACGGGCGAGTCTTGTTCCGTTCGATGAATTCGATCGCACGTTCGGTGAATCGCTTTGTAAAGAGAGATTGATCGGGATCGAGTTCGACGATCTCTTCACCATCATACAGAGGCAGAGGAGGCATTTCCGCAGCGAGTGTCGGATGATATTTCGTGTTGTCGTTCGAGTAGGGAATGCCGAACCATTCGTCGAAGCCATGGCGGAATGGATGGAATTTCAAGCGAGTTCCAAGATGCCATTTCCCCATACCTGCAGTCGCGTATCCTCGATCACGCAACATCTCTGGCAGCAGCCATTCTTCGGCGGCGATCCCATCGCGACTGGTATGGTTGTATGCACCGTGCATACCGAGCCGATTTGGGTAGCAGCCCGTCATCAGTGCCGTCCGCGATGCCGTGCAGACTGCTTGGGCGACATAAAAGTCCGTAAATCGAGTTCCTTCCTTGGCTAGCTTATCCAGAGCAGGGGTTTCGAACCCCTTGGCGCCTTGAACGCCCAGATCGGCGTAGCCCATATCATCCGCGACGATCAAGACCACATTGGGAGGGGCAAAAGCATGAACCGCGGAAGGGAACGAAAGTTTCGCGAATCCTATGGCGATCAAGACCGCGCAGGCAAGCAAGCATTTCATGGCGGGAGAATCTTGGAGAGGGGAAGTGGGCGACCCGTATAAGATAACGCAATCGGGAGGGTGGGTTTGGCTGGTTTCGAGTACAATGCAGGGAGGAAGGTTGGGGCGGAAGGACGGCTTCCACGCGTTGAGGTTTGAACAGGAGAAATCGATGTCGTTTTGGCGTATGACGCTTCGTGAGATCCAGCATCGGGCGGTTCGTACCGGTCTGACCGTACTCAGTGTTGCGTTAGGGACGGCCGCCGTGATTTCCGTCGCTTTGACATCCTCCACCGTTCGCATGGCGCAATCGTCGATGTTCGCGGCATTGGTAGGTAAGACGGATTTTATCATCACCGCGGAGGGGGGAGCGAGTTTCGATGCGGACCTTCTTCCATCGGTCGCCCAAGTATCTGGGGTTCGGGTCGCGGTTCCTACGGTGCAGCGTTCCACGTTGTTATACGTAGGGGACAAGCGAGCTAAAACGCAGATCTTGGGGGTCGATTCCGAAGTCGATCAGTTGGTCCGAGACTACGAAGTGGTCGTTGGAGAGATGCCATCCAGTGGTTCCGCGTTGGCGTTGGATGAGCGATTCGCCAAGTCGATGGGGATGGAGTTGGGTTCGGAGGTCAAGTTGCTTACTCGATCGGGCTTGCAAGCTTGGAAGGTGGCAGCGTTACTGCGGCATCAAGGAGCGAGCAGTCTATCTCAAGGGGGTGTTCTTTATGGTCCTTTGCGCACAGTGCAATCGCAGTTTCGGATCCGACAGAAGCTCGATCGCATCGAAGTGTTGAGGGACCAAGAGGGTGATCGCGATCGAGTTCGTGAATCGATTGCGGAGATTCTCCCTGTAGGAATCGGGGTCAAAGCTCCGGCACAAGACAATCAGATGGCGGATCAGACCATTCGTGCGGCGGAACTGGGGCTGACATTAGCGACCGCATTCGCACTGATGATTGCTGTGTTCACGATTTTTAATACGTTTCAAATGGTCGTCGGAGAGCGTCGTCGGCAACTCGGCATTCTGCGAGCGATCGGAGCGACGAGGAAGCAAATCGAAGGCTTCGTGATGCGCGAGGCATTGATGCTGGGGGCGATCGGTACGGTGGTAGGTTCGTTGGTCGGTGTTGTCGGAGCTTTTTTCCTCGTACGAGCGACTTCCCAGGTGTTGCAGACCGGCATGCCAGATCCGCAGGTGCATTGGTGGCCATTCGCTCTCGCCGTTGTATTTGGTTTGGGTATTTCCTGGGCGGGCGCTTTTCTTCCGGCGCGGCGGGCGGGAATGCTATCCCCGGCTGAAGCCATGCAAGTGGTGATCGCATCGGAGATGCGGGGGTCGAGTTGGCGATGGCCTGCCCTTGGGGGACTGTTGGTCGCTTTGGGCGGGGGGTTGCACCTGGGCTGTTTTCTCGAGTTGCTTTCGATGAAATGGACGATCGCAGCGTCGGTATCGATTTTGGTGGGCATCGTATTTTTATTGCCATTGATCGTGGAGCCAACTTCTCGATGCGTGCAACGGTTGATCCGGCCATTGCTAGGGGTGGAGTCGGGGCTCGCCCATCGTCAGCTGTTGAGGCACCGCAGTCGGACCGCGATGACCGCGAGTGTGCTGTTCATCGCAATCAGCACCGGAATCGGACTGGGGTTGACCATCATGGACAACATTCGGGATGTCGATGTCTGGTGTTCTCGGGCGCTCGTGGGGGACTTCTTTGTGCGAGCGACCATGCCGGATATGTCGACGGGGCGGTCCGCAGATCTGTCGGATGCGGTGGGTGAAGAGCTCCGAGCGATGGAGGGCGTGGAGAAAGTCACGCCCCTTCGTTTCGTTAGCGCCAGGTCGGGTGAGAATTCGGTGATTGTCGTGATTCGAAAGTATCAGGAGGCCGACGCGGTCTATTTCGATGTTGTCGATGGAAAGACCGAAGAGATCGGTGCTGGGCTAGCGAACGGAGAAGTGGCGATTGGAAGCGTTCTCAGCGAGCGATTAAAGATTCATCGCGGCGATGTTCTGCCGATGGAAACCCTTTCTGGCGTTCGGGAGTATCGCATTGCGGGTGTGGTGAACGATTACATCGCGGGTGGGCTCACGGTTTATATGGACCGAGGTGCTGCCGAAGTTGCGTTTCAAGTCGAGGGGCAGGATGCCTACATCGTCGATGCCATGCCTGATCGCGCGAGCGAGGTGGAGTCGCGTGTTCAAGCCTTGTGCGAGGCGGAGGGGCTTTTGTTTCAGTCCAATGCGGACTTGGTGGAGATGATTCGTTCGATGTCGCGAGGGGTGAATGCGGGGCTTTGGGGATTGTTGGCATTGGGCTCGGCGATCGCATCGTTCGGGCTTGTGAACACCCTTTCCATGAACATCATCGAGCAAACGCGGGAGATTGGGTTGTTGCGAGTCGTTGCGATGACGCGGGCCCAGGTTCGTCGGATGATTGTCTCGCAGGCGTTGCTTCTCGGGATTGTTGGTTTCGTTCCTGGAGCCTTGATGGGCGGAGTCATTGCCTATCTGATCAATCTTTCCACCTACACGGCGACGGGCCACGATGTGGAGTTGGTGTTGCGACCTTGGTTCTTCCTGTCGAGTATTGCGTTAGCCATGATCATGGCGGTAGCAGCGTCCTTGATCCCGGCGGAGCGAGCAGCCAGAATCCACCTGAAGACTGCATTGGGCTACGAATAATCCATCCATTGCGACTCTGGTATACTGGCGGTGCGGAGCGATCCTCCGAACCATCTTCCTTCACAAAAACTTCTTACGGTCAGCCCTATGGACTCCGCTTCACGCACCAGCGCACCGCTGCTCACGCCCGAATTGATGAGCAAATTGGAGCGGATGGAGTTGGTCAGTCGTAAGATCTTTCGCGGGAGAATGAAGGGGGAACGGCGGAGCAAGCGGAAAGGGCAAAGTGTCGAGTTCGCCGATTTCAGGAACTACTCCTCGGGGGATGACCTCCGGTTCATCGATTGGAATCTTTACGCTCGCTTGGATAGGCTCTATCTCAAGCTCTTTTTGGAAGAGGAGGATTTGCACTTCTATGCAATCCTCGACGATTCACTTTCGATGGGTTTTGGGGATCCTAGCAAGTTGCATGTGGGGAAACAGATCGCCGCGAGTCTAGGTTACATCGGACTTTGCAGAGGCGATCGAGTTTCGGTCTCGGGGTTCGCATCGGCTGGAACACCTGTTGTTCTCCGCGGGAAATCGAACTCGCATCGACTGATGGGGGCATTGGAAGCCATCGAGTGCGGATCAGGTGGAGTGGAAATGCAGGACGCCATCAAGCGTTTTTGTTTGCGGAATTCCGGCAAAGGGATCGCGGTTGTGATATCGGATCTCATGAGCAAGGCCGGTTACGAGTCAGCCCTTCGAATGTTGGTAGCACGCGGGATGGATGTCTTTATGGTCCATATTCTCAGCCCTGAAGAACTGGAACCGAAACTGGTGGGAGACTTGAAGCTCGTCGATTGCGAGGATGGCGATGTGCGCGAGCTGTCGATATCGACCCCCATCCTTCAGCGATACCAACAAACCTTGAACGCGTTCGTCGATCAAGCCAAGACATTCTGCAATCGTCTGTCGATCACCTATGTTCCGGCCAGAAGCGATCGAGCCGCCGATCAGCTAGTCAATGAGTATTTGAGAGCCAGGGGGCTTGTTCGATGAACTGGATCAACACGCTCACTTGGCCATGGTGGTTGTTAATGGCCGCTATACCACCAGCGGTCCTTAGCCTGTACTTCTTAAAGCTCCGCCGCCGCCCCATCGAGGTCCCGAGCACTTTGTTGTGGAGGAGGGCTCTTGAGGACCTACATGTTAATAGTATATGGCAGAGACTTCGGAACAACATTTTGTTATGGCTGCAACTGTTGTTCTTGCTGTTGGCGATTCTCGCTTGTTTACGCCCAGGATGGCAGGGGACCGACGCGATAGGGGACCGTCGCATCTATATTATCGATCAATCGGCCAGTATGCAGACGGTCGAAGAGGGATCCAGTCGCCTGGAAAAGGCGAAAGAACAAGTGCGGAATTTAATCTCTCAGACAGGCAGCGATGATGTTGGGATGGTGATTGCTTTCTCGGATCGTGCGGATGTTCGTCAAGGTTTTACTAAAGACAAAAGCAAACTGCTCGCCGCGGTCCAATCGATCGAACCGACGCAAAGGACGACCGATATCAGCGAAGCGCTGCGAGCTGCGGCAGGACTCGCGAACCCCGGCAGATCGAGTTTCGATGAAGTCGGGGATGTTCAAGTTGCCGATGCAATCCCTGCGAAGGTTTTCGTGATGAGCGATGGCGCATTTAGCGGATTGGAAGAAGCCGATTTGGGGCAACTCCAGGTGGAATACGTTCCTATCGGTGAGGCGGGGACACCCAATGTCGCCATTGTTACATTCGCTGTGCAACGCAACGACGAGAAGCAAAACGCCATGGAAGCCTTTGCTCGAATCACCAACTTTGGGGACGAAGCGGTCCGGTGCACCGCCTCTCTCGAACTCAATGGAGAATTAGCGGATGCAAACGAAATCTCAATCGAACCGGGCAAAGAAACTGCCTTGCTGTTCGATTTGCAGCAATTGGACCAAGGTGACTTGAAGCTCACGCTCGACTACGAAGATCCACTAATGATTGACAATGTGGCCTACGCCGCCATCCGACCGAGCCGCCGTATCTCGGTGCTCGTTCTGACTCCAGGGAATTCGGCGTTGGAAGCGGCCCTCCAGACGGAGCGGTGTCAGCGCATCGCGACCGTTCAAGTGGAACCGGTAGACTTCCTTGCGAAACTGGAGACCAGCGAAGCCGAATTGGCGGCATCCTACGATTTGATTCTGTTCGACCAATGCGCACCGAAGAAGATGCCGAATGCCAATACTCTGTTTCTCGGGATGCAGCCTCCCGCGTCTACGGATGCCGCGGCGCCCGGATGGGGAGTGGGACCTGATGATGGGCCCCTTTTTATATTGGATGTCAATCGGCAGAATCCGATCACGCAGTATTTAGAAATGGCATCGGTGACGATATTTGAAGGTCATACTGTGACGCCACCGGAGGGAGGGACTGTTCTGATGACCAGCAATAACGGACCTGTTTTTGCTGTCGCCCCCCGAGGACCTTTCCAAGATGCCGTGATGGGGTTCTCGCTGGTGGAGAGTTCGGAACGGGGCTTGGAAATCAACACCGACTGGGGGCGAAAGCGAAGCTTTCCTGTGTTTGTGTACTCCGTCATCGAGCACTTGGGTGGCGGCATTACGGAGGCGACAGCGCCGACGGTGCTACCGGGGCAAGCGATCGGGTTAACTCTTTCAAATCGCTTCGATGCGTATCGAGTCGAATCACCCAAGGGTACGAGTTATCCATTAGAACGCAATTCGGAGTCTCGATTAACATTCACTCGCACCGACGAACTCGGTTCCTACCGCGTTTATGCGGGGGATGAAAAGGAGCCGATGGAGACCTTTTGCGTAAACTTGTTCTCACCCCAAGAGAGCAAGTTGGAAGTGACGGAGGGGATTGAAATTGGGGGCAACAAAATTGCGGCGACCGAGTCCGTCATCCAAGCTCGCCAAGAGATTTGGCGTTGGCTCTTGGTCGTGGGGTTGGTCTTGCTCATGACGGAGTGGTTGGTCTTCAACCGACGCATCTTCGCCTAGAAGCATTAAGCAAACAAAAATAGGGTAGGGGATCGTAAGACCCTCTACCCTAATCGGGGGTGTGTTGATGTTGGCGTACCGGTTAGTCAGGGATGCTCGGCTTAGCGGCCTCGACTTTTTCGATTTGATCCGCCTTCTTCTCACCCTTGGCTTCGATCAAGTCCGCGCGGTTTTCACCGACGCGTTCCAGTTCGTCTGCTCTCTTTTCGCCGGCTTTTTCAATCGCGTCGGCTCGCTTCTCAGCGTTGGGATCTTGTGCTGCGCCGGTCCACGTCTTGCCAGCGTTTTGACGAACGGAATCCGCTGTCGCATTGGCGTTTTCGCGTGTTGCATCGGCGGCCGATTGCGAGGCGGATCGGACATCGTCCGCCTTGTTGTTGGCTTCGACACGAACGGGGTCAGCCGTGGTGCTGGTATTCATGGGTTCGCAGCCTGTGAACGCTAGAACCGCCAAAGAACCGGCTACAGGCAGCGACCAAATGTGCTTTCTCATCGTAATCCTCGTCTAGAAAAGGGTTTTGCTTTGCGTTGATTGTCTACTTTCGCTTCGCCATACGATCGACCACAGGGTCCTGTCGTTTGGCTCTGAATGACATGAAACGCAAGCCCCGTGCCGAAGACGGAGAGGAAATAGAATTGCATGTTGTTCATGCAATTCAAACGCTGTGCACAGGGGCTGGTGACTGCTGAAAGATCAATGCTTGGTCAGCGGCAGCGAGAGATGGTCGATAATCGACCGGCAACACATTCCCTTATTCGCCACATCGGCGAAGGTTTCTATCCCTCCGACCGGGGGACGACATGGGGCAGCTGAGACGGATTGAGCTTTCGACGAAATCCGATCCATTCTTAACGCAGTCGATTCCCGAATCTTTTCCTTGCGTTGTCCCAGCTACCCTTACGGCCCAGCTACCCTTACGGGTAGTCCAGCAGAAAAGGAAAATCTTCGAATCCAATTTCCGGATGCCGTTCACTCGGATCGAGTCCCACTGCATCCGTTTTCGAGGTCCATAGTGGATAATCGAAGGACACCCGTCGAGCACGGGAAATGTGATTGACGATATCGGCAAAGCTCGAAACCACGATCGACCGTTATGAAAGGTCGAGGCATTGAACATCCTGATCGGATGCGACTACTTCGCCAAAACCTCTTTCACCGGTTTGTTTCCAAGCTGCAGCTGCGTGGCCATACTGAGCAAGTTGCTCATCGTGCCCAGCGCGGTATCGCTCGGAGTCGCACCCACAAGGTCGCCTGCCATGAGCTTTCCGATCAAGGCGGCTACGCTGAGATCGCGAATGCTGGTGGAATCCAGGTGGAGTTGATCCAGGAGATTTCCAAGTGCGTTTTTAAACTGTTCAGGGTTTCCCGAGAAGAACGTGTTTTTGATATCGTTAGCGACGCTGGAGTTCTGAACAAAGCGGTCGATCGACTTCCCTGCCTGGACGGCAGCGGTGATTTGTTGGAAGAACTCCCCGTCTCCACCCACGATATCGATCTTGGCCGCCTTCAACGCTTCGCCGAGCACAGCCGCTTGGCTCGAGGAAATGGATTGCTGGGCTTGGATCGCAGCGATTTCGATCTGCTTGTCCTTTTCCAGTCGAAGCTTGAACTCTTCGTGTTGTTTGCCGACGGAGTCGAGTTCTTTCATCGCATTGGCCTTCTCGGTGATACCGAGAGCTTCTGCGGAGAACTTTTCTTTAAGCACACGGGCTTCGGCCAGTCCTTGTTCCTGCAACGCGTTTGCCTTAGCCTGCATGACCTCTGCCTCAGCCATACCTTCAGCAGAGTATTCGGTGCGGGATGCTTCCGCCAAGAGTCGGACTGCTTCGGCTTTCTTCTCCGCTTGATCCCGTTCGGCTTGTGCGACGAGGCGCATCTGCGCGGTCCTGCTCTCGGATGCTTTGAGTTCCGCTTCGGCGGCTTTAATTTGCTTAACGAGCGATTGTTCGGCGGCCATTTCTGCCGCGGTGATTTCGACCTTCTTGGTACGTTCTGCCGTCGCGAAGGCTTCGGTATCTTTCATTCTTTGCTGTTCTTCGACGACAGAGCGCTCGACCATGACTCGTTCGCGGATCACCTCTTGGATGTTGCGACGTTCCAGTTCCAGCGCCTTTTCTTTTTCTACGCTGGCAAGCCCCACAACCCGTTCGCGTTCGATCGCTTCCAGGTTTCGGTCTCGCTGAATCCGTTCCAGTTCGACTCCGTCGGTTCGTTCTTTGTTACGTTGTGCGACCAGAATCTGTCGATCTTTGTTCTGGGTCGCGACCCCAATTTCTTCATCTGCAGCGATGCGAGCCTTTTCCGATTCGAGTCGATTCTCCTCTTGGACTTTCGCAGCGCTAGCGGTCTCGCGAGCATGTATTTCGGCAACTTCGCGGGTTTGTCGTTCTGTCGCTTCGATGCGTTGGCGTTCCAATTCCAAGATCGCTTCTTGAGCTTCGACGTCCTGCTTCTTGAGGGTCTTTTCTCGTTCTCGTGTGAAGTGGTTCTCTTTGATCTTCTCCGCCGAGGTCAGTTCGGTGATCTTCTTAATCCCCTCGGCATCGAGGATGTTATTGGGATTGAGGAGTTCGAGTCGGGTCTGCTCGAGATAGTCAATCGCGCAGTCGTCGAGTCGATACCCGTTTAAGTCTGTGCCGATGACTTTGAGGATTTCTCCTTTGAACTTGTCCCGCTTGTCATAGAGTTCGACAAATTCAAATTGCTTCCCGACGGTCTTGAGTGCTTCGGAGAATTTAGCGTCAAACAATTCTCGCAATGTCTCCAATTGCGATGCTCGCTTGCATCCGATGGACTGAGCCACTTCTTTGATTTCATCCTGCGTCTTGTCGACGCGGATAAAAAATACGGTTTTGATATCCGCTCGGATATTGTCTTTGCATATGAGGCCCTCGGATCCCTCGCGAGAGATTTCAAAGCTCTTGAGGGTGAGATCCATCTTCTCGTAGCGGTGGACGACGGGCCAAATCAAACGGCCTCCATCGATGACGACCACCATCCCTCCCATTCCGGTCTTCACAATAGCTTCATCGGGACCTACCTTCACATAGAATCGGCTCGCAACGATCCCAAGAGCGAAGAGGAAGACAAGAGCACAGACAACAATAACAAGAGCTGCATACATAGTGGGCACTTAGTGAGAAGTAATCGAAGTGGTCGTTGTCGTAGCGGAAACGATATAGATACGGGTTTTAGGATCGTAATGCGCAATCCATGCCCTGGTCCCTTTAGGGAGAATCGGTCCATCGGTTTTCACATTGAGCAACAGCGGGGCGCTGTCGGTCTTGTATTTGGCTTGCCCATGCGTCGGCGATGCGTCGTACGAAGCGATAATGACTTCTTGACCAACGAGATCGACCGCCTTCAATTCATGGTTGATGAACCAATTTTTCATCGGTTGGGTGATCAGTTTGGTGACGAGCAATGCGATGGCGATATTCCTAATAAGGATCACTGCGCTCCAACCGAAACCCGGGTCTTCTCCGAAAAAATAGGGGTCGCAACAAAACCAATTGGTGATCGATACGGACCACCAAACCAGTGTAAATACGCCCCCCCAGACCACGATGGGCAAATCCTTCAAATTCAGCCATTTCGCCGGGGTGAGCACCACACCCCCGAGCGCGTCTCCCACGGTGTGTTGGACCGTTTGCCATGTTCCGTCGGTATCAGGACCTAACGAGGGCTCTCCTGGGAACCAGTCTCCTAGCGTGAGGTCGCTACCCACTCCCAGAACGATTGTGCTGATACTCCAAAGTAGGAGCAGGACAAGGAGAATGGTCGCGGGGAGCACCGGTCCCGATATGGCTGCTTGGTAGAGTTCGACCATCGATGTCCCCCACTGGGAAAATGCCGTCTTTGTGATTGTCCCGCATTCCGCGTCGCCAGCGGAATAGTTTGGCGGTGGGCGTCGCGCCCCAGTCAAGAATTATCCTTTGACCGCGAGAACGGCGTCCAAGGGGACTTGGGTTCTCGCAACGGCAATCTTCGAAAACCCTACGTCGCGGAGAAGTTGAGCGTATTCCGCGCCGGATCGTTCCTTTCCCTCCGTGCACACCAGCATGTTGAGGCTCTGCATTTGAGCCCACCGAGGCCCGGAGCGATTCTCCCAAAGCACCTTCTCGCCGATCAGAAGTGCGCCCCCTACCGGAAGGGCCTCGTAGATTTTTTGGAGCAAGACGCGGATCTTCGGCTCATCCCAGTCGTGAACGATTCGCCCCAATGCGTACAAGTCGGCGTGGGGTAAAGGGTCCACAAAGAAGTCGCCTCCGACGATTTCGATCCGTGCGTCCAATCCCGCCTCCCGTGTCATCCGCCGCGCGAGATCCAATGCGTGCGGGAGATCAAAGACTTTTGCGGACATCGAAGGATAACGCTCGCATGCAGCGATGGCTAAATGCCCCGTCGCCCCGCCCAAGTCGCAAAGGACTCGATACGGACTCAAGTCAAATAGCTCGACCACCCTGGGCGAAGTGATCATTCCGAATCCATGCATTCCCATCAAGAACTCTTCCATCGCTTCCGGCGTTCGGAAGAAATGAGAGAAGATGGGGCCATCGAATCCGAATGTTTGTTTCCAACGGTGTGTCCCCTCGCGAACGGCATCTTCGAGATGCCCCCACATTTTCCACATCACGTGATTGGAGTATTGAATGTATCCCGTCATTCGCCGTGGGCTGTCCGAACATAAATACGCTCGCGATACGTCGGTGTTCCGAAATCCACTTTCCGTTCGCTGGAGCAAGCCCAATCCTACGCAACTCTCCAAAAGCATCCTTAAGGAGGGTTCATGACAACTTAACTGAGCTGCAAGCGATTCGCTGCCGATGGATTGATCCGCCAAGGCGTCGAAGACGCCGAGATCGACGGCGGCGAACATGGTCTTCGACCTGCGAAAGGCTTCTAGATGATCAAGCACAATCGATGGGTCTGGAATGGAAATGTCTTGGTACATCTTCTTCGTGTGGGTTGGTGTTGATATGTTTCGGCTTGGCAAGATCCGCGTTAGGGCGCGGAGAATGCACTTTTTTATGGATTGAATTCAATCTTTTGGAAGTTCTTCCGGAATAGCATGAATCGTCCAATACACCTCCTCCTCAAACGACGTCCCATCCTGAGCTTTCACTCGCAGCGTCACATGAAGCTGGTCGACAGGGCGTAATTGGGGGGCCTCGATCCGCAAAACAGTTCCTTCCTTGTCCAAGGCAATCCGCTTCAAGGCGAGTGAATCCACACCCGGCTTTCCGGTTGTCGGGGAATACTGATCGGAGCCGTAGGCGGAACTCCATCTGTAATTCCAAGCCTCAACGGTCACCGCTCCCTCCCTCA
Organism: Pirellula sp. SH-Sr6A; assembly: GCF_001610875.1. Classification (NCBI taxonomy): domain Bacteria; kingdom Pseudomonadati; phylum Planctomycetota; class Planctomycetia; order Pirellulales; family Pirellulaceae; genus Pirellula; species Pirellula sp. SH-Sr6A. The sequence continues at coordinate 3,987,979 of NZ_CP011272.1, read as the reverse complement.
GGATCGAATCGGCGGCGATCGGGAAATTGCATTGGAGGACGATCTCCCCTCGCTTGACCTTGGCGTCTGAAACCATTTTCCAATCGCGACCCGTATAGCGGAGCCGTTGGATCCCTTCGTCTCGCAATCCGATTCGCCCGCTCCCATTCCAACCCTGCAGGCCGACTGCGTAGACCTGTCCATCCCGCGGATGGGTGCGAGCCCGCATAATTCCAGTCTGGAAATCGAAGGGGAGTTTGATAATCGCCCCTTGCGTCCTATCCCCCACCTGCTGGGTCAGGACGTAATACATCCAACCTTTCCCGAAGCTTGTATGGAGCAAATGACCCGACAGAGGCCCCCATCGGGAGTCTCCGGCCCAAAGTTGTCCGCCAGACGAGTTGTCGAACTCATGGGGAATCCATACCAAGGGACGATCGAAATCCTCGGGAGGGACGACTTGGGACAAATCGATCTTTCCTCCATCCGTCGACCATTTCCCCTTCTGCCCGTACGTTGGGACCCAGCCGTAGTAACCGCCCCGTCGCAAGAGATTGATTTTGGAAGCTGGCATCCACTGGCCTTGATTGTCGCTACAAGTCAGCCGGCCATCGGGTAAGACCCCCATCCCGTTGGGAACTCTGAATCCGGTAGCGAACTCCTCTTTCCGTGTACCATCGGGCGAAATGCGAAGGATTGCGCCAGGAATGGAGTAGTCGGCACCGTGTCCCCCTTTCGCATACACCAGCCAACCCTCACGATCGATCTGCAAATCGAAATTAAAGGCGTGGAAATGGGTCGAAACGTCGGGGTCATCAAAGAAGTTCTCGTAGAAATCTGCTTCGTCATCTCCGTTGGTGTCGTGCAGCCGGACCACCCGATCCTTGCAGGTCACATAAGGAACTTCGTTGACAATCTTGATCCCAAGAGGTTCATAAAGACCTGATGCGAATCGCTTCCACTCAATCTGTTTGAGCGTCGCATCGATACCTGACACCAACCAGACATCTCCACCATACGTCGACACCACCATGCGGCCATCGGAAAAAAAGTCGATCGCTGCTGTTCGCAACCATGCATTCCAAGGATTCGATTTCGGGATGGATATCGTATCGAGTGCATAACCCTCTTGCTCCAGTCCCAGCCATCCGACCGTCTGGAGGCGTTCTGGCCACAAAGCACTCCCCTGTTTCCAATCTTCGAAATCGGAATCCTTCCATCCCGTCAAGATTCGGGCGAGCCGATCACCCAATGCGTCGGAATTCGAAACCGTCTCTGCCTTGCCGACTTGCGCAGGATCCAGACCGGCCGGTTGGGTCGGGCTCAAAAGAATCTCGCACTCCAACGGACTCTCCGACTCCGGAATGGTCCATACCACACGTCCCTCCCGGTCGATGTCCAGTCGAACCGAATCGGAGTCGACCACCACGGTAACCCAAGGCGATTCCGCATCGCGTTCTGGATTTGATGGATCACTGCGATGTCTTACTTGAGCCATCGAGTAGACACGACCATCGCGATGGATCGTTCTTTTCTCGACAGGTGATGAACCAGTCGTTGCACCCGACCATTTGGCCACGGATAGAACAAGCTCCCTGCCTGGTGCAATGCGCATGCGTCTTCGAAGAGCGTTCCCATCGAGCGTCCTATTGGAATCCTCTTTCACCGAAATCAACTTCTCTAAGACCGGACGCCGGTCGATTTCGTAGCTCAACATGATCTCTCGACCGTGGCGATAGTAGCCTCGATAGACGAGCCATTCTCGGGGCATCGGTCCGCGTGGAGGCAAATGGTTTCGGTCGTAATCCAGAGTCCCGTTGTGTCCCCATTTCCAGCCCATCATCGTTTCCACAGGTGACGCCCCCGGTTCTGCGACTCCTTCCCCTCGGCCTTTCTGATGCTGAGTCTCGGAAAGATCGAGAAAGGCATTTCGCCACACGCCAGCAATGTCCATCGAGTGTAAATCGTAGGATAGGGTCCACGAACCTGTCGAAGTGGTCAGCGCGCTAGGATGATTCCGCTGAAATTGTGAACCAAGGGCGGCACCGTAGTCGCGCGAGATCACGGGAATCTCATCTCCCAACTCGGAGCCGGTCGGTAACGAATCCAAGTAAGTCGCGTCCAGGGGTGTGTAGTCCGGATTCGAAGGCTTCATGAAGGCTTCGCGAATGTAATGAATGACTTGGTATCTCTGGTAGGGAGTCAAATGACGCATGCTCCCCATCAATCCGTTCCCCTTGGTAAGTGTCAAAAACATGCGGTAGGGATCATTACCGAACTTCAGTGGCTGCTTTCCAAACGCGCGGGCGGTAGGGAGATTTGGTGTGTTTCCGTCCTTCCCGTGGCAGTCGATGCAGTAGCCCTGGTAGATCGCTTGCCCCGCCTCAAAGTCTTTCTTCGCGAGCTTCGTGAGGATCCCCTTGTGGTTGAGATCGAGCCAATCTTCTTGTACGGCAATTTGATCAGGAAGCGGCATGAGTTCCTGCTCCGTATCGGGACCACCTTCGGCTACTGCGAAAACGTAGGCGGCGAGATCGTAGAACTCTCCTTGATCGCGCAACGTCCCGATCAATCCATCAGGCATCAAGGAAGCCTTCGACTCGACACGGGATTCGATTTGCGATTTAGGGATCGAATGCAGTTGATTCAGATCGTTGGAAGCGCGGAGTTGAACGGAGTCGGCAGTCTCTTTGACAACGAGCCCAGAGAAGATCGAATCCTCGTCTGTTCGAATCGTGTTGACTCGAAATTCGGGGCGAATATCGCGAGAGGGTTCAAGCAGGGCTGTGAGCAAGTAGGAGCGATCGGAAACGAGACGCGAGTCTTGGCTTCGAATCTCCGAAAGTCTTGGCCCAACGGGAGCTTGTCCTTTGTCAATCGCATGACAGCGGACGCAAGCAGCCGCGGAGGTATGGAAGAGGATGGCGCCTCGCCTCGCATCCCCTCTCGTAAGAATCTCGTCGATCAACCATGGCTTCGGTGCACTTTTTAGCAATGCTTCCAGCGACTGTGCCTTGCGAACCGTCTCGCCAGAGACCGAGCTCGCGACCAACCATAAAAATAAGGACGTCAATAAGGCGACTCGGATTACCATGGCCGTCACATCGAAAGAATGGGAGGAGTGGACAGAGGGCTAGGATGCGACGGGGGCAATATAGCCCCCCGTCTGAATCCTACCTGATAGATCGGCGGGTGTTCGCTACGGCTTGGCAGTTTTCGGAGTGAGAGATCCGTCGACCAAAGGGAGGGAGCCGACGAACAAGCCTTGGATAACGCGTGTCATGTGGGGAATCTCGAGCCTATCCCACTCGTCGTCAACCTGGTGATAGTCCGCATGCAGCGAGCCAGCAGAAAAACTGTGAGCAATGACCCCTCGCTGAGCAAAGGACCAGTTGTCGCTGGAACGATAAAGCATGGCACTGAACTTGGGGTGTTCAAAAATCTCGACACCCCATCGGTTTGCCGATTCACGCATTAGAGGGCCCAGGTCGGATTCGTTCCAACCTGTTACCCAAATCTTGCCTCGGGCCCCATCTTCGGGACGGCCGATCATCTCGATATTGACGTTGGCAATGATCGACCCGAGTGGCCATGTGGGACGATCCACATAAGCCTTGGAACCGAGCAACCCGGACTCCTCTCCCCAGAAAGTCATGAAAAGCAATGATCGTTTGGGTGGCGCCGGCATCGCAGCGAATGCATCTGCCAAGGTGAGGACGGCGGTCACTCCCGAGGCGTCGTCGTCGGCACCGTTATAGATGACGTCTTGCTGGTCATCGCCCGAAACATTCGGGGCCCCCTCGCCGAGATGGTCCAGGTGCGCCGAAAAGAGTACCGCCTCCTTGGAAAGAGTCGGATCGCTGCCGGGGATCACGGCGATCACGTTTCGCATCGCTTGCTCCACTAGGCGAGCCGGTGGCACCACCATATCGATCTGATCAGGGACCTTCGTTTGTTGATCGATCAGCAAAATGGGGATGCGAATCGGAACCCTCGCTTCCATGCGAGCTTTGCCTTGCAGCTCTTTGGCCAGCGTTGTCCATTCGCTCGCTCCGTCGGTCCGAAGAATCAATCCCTTTGCGCCTGCAGACTCCAACGACTGTGCGAGTCGACTCAATTGGGCCATCGCGCGTGCCCCTTTGCCGGTAGGCTCAAATTCCCCCGTGACGAATGGTGGCAAATCCTTGAGTTCGCTCACGTTGGCAAGCTCCACGGCTTGAAGCGGGCCGCGGTACATGGCTTTCTCGTCCGACGCACCCAAGATTCCCAGGATTGGCATCGACTCCCCTGCTCCCGATCGAAGGGTTGCTTCACCGGGGAGTTGCTTCAGCGTCTGTTTGGTCAAATGAAAGAACGTTCCATCGTCCCCAGCACCCTGAAGGCCTGCGGATCGGAACCGGGATGCAACGTAGGCTGCTGCGACGTCGAATTCGGGAGAACCTGTGCCGCGACCAGCTAATTCATCGCTGGCTAAAAAGGAAATAGTTCCCGCCACTTTCGATTCGCGAATCGTCTCGGCACCGGCCGGGAGGTCCCGTTTCGGGGACTCTTTCTCTTGGGCAGAACTTGTTGCGCTCGCGTCAAAAGCCAATGCAAAACCAATCAACAACAAAAAACAAATGCGCATAGGTTCGAATCTCGCAGCTAGCGTCGGATGCAATGAGGAAGATTGTAGCTCCCTCGCATTGTATTCGCTGTCGATGGCGGCACAGAAACAAAAACAGCCGAAGCGGTCGGTCGCCTCGGCTGTCTGATTTCGGTGGAGTTGATTGGCTCGTTGACTAGCTTAAAACGATCTTTCCATTCCCATCCCCGAACACGATGTCGTTCATTCCAATATGCTCCAACATCGTCGAGTAAAGATTGTTCATCGGGGTGTACTCGGGGAAATCGATCAATCGTCCTGTTTCGATACCGCGACCTCCGCGACCGGCTAGCAGCACGGGGAGATTGTGGTGATCGTGACGGTTTCCGTCCGAGATGCATCCGCCGTAGACAATGAAGGAGTTATCCAGGAGTGACGAACCGTCGGCTTCCTTGGTCTCTCGCATCTTGTTGAGGAAATAGGAGAACTGCTCGGAGTAATAGGTATCGATTTTGGCGATATCCCCAATCTTCGATTCGTTGTTCTCGTGGTGGGAGAGGGAGTGGTGCCCGTCCTTCACCTCGATCATAGGAAACGTTCGATTGCTACCTTCGTTTGCGAGCATGAAGCTGGCCAAGCGAGTGGTATCGGTTTGGAAGGCCAAGACCATCATGTCGTACATCAATCGAATGTGCTCGGTGATGTTCTCTGGTTTCGACTTGGGCTCCAAGGTTCCGTCGGGGAGCTGAACGGGAATGGTGAAACGCGTCATGCGTTGTTCGATCTCGCGGATGCTGGTGAAGTACTCATCCAGCTTGCGATGATCCTCAGCGCCCGAGATGCGTTCCAACTGTTGGCGTTGATCGGAGACGAAGTCCAAGATGCTGCGTTGCATCTTTTGTTGACGATCGCTCATGGATTCTTGATTGGCGGCGTTACCAAAGAGACGTTGAAAGGCCTTTTGAGGGCTGATCTCTTTACCGGTTGGGAGCGACTCGCCTCGCCACGAAATGTTGTTCGAGTAAGCACAGGAATAGCCGGAATCACAACCGCCAGCATCGCGTCCCTCTTCCGTGCCGAGTTCGATGGAAGCCAATCGCGTGGCTCGACCATAGACGTCGGCTGCGATTTGGTCGACCGAACGTCCTACCTTGATCTTCGATCCGTCGGTCTTGAACGGATGCGCTCCGGTCAAGAAAGCTGCAGCGCTGCGAGCGTGATCGCCCGGTCCGTCTCCGAGAGATTGCGCGTTGACTTGAGCAAGCCCCTTGAGGACGTTGAAGTCACCGCGGTTGCCGGCCAGAGGAGCCAAGCTCGGGGAAAGTTCCCAATCCTTACCTGCCCCTTTCGGCAGCCATCGATCTGCATTGGTCCCGTTGGGGAAAAAGATCCACGCCAATCGCACCGGGGCCTTCGCAGCTTCGCTGGCAACCACGTTAGAGGGTCGCATCAATCCCAAAGAGGGCAACGCCATGCTGACCCCCATCGCGCGCAACAAAGTGCGGCGACTGATGGAAGTGCATTTCCCGGATCGATCTAAACGGACAGAGAATTCGTTATTGGACATCCGAAGAAGCTCCTAAGTTGGGAGAGGGATTTAAGGTGGGGGTTTGTTGGAAGGATCCGCTCAACACGATCGCCTCAACAAGGGACCGAACTGTGCGGTTATTCGTCTCAGTATACGCCATGACGCGGTCGATTGCACAACGATCTTCACGTTGCAATCCCCGGCCAAGCGAATAAGTCATCATCCGTTGGGCCAAGTTAAGCAAGATTTGGTCCTGCTTCTTATTCAAAATACTAACCAGTTGTCTAGGGGTTTCAAAGGTGCTGCCGTCGGTCAGCTCCCCCTTGGCGTCGATTGGCTGGTTGTCTTCCTTCTCTCTCCATCGACCAATTGCATCGAAATTCTCCAAGCCTAAGCCGATCGGGTCCAAGATTTTGTGGCAGCCTGCACAGCTTGGATTGCTGCGGTGAATTTCTAAACGTTCTCGGAGAGTCGCCCCTTGCTCGTGTTTTCCCTCCTCCAAGGTTGGGACGTTCGGGGGAGCCGATGGAGGTGGATCCCCCAAAATGCTTTCCAAAACCCACTTCCCTCGTTTGACAGGGGAGGTCCGGGCCGGATTGGACGTCAGCGAAAGAACTGCGGCTTGGGTAAGCAATCCGAGTCGCTGTTCCGGAAGTTGGACTCGGATCCATTCGTCCTCTTTGTCATAGAGACCCTGGCGACGCGAATCGCCCCCCCGTCCTGCTCGTCCTCGGAACATTTTCGCGGGGTCTTGGTCCCCATAAGACACTCCGTAGAACTCTGCCAACCGCGGATTGACAAACGTGAAGTCGGCCGAGGTGATGTCGTCGATCTTCCCGTCGCGTAGCAAGTACTGGCAAAAGAGCTCCGTTTCCCGCATCATCGATGCGCGGAGCCGGTCGTTCCAACCCGGGTACTTGGTCTTATCGATGTCGATCTTGGGCAAGTTCCGCATACCGAGCCATTGAGCAAAGAATCCCTTGACCAACGCGTCGGATCGATCGCTCTCGAGCATCCGTTTGACTTGGCCCTTTATGACATCGGGATCGCGCAGCTTGCCTGCATCCGCGAGCTCCATGAGTTCCGCGTCTGGCATCGTGGACCACAGGAAATACGAAAGCCGTGTGGCCAACGCGTAGTCATCGATGGTCGCGACACCATCGACAGGAGGTTCGTGTCGGAAGAGAAAGTTCGGGGACACCAACGCGGCCTGCACTCCGTATTGAATCGATTCGAGATACGTGAAGCCCGCCTCCTTGGCCGCCTCACAGACTCGCACAATCGCCTCGACATCCCCGGTGGAAGGTGGACGCCGATACGCTCGCTTCAAGAACCCTGCAAAGACGCGACGCGAAGCTTCGCGAAATCCGATCTCGGCTCCCTCGGGCGAATCTTTTTGTTCGGGATACGCAATCACGATATCTTGGTGTCGCTTAGGGAACGCGGGCTCGCCTTGAAATGGACCCCGAGTTCGGAAGGAGTCGACGATCAGTCGCCTTGCACCGTCCCCTTTTTTGGATGGATCTTCATCGCTCTCGTAAGCGATCAGCACTTCGTTGTTCCCTTCGAGTGCCTCGAAATCGACATCGAAGTTCTGCCCTCGCGTGGAGACATCCCATTCGCGATGCTTTTCGCCGTTGATGTACAAGAGGACAAAGCACTTGTCGGGCAGATTGTCCCCAAATCGCATGCGAATACTGAGGTTGTAACGGCCAGCTGCCAAGTGCATCGGTACGCGATGGTCTTGCGAATAGGTAAGCTGAACGCCGTCGAAACGTTGATTGCGGAGCTTCTCCCGGTCGGTCTCAATCGTCTTCTTGGCCAAGTACGCGGCAGACTGCATGTACTTTTCCATGACGATCGGTGGAAGCGTGAGCACCTCCCCTTGATTGTCAAAGCCATTCCCCACGTCGTCGGACACAAAACCTATGTCCTTCGATGGGAGCACATCGAGCTGGAGCAAATCCCGAACCGTGTTGTCGTATTCCACTTGGTTCAGTCGTCGGAGCGTGACCGGTGGGGTTTTGATCTCGCAGTTGCAATCGGTCTCGTGGAGAGCTCTTTGAATCCAATCAACTAGTTTCTTGCGATCCTCTGGCTTCATTTCCGAGTCTTCGGGTGGTGGCATGGCGTCAGCCCTGACAACCCCTCGGACTTGCTCCCAAGTGCTCGCGTGCTCTCGGATCTTGCTGATCGATGTGTAGTCTTCGAAGTTCACGCCGGCTTCGTTGGCGTCCCCCATATGGCAATCGCCGCAATGGGCAACGAGGAGCTTGCGAATCTCGTCGCTGAACTCGCGATTGAGACGGGTGTCCAAATCTTCTTCGGCAACCGCTGGAGTGGGCGCAGCATCCTGCGCACAGGCCAGGTGGTTGGCAAAGAAGGAGATCGGAGAGAGAAGAACGACCGCACTGCAAAGCCAGCGGTGCGGAACGTTCCGGAGATCAAAAAGAGGCATAGCCAATTCCAGCTGATTTGGTTCGGTAGGTAAGGCGGGACACGGTCGCGCTATCGCGCAACAGCGATTGGGGAGGCGGGAGGATCCACCCATAGTATATCCAGAGGACCCGTCTGTCCCAAGCTGGATTCGCTGTTAGTTGCTCTGCGCAAGACCGCAGAAACGCTCCGTGACCAACAACCTCGGATGGACTTCTAGGGCGCGCGCAGGGAGAGACGTGAGAACGACGCAAATGCGATCGTGTGCTGGATCCGCCCACCCAATGGTGCCTGTCGACCCTGTATGCCCAAAAGCGCGCTCCATTCCGGCTACTTTCAACTCTTCCAACCCGACGTCCAAGCCCAATCCCCGAGTGGGCAATCCGTTGAGGTTGAAATTCTTAACCATGAGACGGCTCGTCTGCGGCTTCAAAATCTTCCCGTCGTGCCGCAAAAAAGTCTCCAGGAATTTGCCGACATCTTGAGCGGAACTGTGCATTCCTCCCCATGGCGCTCCGAGTTGCCTCCAAAATGGACTGTTCCAATCCCAGCTTTTGGATTCGGCTGAGCCACCGCCTGCTTCGGGAGCACCGAATTCGGTTTGAACCGAAACCAGTTGCTCCGGTCTCAACCCTGAAACGCCCAGAGACGAATCGGACATCCCCAAAGGCTTGGTCACCTTTTCCGAGACCAAGCGATCGATCGTCTTCCCGGAGAGACGCTGGGCGATCTCGCAAGCCAAGAGAATGCCCATGCTCGAGTATTCGTACGATGTCCCCGGTTTGAACGCGGGTTTTAACTGGAGCGCTGCCGCGACAAATCGACTCAAGGGCGCGTGCCCTCGTCGCAACTCCGCATTCTCGGGAACTTGATCGGGCAGCCCCGATACGTGGGTGAGGAGGTGCTGAATCGTAACGGAGTCGCGCCCTTCACCTCGAAACTCGGGGAGGAATTTGCTGACCGGATCGTTCAACCCGATCGCCCGATCGTCGTAAAGCGACATCACTGCCGCGATTGCGATCGGCTTGGAAATCGAACCGAGCAAAAAGGAAGCGTGCTGGTCCGTTGCCTCCCCGAATGATTCGCCATAAACGGCTCCTCCCAATCGGCCATAAAACGCCGCCGCTCGAACTTGCCCACGTGCGACGGCATCGCGCAAGGGCTCGACGACGTTTTGCCAAGAGATTTCGCTTCCGAACGTGGATGAGGACATGGCAGCTCCTACCGACGCGGCGGCGATCGTTTGAGAGAGGAAGACTCGGCGATTCATTTTGTTTTAGCCTCAAGGTGAAAGTCGATAGCATTGCTACCTCGCTTCACCTCGGCTGTCAATGCACCTGGCTGCCTATAGGCTTTCGGAATATCCACCGACTTGTCTGGCACCTCCATGCCTTGCGCCTTCATCTCCGCCATTTCTTCCTTGGAAATGCGTTGCATCTCAATACTCACTTGGTGCGTCCCCAGCATGGCACCTTGTTTGGTATCCGTGAACATCAGCGCATAGTGCCCATCTCGGCTCGTCTGACCGTAGGAAGGAGACCCCTCCTCCGGTACGAACGTCAACACAGCATTCGGTATTGGCCTACCATCGATCGTGACAACTCCTGTCACCGAAGCCAGCTCTGGGCCACCATCGCTACAGCCAGTGCATATCGCAAAACAAAGGGCCACAGCGACGTAATAGGTGGATCGATTCATCATTGCAACGGGATGCACTGCCAAGCTCCTTGGTTTGAATTCGTATACAAAGTCCCACTATCCCAATCGTCTCTAGAACTCTTCCGAGATGACTTGACCATCGTTGATTCCTGCCAGACTCTGATAGGTTCCGTAAGGGCCGTTTAGCGTCGCTGCCGTGTAGTTGGTATTGGTATGTTGGATGTTCTCGCTGATGAATCGGACGGAGCCGTCTCCCAACGCAAAGTTCGCTCCCCCCGTGTGATAGCTATGGAACGATCGATGCTTATCCCCACCTACAACGGGGCCATTGAGCTTTTTGCGTGTGGAACGAAGGTGGATGAATGCCCCGTTGGTTCCGGCACCGTTGTTATTGCAATTCACTGCACCGGTGGTGATCACATTGCCGAGAATGAATTGACGATCGGAACCTTGGCCTGCGGCGTTTAACGGTCGCCAACTCACTTCGCCGATGGCAATCGTGTTGGATGTTCCGTCCGTGATCTCACCAATGCTCCGCGGTCGATTCACGACGAGCAGTCCGGTATTTCTCGCTTCAGGGCCCATACGATTGCCCGCCTCCACGCCGCAATTCGCTCCGTCGAACGGTCCCATCGAACCGCAATAGCTGGTGATCGCGATGGCATCGATCCCCCCGGGCGAATTGGCATTGATCGGACGCGTCAAAGGAGCCAGGTCCGAAGGGCAGCGAAATGAAGCGAGGGGAGTCCGGCAAGCTTCATTATTACGGCCTTGTGGGTCGGAAACGATTCCAGGCGTTCCATAGGGGGCGTAACGCAAGTCCAATGTTTGGTACAACGCTCCTTGCTCGATAAAGGAAAGGACAGCCGACATCCATGACCATCCTCCATCGCCGCCAGGAACCCCGGCCGGCGTGCCGCTATTGGCGAAATTGTCGGTATAGCCGATCGGAAACCGGCGGTACGAAGACTCGTAATTGTGAAGCGACAACGATAATTGCTTGAGGTTGTTGCTGCACTGCATCCGCCTGGCCGCTTCCCGAGCCGCTTGCACGGCCGGCAAGAGCAGGCCTACCAAAATGCCGATGATCGCAATCACCACGAGCAACTCCACCAGGGTGAATCCGCGTGCACGACTCCAACCATTTCTCGCAGCATGAGCATCCTTGCGAACCAGCATGCGAATCTTCATAACTAACCTTCCCTCTTCCAAAGCGTTTGACTGATAGAAACCGATTCGTCGACCAATCGGTAAGGCAGTTCCCGTTCCAATCGTCAGTGCTTTTAGAAAAATGTGATCGGGCGAAGGCGATCGCATTTGCTTTTCGAGGAAAAACAAGGTTAGGAACTCTTCCGTCGCAGCTACGGAATAGGTCGTTCCCTATAGGCCTACCGGCTCGCCAGTAAATGCGATGGATTGGCGTTCCATAACGAGGGCTGTTCCCGGGAAGGATCACGGGCAGGATCTTCCGCTGAGAGCGAATCATCCTACAGGGTAGTGGGACAAGGGGATACCGCGTTGGGTGCGACTGCGAGGAATGATCCGCTATACTGTTTGGAAACCTATACTGCTAGGAAACTTACCCACTCGATTCCTCCCAACAGAGTTTTCTTGTATGACCATCGACCGACGAGGCTTCCTCCTGCAAACCGCAGGGACGTCGCTGTCCGCGGTGGCCGCCTCCGATTGGGATGCTGCCTCCACCCTCGTTTCCTCTCTCGGATTTCCTCAAAATATGAACCGACCTAAAGTATTGATCATCGTCGGAGATGCAACCGAAACCGTCGACACGCTCTACCCTTACTACCGTTTGATTGAAGGGGGGTACCAACCCGTCGTCGCAGCTCCCGAAAAGCGACTCTACAACATGGTGATGCACGAAGTGAAACCGGGTTGGACTATTACCAAGGAATGGGAGGGCTATACCATCCAAGCCGACATCGCATTCCATGACATCAAGCCCGAAGAGTATGTCGGTATCTTCTTCAGCGGCGGCCGAGCTCCCGAATACATACGGGAAGATCAAGACTTGCTCCGCATTACTCGCTGGTTCTGGGAGAACAAGAAGCCGTGCGCGAGTGTTTGCCACGGAGTCGAAATTCCTGCTCGCGCGGGAATCGTAAAAGGTCTTCGCATGGCGACGGTAGCCAAATGCAAATTCGATCTAGAAGTCTGCGGTGGTATCTACGTCAATGAGCCTTGTGTTATCGATCAACACATGTACAGCGGCCGTACCTACCACGATCACGGCTATTACATCGGACCTTGGATCCAAGCCCTCGATCGAGCTTGCGGAAAGTCCGCCTAGATTTGTCGCGATTCGCATGAAGACCTTGTCGATGGCAGCCGCTGATCGGGCGTCCGTCCTGCAAGTTCCGTCAGTACGTTACAAAACAGGTGGCGTCGCAATCGGCGGCGGGAGAAGCTCCAAGGATTGATTGAGTTCGTACGCGATCCATTCGATTTCCGCATCGTTAAGTTGCGTAAGGCACCCAAACGTTTTTTCCCCCTTCTCGACGACAGCTAGCTGCATGACGGCTCGGTCATTGACGGACATCCCGCTGGGTGCAATCTCGATCCGAGAAATTCCCTCCCGTTCCCATTGCCGAGTTTTCTTCCCAAAGATGGAAGTCGTCGAAATAAACAGCATTCCATAACTGGTCGCGATCGTCGATGTTCGTGTTCCCATGTGAATCGATGCCACCAGCATGACGATGCCGATGAGTTCGAAAAAGCTCATCACCAAAACCGCGATGAAGGGACTGCCATCCACTTTGCCAGGTATCGCGCCGGTCATCGCCAACGCAAATATCACGGTCATAAAGGTCGAGAATACTGTCCAGAGAATGGCAAAGAAAAACAATCCTTTCGACCCCTTCAACAATCCTTGACTGGGAATCTGGATCGTAAGACCGTCCTCACGTTTTTCGAGCGAGACCTTGGAGTCTTCAGGTTTTGTGGGGAGAGTGCCCGCCTCGAGCGATGACCAAGCTTCGTCGTCATCGTCTTCACCACCCTCCGAGATCGGAGCAATGGACACAAGACCCTTCTCACGGATGGTAGCGGGAGCCAATCGCAATAGTTGCTCCATGTCCTGCGCTAATGCCCCAAGAATATCTGCGGAATAAGCAAAGGAAACAACAAACATGTCGGCGTCGCTTCTTTTGGCAATCAACATGTATCGCAAATGCTCTGGGAGAGGTACGACCGTTGCTCCCCCTTCGGACGAGACCCGACGTCGCAGCTTGGCCCATTCTTCGCCGGTTACGACTGCCAAGGAACGCAGCGTCTCGCGATCTTTCACTTGGCGTCGGAATTTCTTCCAGCCTACGACCTCGCGACAGACCAAACCTTTTTCATCTAGCTCGATCTCGGTTCGAGTCGATTGCGAAAGAACGCCAACGCCGATTGAAACAACCTTAAGAACCTGCCATAGAATCCCGAGGAATACCAGCCCAATTGGAATCACGAAAATGAGAGGAATCCAGTCCACCAAACCGGCTGGACCATTCCCCTTTGGATTGCCAAAGATCTGCAGCCCAAACCCTTGGAAGAATCGAAAGATGTTGTAGACAAACGGAAGCAGAATCAAGCCAGGGACGAATGCCAACCACCCGAGATGCCGCCATCGTCCCAGATCGCGAGGGGGCAAAATCCATTTCTTTCCTGCACCACCCCAAGGAGTTGTCACGATCCCAAGCGTCTCCAAATCCGGGGCGTTCCGATTCGACGATCGTTCCATAGCTTTACTCGTCAGGCGGTATCTGCATGCACGTAGTGAGACTTCTTAAATCGTCTCGATGAACTACGCAATAATAGCATCGATCGGGACACCGTGATCGATGTCCAATCGCTTCCGTCCCGGGATCTCCAGTTTTCTCGAATCCAAACCTAGCTGTTTGAGAATGGTCGCGTGAATGTCGGTTACGTAGTGGCGGTCCTCGACGGCGTGGAACCCAAGCTCGTCGGTGGACCCGTGAACGACTCCACCGCGAATCCCGCCCCCTGCCATCCAAACGGAGAATCCATAGATGTGGTGGTCTCGGCCATCGGAACCTTGCGTCCCAGGTGTGCGCCCGAACTCGGTTGCAAAGACAACCATGGTGCTCTCGAGTAGCCCTCGCTGTTTGAGATCTTGGAGCAATCCGGCGATCGGCTTATCGACCGCTTGAAAGTTCTTCGTGTGATTGGATTTGAGCCCTCCATGGGCATCCCAAGCCCCCGCGCCGCCCCCGCCATGTTGAACTTGGATGAACCGCACGCCGCGCTCGACGAAACGTCGGCAAGCCAACATCTGCATCCCAAACTCCTTGGTCTCAGGCGCGTCGATGCCGTACATGCTGAGGGTCGATTCGCTCTCGTCCGAGAATCGCAATGTCTCGGGTATCGAGGCTTGCATGCGAAAGGCTAACTCGTAGGAACGGATCCTGGCCTCCAAAACCGGATCGTCGGGGTACTCGACTGACCGCAATTCGTTGAGATCGCGCACCAAGTCGAATCCGAGTCGCTGGGCGTCTCCCTTCATCGCGCGATGACTGGTCCCGTAGTCAAGCGGATTGGCAGGATCAACACGGATGGGGATCGCATCATGCGCAGGGCCCAAGTAATGACCATCTCTGGCATTCCAGTATTCGCGAGTTCCCATCGAAAGAAATTGCGGAAGGTTTTCATTGAGGGTCCCCAGCCCGTAATGGACCCAAGCTCCCAACGTGGGAAACTCTCCATCGAGCATATGCCTGCCGGAATGGAATTGCGTTTGCGCGCCATGGTTGTCGTCGGTGGTCCACATCGATCTCACAAAGGCAATATCGTCGGCGCAGCTACCGATGTGCGGTATCCAATCGCTCAATTCAATGCCTGACTCTCCATACTTCTTGTAGCCGACTTGCAGAGGATAGATCTTGTTCCTCTGTTGGCCGTTCGCGTCGTTGATGACGGTGACGCGGGCTAGTTTGAGCTTTTCCGGATTCTGGACATCCGCAAAAGGTGTTTCGCCGATCGTTTTGTCCGCATACTGGGTGAGCATGGGCTTCGGATCAAACGACTCCATGTGGGATACCCCGCCGTTCATGAAGAGCCAAATGACACTTTTCGCTTTCGGTGCAAAGTGTGGTTTGCCATCGGGAGGGACCCAAACGCCATCGGAAAGAGCCCCATGCACGGTGCGTTCGCCCGCTAACATGGCTCCGAGCGCCAGACCGGTGAATCCCATCCCGAGATCGGATAGGAAGGCACGTCGCCCCTGTGGGACGACGAGGCGATTATCGAATCGTGATGAAGTCATTGTGATTGAGGAGCGCTAAAAGGAAGGCGGCTTGGGGAGGAAGCGGATCGCTTTTCTGGGAGGCCACATCCGGTGCAGCATCCTGATTCACCGGCATTGCCTGCCGCAGGGACTCCAAGAAACGGATCGAACGTTCGATCTCTTGCGGGTTGGGTTCATAACCCAGCAGTTTGCGAAATGCGAGCACCACGAAATCGCCATCAGGAATATTGGAATTGGGGGAGGTTGCCCCGATTCGCTGCGCAATCTTGATCGCTAATTCCTGGGCTAATTGGCTATTCTCCAGTGCCAAAGCTTGCTGCGGTACGATGGACGTGGCCCGTCGATAGCAGTCCAGTACATTCGCATCGTCGAAGACCGATAGGAGTTGGTTATGCTCGTTCTTCGAGTGGAAGTAGTAGAGGCTCCGTCGTTTGGACATCGCATCGCTCACGGGAACCGAGGGTCCTCCCGTTCGCATATCGAGTTCCTCTGCGAGCGCGAGCAAACTATCGCGAAGGACCTGCGATTCCATCCGGATAGGATTCATTCGCCAATACAATCGGTTTTCGCGATCCGATCGCAATGTCTCCTCGGTCGCTCCCTTCGAAGATGACGTTCGCGCGTAAAGTGAGGACGTGAGCATGAGGCGGTGCATGTGCTTCATACTCCAACCGCTTTCCATGAATTCGACCGCGAGCCAGTCCAGTAACTCCGGGTGCGTTGGAGGCGATCCCTTGCGACCAAAGTCAAAAACGGTCGGAACAAGTGGTGCACCGAAGTGCCTCGCCCAAAGGTGATTGACTGCCACCCTCGCCGTAAGCGGATTCTTGTCGCTCGCGATCCATCGCGCCAGCGCCGAGCGGCGGCCGGTCGATTGTTTTGGAAACGGTTTCTTTCGGGACTCCTCGCTTTCGATATTGGACTCCGCGGTCTTTTCGGATCCGACCAAGCTCGGGTAGTCGGTGCCTGGCGATTCGTGCTTCTTCCTCGCTTCGTCTAGCTGTTTGTTGGCCGTCTCCTGCTTCTTCTGAAGTTCTTCCTTTTTCTTATTGTCGGATTCTTGGGACGTTTGCCAATCCAGTTCTTTGCAAGCCAACTCGGCCCGGTAGACGGCCAACTGGGTCACCGAGCGAGCGGCTTCCGCTAGGACTTGATCCGGGGAACCATCCATTGTCTCAGCCAGGTAGCGAAGGCGATCCGCGGTATGCCGAAGGTCGATGGATTGCAGTTCTTGATCGGCGATCGATTTCTTTAAAAGAAGGATCTCCCGCTCCAGGGGGGATTTCGTTTCGCCCTCTTTATTCATTCCCTCGACAGCAGCTGTTGCATTTTCTTTCTTTCGGATCGCTTGTTTGCGATAGGCTGCTGCGACCTCATCCCGAACACCCGGATGCACGGCGCGAACAGGTAGCTGGACCGTTCGAACCTCGAACGGAGCGGTGGAAGAAAGAAAGCCGGGGACATTGGGTGCGAGCGGTCGGTCGGTTTGTGGGTTCCGTTCGTCTCCTCGCACATGAAGATAGGTTGGGGCATCCAGATTGCAGTCGAAGGCGCGTGGGATCCCATTGTTTTGAAGATCCGTCTCATCCCCGATTATGTCCATGCGGACTTGGTAAGGTTCAAAGATCGCGCGCAACTCGTAGTAGTTCTGTTGCGTGATCGGATCGTACTTGTGATCGTGACATTTGGAGCAGTTGACCGTGAGACCGAGCATTCCTTTGAAAGTGTGTTCGATCGTTTCGTCCATCCAAGTCGTTCGGTTGAACTTGAAGTACTGGCGGGCTAAGTAGCCTGTTGCCCGCAATCGGCTCACATCCTCGGGATAAAGTTCGTCGGCGGCGAGCATCTCCAGAATCATCTGGTCATAGCCTTTGTCCTGCTGCAGGGACTCGATAATCCAATCGCGCCAATGCCACATATGTTTTTGCGAATTGCGCACCTCTGCACCGAGGCCCCACCAATCGCTGTACCGCCAAATATCCATCCAATGGCGTCCCCAGCGTTCCCCGTATTGAGGACTTTCGAGCAAGCGATCAATGACCTTGCCTCGCGCATCCGGGGAGTGGTCTTCGAGGAAAGCGTTTTGGTCGGCATCGCTGGGTGGCAAACCTGTCAGATCGAGTGAGACTCGGCGAAGCCACAGGCGTCTGTCGAGGGGGCTGACGGACTGAACCCCAGCGATTTGCTGCTTCTCTGCCAAAAATGCGTCGATGGGATGTAGCGTCTCTTCGGTGGGGGGCGAGATGGTCGGAACCATGGGGCGCACCGGTGCTTGAAAGGACCAATGCTGTTCTGGATCCTGTTCAGGCTCTTCCTGCTCCGGAGCGGGAGCACCGGATTGGATCCACTTCTCGATAGCCGCAATCTGGTTCGCTTTTAAAGGCTCTCCTTCGGGAGGCATTCGGAGATCTGGGTCCGTGGACGAGACGCGAGTCCATACCAAGCTACTATGGGAAGCTCCAGGTGTGATGGCTGGTCCACTGTCTCCACCGGTCTTCATGAAGGCGGCTGTGTCGAGGCGAAGCCCGGCTTCTTGTTTGAGAACGCCATGGCAAGCAAAACACCGTTCGGCGAACAGGGCCTTTACGTCCTTCTCGTAGTCGACCGCCTCAGCCAAAGGTAGAGGAGCGGACAACAAGCTCGCGACCATCAGGGCAAGCGGGAGGGGTACAGCACGCACGATGAGACGCATGAGGGATGGGTGGGAGAGCGAGGCGGGAGATGGAAACGGCGCGGCGCTAGCCGACCGCTCGCTTCTACTATAGTCTATCTCGCGGTGAATCGCACGCGGATGAACGCGGTTCGAGCGGGAGCACTCCTTCCTCCACACCCAAAGAGAGCAGTTGAATGGACACGACAAGCGACCGATCCCGGCAGTGGCAATGGCCACAATGGATACTGCGCGCCGCGGCCATCTACAATTTGGTTTGGGGGACTTGGGTGATCCTGTTTCCACACCATTTGTTTGATTGGACGGGTGTAGCTCGTTTGAATCATCCTGGAATTTGGCAGGCGGTGGGGATGATCGTCGGTGTGTATGGGATCGGTTATTGGATCGCTTCATCCAATGTGCTGCGTCATTGGCCGATCGTCTTGGTCGGGTTCCTTGGAAAGATTTTTGGTCCGATTGGATTCTTAGGGGCCGCATTGCGAGGCGAGTTGCCTTGGTCGTGGGGTGCCACGATTCTGACAAATGATTTGATTTGGTGGTTGCCGTTTGCCGCCATTCTTTATGGTGTGTTCAAGATTCACAGCGATCCAGCCAGTCGCATTCCCAGCGTGACGCGAGGTAGTCTGGAACAAGCGGCCGACGCGATTCTTCCTCGCCCTCAATCGTCCAATGGGAAATCGATCGACTCGCTGTCCCGCGATCAACCGATCTTGTTGGTCTTCATTCGACATGCAGGCTGCACCTTCTGCCGCGAGACATTGGCGGTCTTGGCGACTCGATTGAATGAAATCCGCGGGTTGGGATTGGAGCCGGTCGTGGTGCATATGAGCTCCCTCGAGGAAGGTGAGCGGTTGCTCCTCTCGCATGGGCTCCATGACACCACTCACATTTCGGATCCTGGTTGTGTGTTGTATCGCCACTACCAGTTAGAGCGAGGAACGGTTTCCCAGCTGTTTGGACCAGCAGTTTGGTGGAAAGGCTTTCAAGCGGCGATTCTTCGCGGACATGGAGTAGGAAGACTTTCAGGGGATGGATTCCAATTGGGTGGCGCGGCGATTGTCGATCAAGGAAGAACGGTACAAGTCTTTCCGGCAGCCAATGCAACCACATCCCTTCCGATCGCCTCCGAGCTGCGCACCACACTGCAATGCGCTGCACCGATCCCGAAAGCTCTGTAGCATCTTAGAAGAATCCCAGCATGACCAATTTGCAGCTTGATCATCGGACGGCATGAACATGGATGAGCAGGATACACAGGATTTGCAAAGCCAGTCAAATCTGAAGTTCGGTTCCATAACAGAGGCGATCATCGGATGCGCATTCGAAGTGATCAATGAGTTGGGTGTTGGATTCCTGGAATCGGTCTACGAAAAAGCACTCGCGATC
This sequence comes from Pirellula sp. SH-Sr6A, assembly GCF_001610875.1. Classification (NCBI taxonomy): domain Bacteria; kingdom Pseudomonadati; phylum Planctomycetota; class Planctomycetia; order Pirellulales; family Pirellulaceae; genus Pirellula; species Pirellula sp. SH-Sr6A. The sequence continues at coordinate 3,968,469 of NZ_CP011272.1, read as the reverse complement.
GCTTTGCAGGAAAAACGACTGACAGTCCAACGTCAACATCCCATCCAAGTCCGTTTTCGAAACCAAATCGTCGGTGACTTTTATGCGGACCTATTCGTCGAGGCCAAAGTCATTGTCGAGCTCAAGGCTGTCAAAACTATTGCTCCAGAGCACCAAGCCCAAATCATCAACTACTTGAAAGCGACAGGAATTGAGGTTGGCTTGCTGATCAACTTCGGTAGTCCAAAGCTGGAATACAAACGGTTTACGCGAAGCAAGCAATAGTTTGCACCGGTAGACATTATCCTGTTCATCCTGCGCATCCATGTTCATTCGAAAACGCGGTGATCTTCGCTTCCGATCGCCTCGGAGTTGCGGACTACAATGCAATGCGTTGCACCGATCCCAAAAGCTCTGTAGCATCCAAGAAGAATTCCAGCTTAACCAATTTGCAGCTTGATCATCGGACAGCATGAACATGGATGAGCAGGATACACAGGATTTGCAAAGCCAGTCAAATCTGAAGTTCGGTTCCATAACAGAGGTGATCATCGCTTTGCAGGAAAAACGACTGACAGTCCAATTTTGCACTGTTGAACATCATCCTGTTCATCCTGCGCATCCATGTTCATTCGAAAACGCGGTGATCTTCGATTCATGCCCATTGCCACAGGCCACTCGAGTGTTCTAACATCCGGAGCCAAAGAAGCTCGGTAGCTGACCGGGCTGGCAGGTATCCGCCTGGGGCGTCGAATAGGGGACCGGCAAGTCTTTACTTTCAGCATGGGAAAGGTGCGCTAGCGAGCCGGTATCTTAACGAGCCGATATGCTAGTTCGCCTGCGACGTAGCTAAACCGTTTGCGGCCAAGCAATCGATTAATCGTTCTTGAGCGAACGAGGGTTTTGCATCCAGTAGAGGCGGCCATCCTCGGCCCCTCCTAAGAATTCAGGGATGCCATCGCCGTCAAAGTCTGCGACGCTTGGGCTAACGTCGTGACCTTCGATATTCTTTTTCGCAAGCGTTCCGACTCGCTCCATCACCCATTTCCCGTTTCGCTTTTCCGCTTGCACCAGCAGATCCGCATTGGAGGAGTTGAGCAGCAAATCGAATTTTCCGTCGCCGTCCCAATCGGACGCGCAAAGTTTTCGCCGTCCGCTCTTCCCCGCTGTACCACCGTTGAGTTGCAGCGGCCGCCCCTCTGCATCGATGAAGTTCCTCTTCGGTGATTTCAGGGTCAGTACCCCGCCCGATTTGGCGCGTTCAAAGTATGCGAGATAGCCCTGCTGATCCAGCATCGCCAAGTCTCTCAGACCATCTCCGTTGAAATCAAATACGACCGGTGTCGTTCGCCATTGGGTGAGGATCGCTTTGCCTTGCGGACGGACCCACCCCCAAGCCAGAGGAGGTTGCTTCCCTTCCCACTCCACGTCGATGCTCTGAGGTTTCGCAAGCTTCGGCGCACCTTTTTGTCCTATGTTTTTGAGCCATTCTACGCGTCCCAGAATGGAGTTGTAAACAATGTCGGCCAATCCATCGTGGTCCCAATCGGCAACCGACAAAGTGGTATAGCCCCATTTCGCTTCCGCCGGTCCTTGAATCGATCCATTCGGGCCGGCCATCACTCGAAACGGCTTTCCATCGACTTCCAGTCGCTTCGGAGCGTTCCATACAAGCTCTTTTCCATCTCGCGGACTGGCGTTCTCAAAAAAATCGATATAGCCAGCCGTGTTCCCGCAGAGGATATCTAAATCACCGTCGCTATCCCAATCGAAGGGGAACGGGGTTGCGAGGGCACCGCATTTGAGCGTGTCCGCTTTCTGTTGGAAGTAATCGGGTTGCAAGAACTTCGGTGCACCATTTTGTATTCCAACATTCTCGACGATCGCCACACGTCCGTCTTCATCTCCTACGATCAAGTCTACATCGCCGTCCCGATCCCAATCGATTGCGACGGGAACGATCATTTCGAGATCCATCGCAACGGGGGCTCCCTCCGGCGTGGTAATGCGTTGGCCCGCAGCGTACTTGGGTTGCTGTCGGGAACCGACATTCTCGAAGTACGTGAACCGATCGAGGAACTCCCCGCAAAGCAGGTCCAAGTCTCCATCGGAGTCGAAGTCGACGAAGTTCTGGGAAGGACAACCGAATACATCAAGTCGCTTCCCATCCGCTTCGATCAAGAACGGTTCTTCGTAGTCGGGTACTTGGTCGGTGCCTGCATTGCGAAAGATATAGATCCATCCGTGGAGAGGTCCGTTGATCCAATTTCCGTTGGTATCGTAGGCGTCGTCCCAGCCGTAATAGCTCCAGTCTTCGATCCCTACCGAGAGGTCCAGAGCGCCATCGCCATCGAAGTCGACATAACGCCATTGGTTGTGTCGAATCTTGGGGCCTTTTGTTTGTCCTCCACGCGGTTGATGGAATTTGGGATCGATGGGGAGTTTGATTTTGACGTCCGTCCCCTTTGTCAGGAATTCAGGATATTCCCAGCCTGCGGAGAGAACTCGAACTTGATCCCCGACATAGCTCGGCATCACGTAATGCACGGTGGCGCTGATGCGTTTGGCTGGTTCGAATACAGGTCGTTTGTGGACCGAGGTATCTCCCTGTTTGTTTTCGAAATACCAGACCCCGTTCGAGGGTTTGTCGGGGCAGGATACCAGCAAATCGAGATCGCCATCCCCGTCGGCATCGCAGGGGACAGGCCAAGCCCAAAGGCCGACTCCCAGGTCGACGGTCAGGCCTGGATGGTTGTAAGCCAGAGGCCGAAGTTCCTGGGAGCGAGCGACGCAGGGAGCGAACACGAGACAGCTAGCTGCCACGTATGCGACCATCGATGCGTAACCGGCTCCGCGTAAGAAGCGGGCCGGGAGTGTTGCCAAAAGGATTCGCATGGTTTTGAAGGGTGGACTGGGAGAGGTTCGAGATGGACAGTGCGCCACCATTCGCTTGGGCGATGTGCATTCTAGCGTTGCGCATCCAGGCTGGGCCATGTTTTGGCAGCCTGAAGATGCAGTGCGACCGAATCCAAAAGCGGGTCGATGGTTTGTGCCTGAATGCGGTGGGGTGGGTTCCAGGTGAGCCATTCGAAGCCCGTGTGTTCCGTTAGCTTCAGTTCGACATCTCCGGTGAGGAATCCGAGAAACAACGTCAGTTCTTTGAAGCGAGGGGCGGGGTCCTTTGGGTATCGGACCCAATAGCGTTGCTGGTATTCAAAAGTCGGGTCCACCCAAAGGCGCGAGTTGGGGATACCCGTCTCCTCCCAGAGCTCTCGCAAGGCGGCCTCCCGTTTGGTTTCGCCGAAATCGAGATGCCCTTTGGGCAAGTCCCAGCGGTTCGGATGCTTCATCAGCAGGAATTCAAGCTCGGTGGCCCGGCGAAATACAAGAAAGCCGCTGGAATAAAGCGAAGGTCGCATCGACACCATTTGCAGTAAGGGGGGAATCCGGAGTTTGGGGAATCGGGTATCATACGCCGGTGGCGACGAGGAGGGTATGAGCGCGCGAGAGGGACTTCGATCGCGCGTCGGATTCCCAGCATGGAATATCTGCTAGCTAACGATGATCGGAGAGTGGCCTGGATGAAACTGCACTGCCTCGGTACAGCAGGCTATCACCCGAGCGAGACTCGACATACCAGTTGCTACGCCCTCCCGGAATGCGACTTGGTTCTCGACGCGGGAAGCGGTTTTTTTCGGGTCGCTCCGTTGATCACGAGACCCGATCTTCACATTCTGCTATCGCACACCCATCTCGATCATGTGTTCGGGTTGACGTTCGTGCTCGATTTGCTTCCAACGACGCCGCTGGAACGCATCCATGTCTATGCGCAGCGGAAGAAGATCGAAGCACTGTGCAGCCACTTGTTCCATGAGGATTTGTTTCCGGTGATGCCTCCCATCGAATGGCATGCATTGGAAGACTTGGGAGATGTATTCTCCGTCGGCGAAACGAGAGTCGCTTGGTTTCCCCTCCAGCATCCTGGCGGAAGTGTGGGGTATCGATTGGACTGGAACTTCACCTCGCTTGCCTATGTTACCGACACTACCAGCCGCGAAGATGCGGAGTATTGGGGGCATATCCAAGGTGTCGAGTGGCTGCTTCACGAGTGCAACTTCTCCGATCGCTATCGGGAGCTCGCAATCCGGACGGGGCATAGTTGGACTAGCGCGGTGCTGGAGAATGCAGCCCGCGCCAAGATTCGCAGGCTGCTGCTTAGCCATTTCAATCCTCTCGAGACAGGCGTGGATCCCATCGAACTAGGCGCTGCGACGGCAAAGAATCTCAAGCGAACGCCGGAACAGATCTTGCTAGCTTCGGACTTATTGATTGTTGATCTCGCACGCCTTTGATTCGCAGGCAACCAGCGCTATACTAAGGCCTGCCCAATCCGATCTTTGACGTAATTCCACTGAAAGCGCAGCAACATGAATCCGTATGCATCTTTGAGCGACGATTTTTACGTCAACACTCACCTTCATACCGAGATGGATTTACCCAGCTCTCGGGAATCGGTGCTTCATTATTTTGAGCAGTTGCAACGACGCTATCCCAAGATGGGGCGGTTTTACCAGCGTGAGAAGGGGGAGTTCATCCTCGAAGAGGATAAGTCGCACGGAGCCTACCGCTGGGCGTCTGTGGAACTGCGCCGCATTTGTAGCGGAGTGGTCAATCCCAACTCGTTAGAAGAAGGGATGGAGCAGCACCAACAAATTTTGGAGTTGGCTCCCTACCTTCTGTCGGTCAGTAAATTGGATTGCGAGTCCATAGGGTTGATGTATGGCTTTGATTACGGTTATCGCGGTAACCACAATCAGTTGCTGGCCGAGACCATCGGTCTGCCCTTGGCAATGGAGTCGATCGCCAATCGACCTGGTTCCCTTTTGATGAGTTACGAGCCTACGATCCAGATTTCGCTTGACGACACTTTCCGCACCCATGCCCGAATCCATTTCGAGCCTCGCACCACGGTTTATCAGACCAAGTCGGGGGATTACAACGAAGAGTTGCTGAGCGTTTACATTACGATCCGTCGTTTCGAGTCCCTGGCTCCGGACGAAAACTTTTCTGAAGAATTGTTCAGATTGGAGGGTTTGATGCGGGATCTTATGGACAACTATGTTGTGGACCATATCCTTAGACCTCTTCAAAATGCCATCGCGGCCCGGTAGATGGGCGGACTGGCCGTTTTGAACGTGAAGCCCTCCTTCCCCTTCGGCCATCTAACCCCTGCAAGCGGTCATGATCAAATTGCCTTTTGTCTTGGCGTTCACCGCGCTCACGGCTCTTTCGTGGGGCGTTTACGGAATCCTGTTGCACCGAGGTACCGATCTCCTCGGTCATAGCTCCTTAAGAGCCTTCGTCGGCGTAGGCATCGCATACTTCTTGATCGCTGTCCTCATCCCCGCTATTTGGCTCGGGAGCAAAAAGGAGAAAGGCTTCTGGTCCATCACCGGCACCATTCTTTCTCTCTTTGCCGGGACCGTCGGGGCGCTCGGGGCGCTCGGAGTCATTTTGGCCGTCGCGTTCAAAGGCTCGCCCCTCTACGTGATGCCGATCGTTTTTGGCGGAGCACCAGTCGTCAACACATTGGTCACTTCCTGGATCAACAAGTCCTTTTCGCAGATCAAGCCGATGTTTATCGTCGGCCTGGTCCTCGTCGCCCTCGGTGCGGTGGGTGTTTTGATCAACAAGCCTGGGCCTTCCAAGGCTCCCGCCGTCGCACAAGCCGCGGAGGGGGCCAACGAGAGCGTTCCTGCCCTCCCGACAACAGGGGAATCCAGTGAAGGTGATGCCGCCGCGAGCGCTGCGGCAGCCACTCAGCATGCTCCGGACAGCCACGCCCCCGCGTCGAACGAACCGGTTAATCCGATTGCCATCGGGGCTTCCATTCTTCTCGCCGTCGTTTGTTGGGGGGCTTACGGTCCTGTCCTGCACATCGGCCAAACCAAAATGGGAGGCTCCCGTCTGCGGCCTTTCTGTTGCGTGGGAATCGCTTACTTCTTTATTGCAGTCGCCGTACCCGTGCTCATTCTGATGACCTCCTCCGATGGTCTTCAGTTGACCATGCGCGATGCTGCCCCTGGCATGTTGTGGTCCATTCTCGCAGGGACCGCTGGAGCGGTGGGCGCACTCGGAATCATTTTGGCATTCAACTACGGCGGCAAACCGGTTTTCGTAATGCCACTCGTATTCGGGTTTGCGCCCGTGATCAACACCCTTACCTCGATGTTGGTCGGCGGGACCCTGGGCTTGATTTCGCCCTACTTTATCGCCGCGCTGCTATTGGGGATCTCCGGTGCCGTGACCGTGTTGGTGTTTGCCCCCAAGGCGAAGCCGCATGGAGCGCCCGCGGCGGCAGGGCAAGGGGCTTCCCCGGCTCTCGAGACAAAACCAACGACCTGATCGATGTAACAAGAATTCCGCAAGGGAGAGGCGATGCTCTGAGCCCGCACTCCGGGCGACGAAGTAGAATGGAGGGCCCCGATTCCCTCCCTTGTTCTCTCACCTCGGTCTTGCCATGTCTCGATTTCGTCGCATCAGTTTTTCGTTGGCGCTCGCATCCTCGCTCTTAACCATTCCGTCGTACGGGGATGGGCCCGCCGACAACCAAGTCAACTCGGTTCGTCCGGTTCCCCCTTCAGGGATCGAGATCTCCCCGGAGTTGCGAAGCGAACTAGAAGCAGGGCACGAGCAACTTGCGAGATTGGTTTCGGAGCTCAAGAAAAACCGCTCGACCCGAGTTACCAAGTATCTGCCTGACGTAGAGATCTTCGAAAAGGCTCTTCGGCTCGCCCTCACTGAGAACGGCTTCTTTGAGCCCCGCGACGGAGAGAATGCAAAACGAGTGCTCGTCGAAGGGCTTCGGCGAGCGGACTTCCTGCGTAGCGGCGGAGAGGTAGACTGGGCCGGGCCCCTATCGCTCCGAGACGACTTGGTAACCGTTCGTGGTTTTCGTTCCAAATTGGATGGTTCCGTTCAGCCTTACGGTGTGGTCTACCGTGCGAATGGTTCGGTGCAGAACTCTGTTCGAGCCGATGTGTGGTGTCGCGGACGGAGTGAAAAAGGTCTCGAACTTCAGTTTCTTGCCCAGCGCATGACGGCAACCGACCCGATGCCAGCCCCAGGCGTTTTGATGATTCACCCTTTAGGCCGGTATTGCAATGGCAACAAATTGGCCGGCGAAGTCGATACGTTGGAGGCGCTGGAGCATGCGAAAGGGGAATACCCCATCGATGCGAGCGGAGTCGCGATTCGAGGTTTCTCGATGGGTGGCGCCGCAGCCTGGCATTTGGCGGTCCACTATCCCGATCGATGGTTCGCCGCGAATCCTGGCGCTGGATTTTCAGAAACGCCGAAGTTCTTAAACGTCTTCCAATCAGAGAAACTCGAGCCAGCTCCCTATGAGCAGATCCTTTGGAAACTCTACGATTGCCCGTATTGGGTGAACAATTTGAAGAATCTTCCCACGATCGCTTACAGCGGGGAAATCGATAAGCAGAAGCAAGCGGCCGATGTCATGGCCGAAGCTGCTTGGAACCAACCCGAGGCCGATCGCTTCGAATTGACGCACTTGATCGGTCCTCGCACGGCCCACAAAATCGAGCCCAACACGGGAAAAGAGATCGAGCGACTGCTAGGGCTGCTCTACGCGAATCGGTCCGCCGGCGCTCCAACAACTGTCGACTTTACTACCTACACGTTGAAGTACAACCAATGCCACTGGCTCACCATCGATGGTTTGGAGAAGCATTGGCAACCAGCTCGGGTGCAATCGATTGTTCGGAAGTCGACTACGGAAAATGGACGGGCTGCAGTCACCGTTCACCCCCGTGGAGTTACCTCTTTCACCCTGCGCTTCGATCCAGGATTTTTCCCAGAGGATATTTCGGAGGTGTTTGTGAGTGTTGACCGTGGAGAAGATTTCCCCGCAGACTCGCGTTATACCCAGATCAAAGCCAAGCTGCGTTCTGACAAATCGGTCCGCGTTCGGCTCGTGCAAACCAAAGTCAATGGGAAGATCGATTGGGTCGAGCGATCCCCTCTGGACGAGTCCCAGTCGCTTGCCAAGGTTCATGATTTGCAAGGCCCGATCGACGACGCATTCATGTCCTCCTTTCTATTCGTTAAGCCCACCGCGACAGGCCAGCACCCGGAATTGGACCGATGGGTTCAAGCGGAATTTGAACGAGCGGTTCGAGAGTGGCATCGTCAAATGCGAGGCGATATCCGGGTGGTCTCCGCGGAGGACCTCAAAGATACGGACCTCGACCAGAACAACATCGTTCTCTGGGGAGATCCGAAGAGCAATCCGAGAATTGCCGCAATCCTCGGGAAACTACCTTTGCAATGGGACGCTGGGAAACTCGCAATAGGGGGCAAGACCTACGAAGCATCCCACCACGTTCCGGCCATGATTTATCCCAATCCTCAGAATCCGTCACGCTATGTCGTCCTCAATAGCGGCTTCACCTATCGCGAGTACGATTATCTCAACAATGCTCGCCAGGTCCCCAAGCTGCCTGACTGGGCAGTCATCGATATCCGGACCGCTCCGGATGCACGTTGGCCAGGCAAAGTGGCCGCGGCTGGGTTCTTTGATGAGGCTTGGCAGGTTCGTTAGAGACGGCGACGGGGATTGCAAACCGCTCGCGACAGCAGAATTGTTTTCGGCTACGATTTGGGACAGTTACGACCTTTTCCAAACCGATGAATAGCATTCGAAGTGACATTAGCCGAAGAGAACTCCGATTTTCTGTCCGTGGAGGAGCTTCCAGCTCCGGTCCGTGATGCACTTCGATCGATCCTCGAACCGGGCGAAGGAATCGTCGCTTGGTTCGAGCCGAATCTGGACGAACGGCTACATTTCGGCCAGGGTATTGTCGTTCTGACCGATCGAGCGGTCCTCGGGTATCAGCCGATTACCGGCGATGTGAAAATCCCCCCGTTGATGCGATTTCCGCTGAGTGAAATTGCGGAGATAAAAAAACTGGATCGATCCGGTCTAGCGTTGCTCGAATTGTTGGGGCACGACCATCGCATCGCCGCTTGGCGATTCACCACGAGCCAGAGCAGCTCGGCCGCCGCGTTGGTAAACGAGTTCAAAAGTCTGAGGCTGGGTGTTGTATCTGAGGAACGGGCTCCTTCGATTTGTCCTTCCTGCGGTGGAACGATGGCGCGCGGACAATCGGTCTGCTCGAATTGCGCTCCTACCGCGGCCCCCGACACCGGTCGATCGCTATTGCGACTCAATCGATTCGCCAAGCCTCATTTGAAGATGATCACGCTCGGCTTCTTCCTGACGCTATTGAGCACCAGCGTCGGATTGCTACCGCCCCTTCTAACGGTCCCGTTGGTCGATCGTGTGTTGTACCCCGCGCAAAAGCGGCACGATCTGGTTCAAGAAGTCATGGACAATCCCGCTTCGAAGATCGATCTCAACACGCTGCCGGAAGCGGAGTTTGGATTGGTTCCCTGGCTCTTGCTAGGGATGTACGGCGCCGCAATCTTGAGCTGGCTCCTCAGTTGGTGCAAGACGTATGTCCTGGCCAAGGCGAGCGAGCAGATCGCTGCGGACCTGCGGAATGCGACGTATGGACATTTGCAGAAGCTGTCGCTCGAGTTTTTCGGCGGTAAACGAACAGGTGATTTGATTTCTCGTATCAGCAATGACACGCAGCGAATCTGTGATTTCCTATCGATTCATCTTCTCGATTTCGCAACCGATATCCTCATGATCTTGATGACGGGTGTTGCGTTGTTCTGGATCCATCCAACACTCGCCTTGGTCGGTCTTCTCCCGTTTCCGTTCATCGCTTGGATGGTCGCCAGCGTTCAGAGCAAGATGCGGGCAGGGTTCGCACGCGGTAGCGCTGCTTGGGCAGAGATGGTCAACGTCCTGGCCGATACCATTCCAGGTATCCGGGTGGTGAAGGCATTTGCGCAGGAAAAGCGTGAAGTCAAACGCTTTTCCGACAGCAATGACCACGTGCTCGGTGCGAATCATCGCGTGAATCGCGTGTGGGCCGCCTTCTCTCCGGTGATCACGCTGCTCACGGACATCGGATTGTTGGTCGTATGGGGATTCGGTGCTTATCAAGTCTTCCACGGCACGATTACTTATGGGGTGGTCGCCGCGTTCATCGCTTGCATCGGTCGGCTTTACATTCGCTTGGACGATATGAGCCGACTGCTTGCCAACGCGCAGCGAACGGCCGCTGCCACGCATCGCATTTTTGAGATCTTGGACCGCGTCCCCAGCGTTTCTGAGCCCGAAAAGCCCATCCATCCAGGACGCGTAGCGGGGCAAGTCGAAATCCGGGACATCACGTTCCGTTATGGAACTAGGCAAGTCATTCACAATGTGACTCTATCGGTCCAACCCGGTGAGATGATCGGTCTCGTAGGCCCGAGTGGTGCTGGAAAGAGCACGTTGGTCAATCTGGTCTGCCGCTTCTATGATGTCTCCGGTGGCGCGATCCTCGTCGATGGCAATGACATTCGCTCCTACCCTATCAATGAATACCGAAGCAACATCGGCATCGTGCTGCAAGAGCCCTTTCTCTTCTTTGGTTCCATCGCAGACAACATCGCCTATGGAAAGCCTGGCGCAACGCGAGAAGATATCGTTGCCGCCGCCCGTGCCGCCAAAGCCCACGACTTCATCCTTCGGCTCGCGGATGGTTACGATTCACTGGTGGGAGAACGGGGTCAATCCTTGTCGGGAGGAGAGAGGCAGCGGATATCGATCGCCCGAGCGTTGCTCACCGACCCTCGCATCCTCATCTTGGACGAAGCGACTTCAGCGGTGGACACCGAGACCGAAAGACAGATTCAAGAGGCCCTCGATGTGCTGGTCCAAGGAAGAACGACGATCGCCATCGCGCACCGGATCAGCACGCTTCGGAAAGCGAATCGCATCGTCGTATTGGAGAAAGGGCGGATCACAGAGATCGGTTCGCATGAGGAGTTGCTCGCACTCGGAGGAACCTACTCGCGATTGAACCAAGCCCAGCATCAGATGAACCTTCACGAAGAGCTGTAGATTCGAGTCCATTGGGTTCTCATGCCAAGGGGTCGATCTCCTGTTCGGGTTCTTGATCGACCGCGCGACGATTCTTTTTGTCGTGTTCCGAAGCAACTCTCTCAGGAGTTTCGATCCGTTGGATCACGATGTCTTTTGCGGATAGGAAAAGGTTGAGCATGAAAATTGGCAGAGTGACGACTCCTAAGCAAAAGACGGCGAACTCCTCGGTATTGTTGGTGGTGCGTGAGATAAACGGGACGATCTCGCTGAGAGTCCACCAAGGATTCACAAAGCAAAACCATTCGTAATCCATTCGCATGTAATTGCTACTCATCAGGCTGAGGGTGCAGGTTGCGAGAATGGCGATCACGTTGAGCACGGCAATCAGCACGGCGGTCCCGAACATTCGACCACTTCGAGAACGCCGAAAGATCATCCACGAACCAAGTCGCCCTAGTCCCAGATAAAAGGCCAAATATAGATTGGTGGCAATCGCATACCAAATGAGTGCAAACCAATAATCCCAGTACCGCTCTGAGGCCAATATCTGGCTCATGACCAACGCGATTGATGCTCCCAGAGAGCTCAACACGACAAACACATAGCCAGTACCGGGACCCGGAATCAACCAACTGAAAAAAAGCTTAGAAAGGATCCCTGACGGAAGCGTTCTCTTGGCTCGCGTCGAAATGAACCCTCGTTCGCCCACAATGAACGAACCCGCAATTCCCCAATGGATTCCCAGTAGGATCATAAAAAAGCTTGTCGCTTCGGGAGAGACGAGGATCGCCATGGCAACACCGACCATCGCAATCCCCCAGCCAGTCACCATCAAGGAAACGCGGATCGGGGTCGATGTGTTGGCACTGGAAACACCGATCAATGCGGACGAGCAGGCGAACAGTACCCACATGTAGAGTCCTAGAAACAATGCGGCCGCTCCGAGGGCGATCCAGCTCGCCTGGCCTTGATCAAATCCACCGAACCCAACCCCTTGCCACGCCACCGCAATAAGCAACGAACAGAGGATAAAGGTCAGGATCAGTTGCAAAAGAATCAACACCAGCGAGAAGACAATCTGTAGCGCTCGGCTCCTCGAAAAGGAAGCGAACGCGATCGCGATCATGGCCAATCCCAAGGTCGTCATCACCACAACGAGCAGCTCGAAGAGAATGGTTTCGAGCGTGACCCCTCGCAGCAGGTAGGTGAGTGCGATGCAAGGGGCGATCACCGAGAGATAAATGATCAACTGCAAGGCCGCGACGTTCAGCTTGCCAAGAATAATATGGCGCGGTCGGAGCATCGACAACGACAACGTCTCAAACGTCCCGTCATCCAGCTCCGAGGCCATTGATCGAAAGGAAGCCTGCGGAATGATCAACCAAGCGGGTACGACAAGGATGAGTAGATAGCCGCTCAGCAAACCGCGCCCATCGGAAGCGTAGTAAATATTGGGAATGGAACTGAGCAACCCCAACAGAGACCATGCGAGGACGACGATGATTAGCAACCCGAAGGTCCAAGTAAACTGCTTGCTCTTCAGAGCTTGACGCGTCTCCTTGACCAAAATGGGGTTGAGCCAATTGCTCCACTCGATCAGGCGCTTATCCCAACGGCTTTGGCCATCCAGCAATTGTTCGATGATTTGTTTGTGGGGGTCGACGGCCCGGGCGCCAGAGTGGGCTATCGATTCGTTCGGATTGGCATCGATCGAACTCATTGAACCGCTCCTGTCGTAATTTTCATGAACACATCTTCAAGCGATTCGGTGTGCGCGGCAAATTCGAGAAGGGGAAATCCGGCTTGGATCAAATCGGTGAGCAATTGGGATTGCTCGACCTCGCCTCCTTGCAACGAAAAGGTGATCAAACTCCCCGAGGGTGCCAGTTCCCCGACTCCTTCGCGCTGGGTGAGCCAAGCAGCGATTTCTTCCTGTCGGCTCAGTGGCACGATGCGAACTCGCAAGTGACCGCGCATGGTCCGTCGAATTTCCTCCACACTTCCCACCGCCAGCAGTTTGCCCCGTTCAATAATCCCGACTTGGTCGCACATCTCGGCCAGTTCGGTGAGGATGTGCGACGAAACGAGAACGGTCGTTCCTTCGGACGCCAACTGTTGGATCATCTGTCGAAGTTCAATGCGAGCGCGGGGATCCAGTCCATTGGCAGGTTCATCGAGAATCAGGACGGTGGGCTGATGGATCATGGCGCGTCCTAGACAGAGTCGCTGTCTCATCCCTTTGGACAGACCCGTGATCGGCTTGGAGGCAATTTTGTCTAGGCCCGTGAAGCCGAGTGTCCGCTTGATAGCCGAGATCCGGTCCTTTCCTATCAAACCGTAAGAACGGGCGAAGAAGTCGAGATACTCGACGCAGTTCATGTTGGGATAAACAGAGAAGCCGTCCGGCATAAACCCGAGGCGTCGGCGTACCAAGTCCGGGTCGCTCACGGCCGAAAATCCGTCGATGAAGGCATCTCCATAGCTTGGGAGTTCGAGCGTGGACAAGATCCTCATGCTGGTTGTTTTCCCAGCGCCGTTGGGACCAATGTATCCGAATACTTGTCCGCGGTAGACTTCGAACGAGACGTCTTGAACTGCCTTCGTCGCACCGAAAAAACGGTGCAAGCGACGCAGTTCGATCATCGGCGTCGCCGATGTGTGCACGGCATCAACCATATTCGTGCCTTCGAGCGTGATCCATGAGAGACAAGGTAAGCCAGAGAGTCGCTGGCTTTAGGACATTTCGTCCCCCATTCTAAACCAAGTCACCCTCAGAAAGGCTACCGCCCCAACCCGCCGGCCAGAGAAAGTTGAAGGATAGGGCGTTTAGGACGAAACGATTGTGGTTAGCTGGTGAAGGGAGCAAAAAGTGGAGTGGAAAGGTAACGTTCACCAAGAGAACACATGATGGTGACAATCCTCTTTCCGCGAAACTCTGGTCTCGACGCGACTTGAGCTGCAGCACACATATTCGCACCGCTACTAATCCCTGCGAGGATACCTTCTTCGCGTGCGAGTCGTTGCCCCCAAGCAAATGCTGCCTCGTCATCAACCCTGATCACTTCATCTACGACGGATCGATCCAGATTTTTCGGGATGAACCCAGCGCCAATCCCCTGAATGCGGTGCTTTCCAGCCTTGCCTCCGCTCAGAACAGGAGACGAAGAGGGCTCAACAGCGATCGCTCTGAAATTTGGATTGAGTCTCTTGATGTATCGGGCCACCCCCGTAATTGTCCCACCCGTTCCAACTCCCGCGACGATCGCATCGATTTCCCCTTTCGTATCTTCCCAAATCTCTGGCCCCGTCGTTTGCTCATGAGCTTGAGGATTTGCTGGATTCTCAAATTGTTGGGGCATCCAGGCGTGCGGGTCGTTCAATAAAAGCTCCTCGGCTCGGGTGATGGCACCTCGCATTCCTTCCGCAGAGGGAGTAAGGATCAGGTTCGCCCCAAAAGCTCGGAGCAACGCTCTTCTTTCAATGGACATTGATTCGGGCATCGTTAATGTAAGACGGTACCCCTGGGCTGCCGCAAGAAAAGCAAATGCGATGCCAGTATTACCACTCGTTGGCTCGATGATGTGCGTTTGCGGGGTGAGTCGACCGGAGGCTACCGCCGCGTCCAACATAGATCTCGCAATCCTGTCCTTCACGCTACTCATGGGATTAAAGAACTCACACTTCGCGTAGACGACGGCCTGATCGGCTGGAATCAAGTTCTGAATCCGAACCATTGGTGTATTCCCAACGGCACCAGCAATACTGGAGTAAGTCTTGTCGTGAGGCATTCCGCCCTCCTTGCATTGGTTTAAAGTTGATCTCTCGAAGTGTTCCAAACTATGCTTTCCGCGCGAGTCGATGAATGACTTCGATCATTCGATCAATCTCTTCGTGGGTGTTGTACAAGGCGAAAGATGGTCGCACGGTCGATTCGAGGCCGAAATGTCTCAGTGAGGGCTGTGCGCAGTGATGGCCAGTTCGAACGGCGATTCCTTGCCGATCTAACTCCTTGCCTACTTGATCGGTCGTGTAACGATCTAACACGAAAGAGACCAATCCAACCTTGTTGCGGCTGCGCCCGAGAGTCGTCACTCCAGGGATGGATTGAAGTGAGGTCGAAGCATGTTCCAATAGGGAATGCTCATGCTGAAGCAAGGATGCGGAGTCGAATTGCATGAGGTAGCGCAAAGCGGCCCCTAAACCAACGGCATCTCCAATACTGGGAGTCCCCGCCTCGAATTTTGCTGGGGGATCTGAAAATGTTGTTCCATCGAATGAGACTCGGTGGATCATGTTGCCACCCCCTTGCCATGGCGGTAACAACTCCTGAAGGTCGGGATGGATGTAAACCACCCCGATGCCCGTCGGTGCAAAAACTTTATGTCCAGAGAATACAAAAAAATCGCAACCCAGGCTTTGAACATCGATTGGCAAATGGGCAACTGATTGCGCTCCATCAATGACGAATCGGGCCCCTTTTCGGTGCGCCATGGAAGCCATTTCTTCCACCGGCAAAATGGTTCCTAGCGTATTGGATGCGTGCGTAACGCTCACAATTTTGGTTTTATGCGTTAACAACCTTCGGTACTCGTCCATCATGATGTCTCCGTCATCGTTGAATGGGATGACGCGAATACGAAGTCTCAATTCATCGGCAAGCAGTTGCCATGGAACAATATTGGCGTGATGCTCCATCTCCGTAAGCAGCACTTCATCCCCTTCCTTCAAAAACGACTTGCAGGTCTGAGCGATAAAGTTGATTCCCTCCGTTGTCCCGCGAACAAAAACGATGTCGTTCGTCGATTGTGCATGGACAAATTCCCTGACTGTTTCTCGAGCCAGCTCGTAGTGGTCCGTGGCTCGGGCTGCAAGCGTGTGGGCTGCTCTGTGAATGTTGGAATAGTCGCACGCATAGAAGCGACTCAATGTCTCGATCACTTCGATTGGCTTATGCGTTGTCGCGCCATTGTCAAACCAAACCAACGAGTGACCATTGATATCCTGGTGTAGTGCAGGAAAGTCTGAGCGAACAGAACGTACATCCAGCGTTCGGGCCGCCCCAAGTTTTGATTTGTTTTTCCGGATCGCATCTCTTTGAAGTTTCGGCGCATTGAGCGAACTATCCGCTTGCTCCTGCTCTCGAAAATTCACCTTTCGATGGAGTGCTGCCTCCGATTCACTTTGAAGAGAACGAACTGTTCGCTGGATATCCGCATCGGTAATGTCCTGCGGAAATCGCTTGCTATCGACACGTTCTATCGCCCGTCGAACGGGCTCTGGCAATACTGCGGGCTCCGTCGGTGCAACGGCCGTAAGTTCTTCTGCATAGAGAATATCTGCGGGAGTTAGCGAGCCTGGGATACGCGATAACTGTTCCGTGCCAAAGATTTGATTCAATAATCGAGACGAGATCTCATTGGTCTCGGTGGCATCGATCGAAGTATTTCTCTCTGTAGATCGGGCTGAATAATTGGATTCGTTCATCAGATCCCCGATCCATGGTCAAAGGATTTGGGGATGCGTTGCAAGTAGTCGTGGTAGTAACCAACCTCCACATTCTCCAGTACTCCAACCGCATCGTCAGTAAGAACCGCAGCGGAGAAGTAGAGCGTCAGCAAGTAGGAACTTACCCCTAGACTATCCAGTCCCATTAACCTTGCCGAAAGGCTAGGCGCTATCTCACCCTCGATGCCAGCTTGATGCAATCCCACGACGCCTTGATCCTCCTCTCCAACTCTCACCAGCAGAATATTGGTGGTTCCGGAGGATTGCCTCGAGTGGTATCGATTCGTGACCTCCAGTTTGTCGCAAGGAACGATCGGGATCCCTCTCCAAGAAATCATAGGAAAGCCAAATACGCTTACCGTGACGGGAGGAACGCCGCGCCATGTGCATTCACGTAGAAAGGCTGCGATCGCTTTGGGGTGCGCGACAAAGAAAGCTGGCTTCTTCCAAACGAGCGCTAACAATTCGTCAAAGTCATCCGGAGTAGGTGCTCCATAGCGAGGACTGATCCTCATCGCTGGGTCGACAGAGTGAAGCAATCCAAACTTTTTGCTGTTGATCAGTTCCCATTCCTGCCGTTCCTTGATGCCCTCAATCGTCAACCGCATCTGCTCTTCCAGCTGATTGAAGGGACCGTTGTAGAGATCCGAAACCCTCGTGTGAACTCGCACCACGGTCTGTACGGCGGATAAAGAGTATTCGCGTGGAGTTGGTGAATAGTCGACAAAGGTTTCTGGAATCTCCACATTCTCCGCAAAGCCCGATACCAAGTCGATATTACGCTCCCCATATCGATTGACGCTCGAACGAAGCTCTTGATGCTCATCAATCGCTTTCTGAAACTCGGCGACTAGGTTTGGATTCTCACCTAGCAGTGACTCAAGGTCCTTCCGCGACAGAGTAAGCAGCACGCAAGGGGTAATGGTGCGTATGGTTGCATCGGAAGGCTTTTCTGCCGTCAAATCCGCTTCGCCAAAGAACTCGCCTTCGGTCAGAAGAGCAATGCGAAGATCGCTTCCATGCACCCCTTTGCTAAGAACTTCGACTTGCCCCTGTGCGATGATGAAGAACTTGCTCCTGTCCTCACCTTCGACAAGCAGCTTGTTACCAATGGCCACGCTCTCCGTCCGGAAGTAACTGACCATACGATCGAGAATGGCATCGGGAAGCTTGGAGAAGAGGGGGACACGTCTGAGCGCATTGGGTGGAAACGACGCAGCCCCATTCACGATGTCAACGGCAATCCGATCGGCTTTCGCCAGTTCGACTTTTGTTCGATTCACCCGATAGGTTCCACCATCGACCTGGACCCAAGGTACGAGCTTGAGCAAGTATCGGGGGGTGATCGACATCATCTTCGGTGATGTCTTGGTCGTCGTCGCAAGGTTTCTCGCAACGGCTGTTGTTACGCTTCGTTGTAGTAAGCTATCAGTCATGAGTTCACTAGTTGATTCATTCGATGGAAATTGAGGCAATGGGGGCTATCGGTATAAACGATGGGATTACCCAAGCAAAAAAGTCTTCGATTCCCAGGTCCAATAACTCCTCCAAAGAGCTTCTTCGTCAGCGATGGATACAAACGAAGACACGACTGCCAGATCGCACATCACGTGCCAATTGTCTCGTTTAAGTGAACTATGGTGTCTAGTCCCTAGTTATCGACGAATCTTCTTTCAGGAATCATCCACTCGGCCTTGATCTCACGTGGTGCTGTGATCAGGCACGGTGAAATATCACGGACGCGCCGTGTCCTGCTCTAGTTTCTTTCTGGGCATTGCGAGTGAGAAGAGGATTGGTATTCTCCAAATATCTGATAACAACATCCTTAAGTGAATTCGAGGTATTGGTTATGGACGTCTCGAAACTTACTCCGCACGATGAGGACGGCGATTGGATCCTGCCCGCGTCGTTACTTTCCAGCAATCCTTCGTCGGAACTCATCCATAAGCTTGCTGTTCCAATACTCGTCGTCTTCCTTGTAAGCGGACTTGTTCCACTGCTCGCATTCAGCGTCTCGCGATCCTACTCCGAGCAGAATTCGAACCAACCCAACTCGCAAACGGCAATTCCCTTCCCCGCAGAGCAATAGACCTCCACGACGAGAGGGGGCCAGGTCCCTTCCTACCAAGTGTTATTGGATCGAAGTGTTTTGAGCACGGGACTAGTTTGTCTAGACCGGATCGTGGCACCAACCATAGGTCGCGGTCGAGCCTCTCGAATCCAAGCGGGGCCATCGCAAGAACAAGCTGGGATGGAATGCAGATGGAAGCTAGTTCACCGCTGGCTCCAGGTCATGGGCTAGGACCAGCGATGGGTACCTATCAAGGATGCTAAGGCACCAGCAAAAGCGAATGACATCACCGCGATAAATCTTTTGTTAGTATCGCGCACTTCGCTGCGATGAAAAAATTCTCAATCTCATAGCCACTTGAATTTGCAAGGCGAAACGCCTTGTCATCGGTGAAATTTCTTTGGAGTGGTTCCGATTGGAACACCCCTTGCGTACCCATTGACTCAGAGTGAGTCCAAATGGATGCGATCCCCTCCGGTTCGTCTCAAGCGACTCGCAAAATCAATGCTGGATCACTTCGAGCGTGTGAGGCACAAAGCACCAAGATGAAACTTCCAAATCTTCTTCGACTCCTCCAATCGAAAAACAAGTCAGGCCAAGTACCCCTCGAATCGGAATGCCGTAACCGGGACATCAAAGATTCAAATGAAGCGAGCGGGGCACTACAACGAAATCCCTTGAAACAACTTCAAATGCACCTGAGGGGTGCTACCGCTCGTCACGAAAATCAGTCCGACGAGTCTGCTGTATTGCTCGCTACTCCGTTTAGCCGGTTTTGTCCTCGCGGACCTGTCATCAATCGGTGTGAGTATGTCTTGAGCTGTTGAGCCAATTGAAATGCCGCCCCAGATTCACATTTCCCACAACTCTACGAAATCAATTCATCCCTAGACATTAAACGAAACTATTAGGACTAAGAACATGAAACGAACAAACCGAACATGGAAGTCAACAAAAAGAGCATTCACCTTAGTGGAGCTGCTTGTCGTCATTGCGATCATCGGGATTCTCGTAGGCTTACTTCTCCCTGCGGTGCAAGCTGCACGCGAGGCGGCGAGGCGAATGCAATGCTCGAACAACTTGAAACAGATCGGTCTAGCAACACATAACTTTGAAAGCGCTTTCAAATTCCTACCACCCGCATTCATTGGGGACAATTCCGATTCATTGAACAGCTGGGCGACTTGGAATGCCTTGATTCTGCCGTATGTTGAAGCTGGAAACCAATTCAACCTGATCGATACACACTATAGGGTGGCTGATTGGCCCGCCGCAGCTTACCAAACACAGCTACCATTCTACCTCTGCCCTTCCCGCCCGCCCGCAGTTCTCAGTGTCGGTGACTTCGCAACACCAGGTGGTGCTTTGACCGACTATGCGGCGAGTTTCGGTACTGCCGCTCTCTATACGAATTCCGTGGGTGCAATTATCCCTGCGATTCCGGAAAGTATCACTACGGATAGTTCAGGAAAACCATACCTTGCAAAATGGAAAGCGCAGGTGCGATTCGGCTCCTTAACGGATGGCACCAGCAATACCACCCTCTTTGGTGAAAAGCATATACGCCCGAAGTCTCTTCGAGGTCGCAACGAAGATCGGAGCGCATTCAGTGCAGTTCGAAATACGCACCGCAGGATGATGGGTACCTACGTCAACGGGACGACTCGCGAGGATCGGCCGCTGTTACCACCCAATGCGCAAACCCCGACTCTTGCCAACTCTAGCTTCGGCAGCGCGCATTCCGGACTTTGCCAATTCGTGTTCGGCGACGGCAGTGTCCATTCCCTTGCCATCAACACCGACCTAGAAGTGCTTTCTCGCTTCGTCGCTCGGAACGATGGAAATGTTGTGTCCATTCAGCAATAGAAAGAGGTGCGATTATGGTAACCCATCCAATTTCATGGCGATCGCTTATGCCAGTCGCAACCGTGGGGATTCTGTCTGTCTGCGTTCTGGGATGCGGAAGCAAGTCCGATGTACCTCTTGAGGGTGTTGTTGTGATCGAACCAGAAATCGATTTTCACTTCTCCGGAGATACCCTCGAAATTCGGTCAAAAGACCGGCCGGCAGAAGTAGCCTACGGAGAAATCAAGGCTGATGGCTCGTTTCGAGTCGAATCACTTCGTGATGGGTCGATTGTTAAAGGTACCTCAGCAGGCGAGTACGAGGCACGCATCGTGGTGTCCGATGACGATAGCCGACATAAAGCGGCCGCTCTCAAAGTGATACCCAAAAAGTACATGCAGTTCGCCTCATCGGGTCTCAAGGTAACTGCCCCAAATACTCAAGTGACCATCACGATTTCCAGATAGCAGATTCAAAGCCCCAATGCAGGACTCTCCCATGAAACGGATCAATCATTACAACCGCCTCGCCTGGATGGCGGTCGCTTGTATTGCAGGCGGTACACTCTCCGCCGAAGAGGCGGCCGGTCTTCCGCAAGCCAATGACAAAGAAGTCGAATTCTTCGAAAGGAAAGTTCGTCCGATACTCGTCGAGAATTGCTACATCTGCCACTCCGAACATCACAAGGAAGCGGGGGGACTGCGAGTCGATGATTTTAAATCGATTACGAGCAAAGGGAGAAATGGTTCCGCTGTGGTTGCTGGCAACTCGGCGGAAAGCATCTTGATTCAACGGGTGACTCATGCAGACGACAGCAAAGCGATGCCCCCGGACCATCGGCTTAGCGAGCAGCAAATCCATGATTTAAAGAGTTGGATTGATCGCGGAGCGGCATGGCCTCCCTTGGTGATTCCAACGGACATCGATCAAACACTCGAGCCAGGAGTTGTCCCCCATGTCGAACGAAAGGAAAGTCACTGGGCGTGGCAACCTTTGAAAAATCCGGCAGCTCCAGAAGTTGCTCCCGGTAGTTTTTGGGCTACATGGGCTCGCAGCGACATTGATAGATTTGTAGCGAGTCGGCTGCAGGAGGAGAGTTTGACTCCTGTCGCAGACGCGGCAAAAAGCTCGCTTCTTAGGCGACTGACATTTGATTTAACAGGGCTTCCTCCCACCGAACAGGAGTTGCTGGACTATCTGCTGGATGAGTCGGACAGAGCTACGGAAAAAGTAGTGGATCGTCTACTAGGCTCAATCTCCTTTGGCGAAAGATGGGGAAGGCACTGGCTCGATGTGGCTCGATATGGTGAGTCGACGGGATCTGCCCGAAATCTACCCTATCCACATGCTTGGCGATATCGCGACTACGTTATCGAGTCCTTTAACGAGGACAAACCCTTCAATCAATTCTTGCAGGAACAGATTGCGGGTGATCTATTGCCAGCCAATTCGCCGAGTCAAAAGCGAGAACAACTGATCGCTACGGGCTTCCTTGCCCTCGGAGTGAAGGATGTGAACCAGCGGTTCAAAGTCCGATATGACATGGACAACGTCGATGAGCAGATAGATACCGTATCGAAAGCGGTACTTGGGTTAACCGTTAGCTGTGCGAGATGCCATGATCATAAGTTCGATCCCATTTCGACAAGAGATTACTACGCGTTAGCGGGTATCTTCACCAGTACGGAGCTTTGCGACGCGCTCCGAAACCAGATGGGAGGTAGCGGATTAGCATACTATGTCCCCAACAGACTGATCCAGTTATCAGACGAATCCGATCAGCAGCCATCGGAAGAGGTTCGACTAGAGATTGAAGAGAGGCGGAAGGAATTTGAGGCAGCAAGAGCCAAGTTTGTCCAGATTCGCGATAGCGTGAAACAAGAAGACCGAACCGCAGATCACACGAAGAAGCTACAGCAAGCGCGTCAAGCGATGCAGCGAAAGCAGGCAGAATTGGTCGCCCTTACCGACCCCGCAGCAAGAGGTCTCGTTGCAATCGGAGTTCGAGATGCGGAGAAGACGGGTGATACAGAGATCCGCATACGAGGCGAGGCAGAAAAGCTCGGCCCTACGGTCCCGCGCGGTTTCCTGACCGTACTCGATCACATACCAACACCCTCTATGGAGGAAGGACGCAGTGGTCGTTACGAGCTCGCGAAATGGCTAACGCATCCCTCCAATCCCCTTACGACTCGCGTGGCAGTAAACCGCATCTGGCAACGGTTGTTTGCTGAGGGGCTGGTTCGTACAGTCGACAACTTTGGTGTCATGGGCGATGTGCCAAGCCACCCTGAATTACTTGACTATCTCGCTCAACAGTTCATTCGTAACGGTTGGTCTCAGAAGAAACTTATCCGCGAAATCGTTCTGTCACGGACATATCAACTGTCTGCAAGCTCGAGTGAGACTGCCATTGCAAAGGACCCTTCTAACAAATGGCTGTGGCGACATGCACCTCGACGACTCGACGCAGAAGAAATTCGTGATAGCATCCTCGCAATTTCAGGGGAGCTTCAACGTGGCAGTGTCGCCTTGGATGAGTCAAAGAAATTGCCCGTGATCGAGATTCGCAACAATGGCCCCGAATCTCGCAAGCTGCTTGCTGTATCGAGTTCGAGCGTCCATCGAAGCGTATACTTGCCGATGGTGCGCGGGATTCTCCATGATGCGTTGCAAGTGTTCGACTTCGCAGAGCAGGGGATGGTAACTGGGAAAAGATCCAACACAACCGTTCCCCCCCAAGCCCTTTTTCTTCTCAACGACCCGCTCCTGCAAAAAGCAGCTCTGGCTAAGTCGAAAAGAATTCTTGCCGGGTCAAGCGATCCAGTTGCGCAATCGATTACGTCTATTTACCGAGAGGCGTTTCAACGCAATCCGACCGATCAAGAAATGATCGATGCTGTTTCCTTTATTCAGTCTTATGAAAATCAGTTTGAGTTGATTTTGGAAGAGTCGAAGGGCTCACCATCATCCGCCCAGACGACGGAATCGTCCCAGGGTGTGAAACTGGTCAGTAGTGAATCAAATTCCTCGCAGAATGTCGCGGCGCCTGAAGACGGCCGCGGCGAAGATGCAGAGCCGATGGTCGATACGACCCATATCGAACCCGCGTCGAGCCGAGAAGCCGCAATGGCAGCATTGGTCCAATCCCTCTTCGCATCGGCCGAATTCCGCTTTGTTCGCTAAGGACCTATCCGAGTACCGAACACAAACTGTTCGTTCCATCTACGCAACAACACATTTGTAAGACCAATCAACCTACGATTATTAAGAAGGTAAATTTATGAATCCGTTTTTTTCACGCCGCGAGATTCTTCGCACAACCGCAGCAGGATTTGGATCGGTGGCATTGGCAGGTTTGCTGGGGAGCCAAGGGCAATCTCAGGAGAAGATGCTACACCCCCTTGCCCCAAAAGAGCCCCACTTCCAACCCAAAGCAAAAAGGATCATCTTCCTCTTTTTGGAGGGAGCATTCTCACAGCTTGATACTTGGGAGTACAAGCCGCAGTTGGCAGCCGATCATGGAAAGCCGGGCCCAGGTGGCGGAACCTTGGTCGCCTCGAAATTCAAGTTCCAACAGTATGGAGAAACGGGAACTTGGGTCTCTGAACTTTTTCCCAACTGCGCGAAGCATGTCGACAAATTATGTTTCATCCGTGGGATGCACACCGATACGCCAGCGCATCCCCAAGCCGTCATTCAGTTGCATACGGGAACTGCGATTGCCTCCCTGACACGACCATCCATGGGTTCGTGGCTTCTGTATGGCTTGGGCTCGGAGAATCAGGACTTGCCGGGATACATCACCATCAATCCACCTCCCAATTTTGGAGGAGCGATCAACTATGGCAGTGCATTCCTACCAGCACACTTTCAAGGAACGAAACTGAGCGATCGGGGTGAGCTAACGAATATCAAGCCGTCGAGAGACGCGAGACTACAGCGGAAGCAACTCGATTTCATTCAAAGCTTAAATGAGAACCTAAAAGGTAATACCGGAGCTCCTGAAGATTTGGAAGGAATCATTCAGTCGTTTGAGTTGGCGTTTAAGATGCAGAGCAAAGTACCAGAGATTCTCGACTTCGCTTCGGAATCTCAAGAGACTTTAGACGCGTATGGCATCCAGGACGGCCCTGCAGGAAGTTTTGCTAGGCAGTGCCTGATGGCTCGCAAACTTAGTGAAGCGGGGGTCCGGTTTGTGGAAGTTTGCGACCCCGGATGGGATCACCACAACAACTTGAATCAAGGTCTGCTCACTCGAACTAAATCCGTTGATCAACCGATTGCAGCATTGCTTTCCGATTTAGAACAGCGAGGAATGTTGGACGACACATTGGTTTTGTTCGGTAGTGAGTTTGGGCGTCTGCCACAGGCTCAAGGCCCGGATGGCCGCGATCACAACATCACGGGTTACCCTATGTGGCTCGCGGGTGCTGGGGTCAAACCAGGCTTCTCCTACGGGGCGACCGACGAATACGGGCGAGTTGCAGTGGACGGTCGTATGCACACCAATGATCTTCACGCCACGCTTCTAGCGTTGATGGGGCTCGATCACGAAACGCTCACCTATAACTACGCTGGCAGAGACTTCCGACTCACCGACGTCGCGGGGCGGGTTGCGAGTGAGATCCTCACGTAGTAGTCCCTCAGAGCCAAACCATCTTGATTATCGGCCGAGGATTGGCATGCTGTGAAGCCGCGGGTCATCGCTGACGGGAATCGAGATCACGCCGTTGGCCGGGTTCGGAAGCTCCGCGATCTTCAAGACATCGCGGCAATGGGTGTGGCAACTCACGCAGGCCCCGATCGCCTGGGTGTACACGAATGCGGCTCCCTCCAAGTTGTGCTGCTGGGCAAGCTCCGCCAGTTTGCTCGCTTGCCGACCGAGCTCCTCTTTGTAAGCGACGTAAACGGGGTCGGCATTGGGCTCCCATTCAGTCGCCTTACAGATCTGTTGAAGATTCTCCGCGGCACGCTGGATAGCCCCAAAGTCGTTCGAAACGAGACCTGTCAGCATCTGTTGCGTGCTTCCCAGTTTCGCCAGCATCAGACTTGGAAGCGGAACCTCCCGGCGATTCTGAAGGACGGGCGGATCCCCAGCAGCGATGGAAAAACAGACGGCACACAGGGCCAAGCTGATGACGGAAGTGATGGCGATCGATTTCTTCATGATTCACTAATCCCTACGATCCGATTCTTTTGACTTTTTCCAAAGTTTCTATCGGTTCGCCCGACAGGGAAAATCGAGTTTTTGCTGCCGTTCGATCAATTTGGTCGATTGCAGATCAGACTGATAGCGCACCTAGATGCCGGATGCTCGCTTGCATGGCCCCCCACTCAGATATATCTACGGGGAACCCATGGCGTGTCGAAGCCCTGTTTTTCTGCAAAATCCTTGGAAATTACGGGTGCGTTGGGTGTTTGGGGAAGCCGTAGGCTACCGGCCCGCGCAGGTTGAGTGGTTCGTGGTACACCGATTGCGTTGCTAGGAGGGATACGCAATTCGTTTCCATTTCAAAAAATCATTGAGAGCTCATCATGAAATCTCGTCAGCCCCATTCGCTACGTAAACGACTATGGCTTGCATCCCTCATAACCGCCGTGGGCGTGGTGGGGGGAAGTGGGTCGCTCCATGCCCAGCTCTTGCTGGATCCTCCCCCAGAACCTATGCCAATCCCTCAGGCAGACGCGAAGCTCGGGGTTCAGGCTTCAGGTCAGCTCGATGGGGAGAACGAGGGGGTGGAATCCATCCCCGAGGAAATCGAAGGCATCACGCCGCTTCTCCGAGGACCTGTCCACGAGGCGTATGCAGAACGCTTTGACATAGAGCAAGAGGACCCGATCGTTGTCGGTAAGGAGCCTCCTTCCCTGGTCGACGAACAACCGCCTGAATACCGTCCCGAAGGGGAGGATTACATTTGGATTCCCGGTTACTGGGGATGGGATATCGTCGACGAGGACTACATTTGGGTCTCCGGCATTTGGCGGCAAGTCCCTCCGAATACCCAATGGGTTCCCGGTTACTGGACTGAAGTGGATGGTGGATGGCAATGGGTCAGTGGCTTCTGGACCAGCACCGAGCAAGAAGAAATTGTCTATCTTCCGCCGCCGCCCGAGAGCATCGACCATGGCCCCAGCTCCCCAGCCCCGGGTGATGACTATTTTTGGATCCCAGGCTCATGGCAGTACCGCGGGGGCAACTATTCATGGCAGTCTGGTTACTGGAGCGTCGGTCAAAACGACTGGGTTTGGGTCCCTACTCGCTATGTCTGGACTCCGAGCGGTTATGTGTGCCGACGAGGGTACTGGGATTATCGATTGCCCAATCGGGGTGTGCTCTTCACGCCGGTTCGATTCGGTTCGAATTACGCCGGTCTTTACCGCCCTCGATATGTCGTCGATATCAATCCATTGTGGTTGGCCAACCTTTTTGTCGCTCGAGGAGTTCCTCAGTACTACTACGGAAACCACTTTGGCTACCAAGGTCAAAGACAGATCTATCCGTGGGTAACGTATTACCAACATGGGTACGATCCACTGCTCTCCTACTATGCTTACCAAGGTCGGCACTCGAATTGGTTGAGACAGCTGTCTCAGTTGGAACGGGAAATCGCGACAACACCTCGTTTGCAATCGCAATCGACGGTATCGGCCCAATTGCGAGCCCAACAGCAGTTCCGAGGAGAACCCTCCACTGTCGATACTTTGTTGCGAGTCGCCACAGCCAGCGCGCTGGCGAGCGGTTCGCGCAGCGGCTTCAAAGCCCCTATCTCGCTCCAACTGGATAACAATGCGTCGGTTCGATCCTCGCAATCGATCGCTTCGCCGTGGCGTGATTTGGCTTCGAAGCGCCGCGAGTTGGAAAAAGCGGCAAACGATATCGATCGAAACAGATCGATGCGCCGAAGCTCCGAGGGGCCTGGCTCGAAGGGAGCAGGTGCAGATCTGCAATTGAATGCGGATGGTAAAATCGAGTTGAAGCAGCTGTCGCTGCAACGACCGGATCAAGGGTCTAACCGAGGTCCCACTGCCATTCCGAGTGACCTGAAACTAGGAAGCAAAGTCGAAGCTAGAGTCGAAGCGGATGCAGGCGCCAATGTCCCGCGTGGTAATCGAGGGGATGGAAACGAGCGTCGATCTACCAACGCGGATCGTGAACAACGAATTCGTCAATTGGCTCCTGTCTTCGGGGAAGGCCCCAATGCGAAGCCTCTCAATTCCGACCAGCTAAAATCCGTTCGCGATCAACTACTGGGCAACGAACGCAGCGACCGCAACGAGCGCTCAGATCGAAATGACCGCACTGACCCAAATCAACGCAGCGGTCGCTCGGAAAATTCACGCTCTCCTGGGAACGCAACTCGCAACGCACCAAATCGCAATGCTCCCAATCGCAATGTACCGTCGAACCGAGTGGAGAACGCAACGCGCAACCTCCAGCAACCGCTCCAACAAAATGCACCCCGAGAGCGGGATGCCACACGAAAGCAGCTCGAAGTGCCAGCGGTTCCGGCATTGCCAAGTCCCAGCCGCCGGGAGGGTTCCGAGCCCTCTCCACGGATTCCTCGATCTCTTCCCAATGTCAATCCAGGTTCGGGGGGAAATAACCTCAACATCCCCGGACTCAACGGATCCAGAGGGGGGAATGTTAACCCCGTCCGCAACATCCCAGGACTCGGGGGCGATCGCGGCAAGTCGGAACGTGGCAACTCGGATCGAGGATCTGGTCGAGGTGGCAATCGAGGCAAAAAGGACTAGCACCCCTTTTTACATCCCCCCTCCTCCTTCGCGGAGGAGGGATTTTGCGCTTCGGTGCAACATCTAGTTAATCTATTGGCGATTGAAATCCGTCGGGTTTTACGGTCAACACGCTGCATGGGCTCATTGTTAAGATTCGCTCCGCCGTGTTCCCTAACAGCAGTCCGCTTACACCCCCCCGGCCGACGGTTCCCATTGCGATCAAGTCGAATGACGACTCGCCCAATCGGTTTGAGATAACCTTCCAAGGAATTCCCCACTCCAGATGCCGAACGACGCGCAGGTCTCCCAGGAACTCCTTCTCGATCGCTACTAACTTCTGGGCAGCAAACCGTTCCATTTCGGACTGCATCTCGCCTCCCTTTGGAATTTTGGTGAGCAAGTCGTCCACCACGTCGCTCGAATCGACTACGTGGAGCAGATGAAGCTCGGCGGATGCCGCTCGGCATATCTCGGCCGCCTCGAGCATCGCTTTGTGACTGACATTGGAATAGTCAATCGGCACCAGCACTTTCTTGGGAGGAAACGGGCTATCCGCTTTCACAACCCACACGCTGCACGGGCACTTTCGAACCAATCGCGATGCGGTTCCCCCTAGGATGCGATGCCGCCAATCCGCTGTGTTACCGGCTCCGACCACGACCAAATCATGGGATCGCTTCTTCACGGCTCGAATGATCTCGACGTAAGGATCTCCGACTGCTGTCTCCCGCGTTAGTTGGGCGGAAGTATTGCCACGATGAAAGATAATCTTGTCGAGCTTCGCATCGGAATCGCGAGACACTTCGCGAATGAACACCTCTCCTTCCCCTTCGAGCAAGTCCATGCGAGCGTTGAAGGTCGCAGCGTGGACTAAGGTTCGAATATCGGGCAAGGAATGGAACAGTACGACTCGGCCTTGGCTTTTCTCTCCCAACCAGAATGCTTGCCCTACCGCTCGTTCAGCAATAGAAGTGAAATCGGTTGGAACGAGGATGTTTTGATAAAGGCTTGGCATACAAAGGTTCCAGTGAGGGGTCGTTCATGGTCAGTCCAAGCGGCTAATCCAGCTCGCTGGATCGTAGGTCGGATGATCGTTCGCATGTTTCGTCTTGTCGCGTATAATCGGAGCCTTCCTCGACGACCTTTCATCGTACCACAGACTTGAAACCAGGAGTCCTTTCCATGATTCGATCCCTCTGTTCCTTGGTCATCGCTTTGATGATCGGAGTTGTCAGTATGGCCCAAGATAGCCACGTCTACGAACTTCGTACCTACACATCCGAACCAGGCAGGCAGGCCGATACGCTCAAGCTGATGTCGTACGAGGGACTGCCTTACATGAAAAAACATAAAATCGATTTGGTCGGGGTATGGACTCCCGTGGAAGCGACAGACGAGCGAGTGTTCATGTTGGTTCGTCACAAAGACAAGTCCTCTTCGGACACCGCGTGGACGGCCTTTCAAGACGATACAGGCTGGAAAGAAGCGGTCGAAAAGTCGCAAGTGGACGGCAAGAAGCCTGTTTCAGGAATCGAACGTGTTTTCTTGACCACCAACGGATATAGCCCTGTTCTCAACACCGAGAAAGTTGGGAATAGGATCTTCGAACTGAGAACCTATATCACCACACCGAACAATCTTCCCAACCTCAACGCGCGATTTCAAAACCACACCATCGAGCTTTTCAAAAAGCATGGCATGACCAACATTGTTTATTGGTCGGTTCGAAGAGGAGAGACGACCAATTGTGGCGATCTGCTCAAAGCCCTTTCGCCTCTCGGAAAATCCACGGCCTCCGTCGATTCCAGTTTGCCAGCTGCCGGCAATGCGTTGGTTTACCTGCTAGCCCACGCATCCCCCGATGCGGCGAAGGAGTCGTTTGGTAAATTCCGAGAAGACGCTAACTGGCAGAAGGCGTTGAAAGAGTCCGAAGCTGCAGCGGGAGGCCCGCTCACCGTCAGGGACGGTGTAAAGAGCCTTTACCTCAAGCCCGTTGGGTTTTCGCCGTTGCAGTAGTTTGCCAGTTTTCCTTCGAGCGCCACCGCTCGAAGCGTTTGGTCGGTGAAGAATGATGCTCCGCAACAATTCCATGCGGAGCAAAAACCAAGTGTTGGGGCACGCTCTACTACTTGCTCGTCAAATTGAAGCACTGCAGAAATTGCTGATCGCGTATGAACAATTTCCCTTCCCATACAACAGGATGAGGCCAGCTCTCTCCTTCGTGGGTAGGGAGTTTAAAGGATCCCAGCAGTTCGTACTTGCGAGGGTTCGCGTCGATCATCGCCATCGTACCATCCTGGTAGCGAAAAAAGAGCTTGCGGTCCGCCGCCACAATGGCAGCCGAACCAGAACCTGCACCGCGGGCCCGTCCCCAAAGGTTTTCGCCTGTCTTCCAGCGGATACAAGCGGGAAAGCCATTGTTGTGGCCATGTCCCAGGTAGACGAACTCACCGATCATAATCATGCCACCATGATGGTTCTGCAGTTCCTTGTTGGTCTTGTAATACACCTCGCGAATTTCGA
The DNA here is from genome assembly GCF_001610875.1 of Pirellula sp. SH-Sr6A. Taxonomy (NCBI): domain Bacteria; kingdom Pseudomonadati; phylum Planctomycetota; class Planctomycetia; order Pirellulales; family Pirellulaceae; genus Pirellula; species Pirellula sp. SH-Sr6A. The sequence continues at coordinate 3,937,780 of NZ_CP011272.1, read as the reverse complement.
CTTTCTTACCGCGTTTGGTCATCTGCAGTAGAGCCGTTCCTCCATCGTCGTATCCGGTCGAGCAGAAGACATAATTGTCCTTGACGATCGGAGTGGGAATATTCGCAGTGCGATTGGCAACGCGATCGTAGTGCCATAGCAATTCGCCTGATGGAGCGTCGTAGCTCACGACCCCGTGGCCAATCAATTGGATGTACTGTTTGATCCCGGCCCCTTCTGAGATCACGATCGATGAATACCCTGCGCCATCGTTGCCTCGCAAGTCACCCTTGGGGGCAGGACCCTTCCAAATCGTTTCTCCTGTGTTCTTGTCCAGCGCGACAACCATTGCGTCCGCCGCTCCCGGTGTACACAAGAGTCGGTCGCCATCGATCAGAGGGGACTCGCTATATCCCCACACCGATTCCATCTTGCCACCGAAGTCATTTTGGAAGCTCCGTTGCCAAAGGATTTCCCCGCTGTTGGCATCGCAACAAACGAGCAAACCGTCGAAAGAAACGGCATAGGCCCGTTTGGTTTCCAGGTCCAGAGTTGGGGTTCCGTTGGGCGCCCCTTTTGCTGCGCCGAACGGTGTCTTCCAAAGAACGCGCCCATTGGCCACGTCACAACAAACCAGTTGCACCTTCCCGTCCGATTCACCGAGCGTGTAAAGCTTGTTGTCTCCGATGACAAGGCTCGACATGCCGCGACCCAGTCCTTCGGATTGGTAAAGGAGAGCGGGGCCATCTTCACTCCATTTCGAAGCCAAGCCCTTGACCTCGGCGATTCCGTCTCGGTTAGGACCTCTCCATTGGTACCAATCGTCCGCACGAAGTTCGAGCATGGCAGCCAAATTCGAGAAGGCTAACACCGATCCAAAAAACATGGCACGATGGCAAAAGGATTTGGCTCGCATAGAAACCTCGACGAATGGAATGACTGAATTGGGGATCGAAATAGGGGTGGCGATCGGTCCGTTGCAAGTCGCCTTAGTGGTGGTCGACGGAGCTGCCCGACAGTTGTTGTTCGACTTCATCCGCTTGCCAAGCGACAGCCGAGATGATTTTGGCTAGCTCGCTCGCATTGGTCAGATTCGACAATACATTCGATTTGAGAACGAGAATTTCACCCTCGTCTACGCGTTTCATTGCGAAAGCACCATGCACAACAGAGTCGTTATTTCGAAGGATGGTCAAGGCTGCTGCCGGGTTGATCGCTCCACAGGGGGACCAGATTCCGATCATCTCGTTGCCATCTTGGTCCTTTCGGTTCAGCTCTACAAACACCCGTTGTCGACGCGATGCAGCCAAAGGTACAGCGACTTGTAACGATCCACCTTCGCCTTGCTGAATCGTCCATCCCATCTTTTCTCCGAGGGACCGAATCGAGGTTGCCAAGTCTTGTTCGCTGGGGACCCGGGCGTTGCTGAAGTCCAATTGGGCGGGGCCGGTAATCGGTGCTGCGCCTGGAACCCCTGCTACCGCATTTTGCGGTTGCATGAAATTCGGGAGCATCATCCCCAGCCCAAACCCCATTGGGCCTTGCATTCCAGCCGCTCCGGCGGTTTGCATGGCATTGGCTGCGCTATAGGTGGCGTACGCGCGCAGATCGCCGAGGACCGCCATGCTCGCCCTCGCATCGATCGCCTTTTGCACTTCTTCGGGGGCCGAGATGCTGCTGATAAAGAACTCCGTCAATTCCAGCCCATACTTGGAGAACTGGTCTCCCAGCTTCACCCGAGCCGCGGCGCTCAGATCGTCCATACGGGATGGCATATCCAACAGTCCAATTCCGGAGCTTGCTAACAGATCCGTGAGACCAGCGATGATGACATCTCGAAGGTAGTTCAGGATCTCGTCGGTGGTAAACTTCCCTTGGGTGCCGACGATGGAGTTGAGCAACAACGAGCCATCGACGACGCGGTAGGCGAATTTGCCATAGCCCTTCAGTCTTACAATGCCAAACTGGGGGTCTTTGATCGTGATAGGAGTCCGTGTTCCCCAGCGCTGATCGATGAACGTTTGCTTTCCGACAAAGTACACGCACGCTTGAAACGGACTCTTTTCAAAAGGGATTGTGAGGAGTTTCCCCAGGATCGGTATGTTCGCGGTGGTCAAGGTGTAGCGACCGGGACCAAAAGAATCCATGGCGCGACCATCGCGAAAGAAGATCGCTTCCTGGTTTTGCTGAACGATCAATTGAGCACCGTATTGGATCGCGGCCGTGCCCGACTCCGGTACGCGCGCGATGAGCGATTGATTCGATTGATCGATGTAATCGATGACTTCGAGACGAAACACTTGGTACCCCGGTTAAATCAGAAAAAAGGGTGCAATCAGAGAAAAAGGGCGCAATCAAAAGACAAGAACTCCGAACTCAGCGCCAGTATTCTACCAACTGTTCTTGATATGCGAGCCAATGGCCGTTCGATTAACCGCCTCTGTTCTGCTGAGCGAGAATATCTGTGCCGATGGAAAGCATCTCTTGGCAGTCCAAGAATCGGTGGTTGGATTCAAACAGTGCTGCGATCGAGGCCTTGTGGATCTTCATCTTCAATCCGCCAACGCCGAGAGCCCCGTAGTCGACGCGGTTTCCTCGTTCCACAGCTTTGTCGAACACTCCAATGCTTTCGATCCCTTCGGGCGGCACCGCGTTCAAATCGACAGCTACGCGAAGAGAACTGGCGGAGGCCAAACGTTCGGCGGTCAAGAGTCGGATGCCTGCCGCTCCGCAAGCAAAAACGGCTTGCGATCGGATCAAGGCCCCAGTCAACGCCTCTTCGTCTTCCGATACCAGCGGAATCAGACGCGAGCGCTCAACATCGGCTTGGACCAACTCGTCAATGGTTTCCTCCGCCCTCTCTTTGGACCTTGAACCGATAAAGACTTTTCCTCCCAGATTGGCAAGGATGCGAGACACGCGTTGCCCCACGGGACCGGTCGCGGCAAGAACAACAGAGAAGGAATCGCGGATTTCTAAGTGTTGCTGGGCGCAAAGAACGGCGGCAGCAGCGGTGCTGTTAGAGCCATTGCTGTCGAGCATGATCGAGACACGAAAGGGATCGTGCAGCGTCTCGAAGGCTGCTTGCGCGATCGCTTCACCATGCGCTACGCTCCCCCCTCCTACGAAGATGGCGGTATGCTTCAGGTCTTGTGGGCCGCGGGTGTACATCGCTCCGTGGACCAAGGAGCGGACGTCTTCCTGCTTCACATTGCTGTACTGCAAGAGATGATCGACGCCAGCATCGATAGCGACGACCGCGTCAAAGACGCTCGCCTTGGAATTGGTGTCCAGTTGAATGAGGATCTTGCGCTTGTTCGACATAGGGATCAGCTCGCAGTTCCACTTGAATGCGGGAAAAGACATAGACTCCGACGGGGCGACGGTAGCGAAAAGCCTAATGGTGGTGATTCGGTTTGACAAGCGACGGGGCTCCAGGTCCAGTAACGTGTCGGGCGGGATTGGCTACTCCCGCTCAACCTATCGCGCGTTTCTCAAAAGCATTGCACGTCATGACGAGGATTTCATCTTTCTTAGCTCCCGCTATTGTTGCGTGCATCGGGGCTGCCGTTTGGATGGCAGTGAGCGTTATGGGAAGATGGGAAATCGGGCTATTGGCGTTGGGGATCGGTGTGGCGGTCGGGGGGGCTACAAGGTGGAGTGGTCGGAACGGTGGCTTCGCGTACCAAGGCTGGGTTGCCGTTTGCCTGACCTTGCTCGCCGTCGGTGGTGGGAAGTTGGGTGCAGCATGGATGGAAGTTCAGCGAGAGTATGGGGAGTTTCGCGCGCAGGTCGAGGAATCGGCGGGGATGGTTGCCACGGCTGAGACGGCCCAGTTTCACCTTGCGCTCGACTGGATCGAGCGGCAGGAGTTGGCAGGGGAACGTTTGGCGTGGCCTACAGGCGGAGACGCCGACACCGCTGCAAGCCCAGCCGACTTGCCTGCGGAGGCTTGGGTGGCGGCAACCCAAATGTGGGAAGCCCTCCCCGATCCGGAGAAAGAACGGCAAATTGCGATCTCCCAAGCTGCTTATCGGGCCTTCGGCGAGACCGAGGCCACCGGATGGGGACTGGCGGACCTGGGGGCGATCGCATGGAAAAATATGGACCTCGGCGACGCCCTATTTGCCCTGTTAGCTGCCTTGGCGGCCTACCGAATTGCTCCTCCAAGCGGCTGCGGTCCCTCCCGTTCGAAAGACGAAGTGGGAGCCAGAGCCTAGTTTTGCCTCGATGGACCGGAACCCGCTGCCAATTGGTGGGTTTAAGGTGGCCGGACTTTGGGTTCCTCGTCGCGGTGCCAATTGCCTTCGTGCGATAATGAACTGCAGTCCGTTGTCCACGTAAGCCCTCCAACTCCCAAACATGCTGCCCAACTCCTGGATTTTTGACGAAGCGTCCAGTATCTCGCTTCGATCCAGAGGCCTTGGCAGGTATCATGTCAGATCCGTTTGCATTTCACCGATGTAGCGTCCCTCCGGAAGTTCTGGCTTCCATCGGCCCACCGATCATCCCTTCGCGACCTCCATCCCCCAATCATTATGAAATCTCTCAGGTTCTCCTCCCGTAGCAACCCAACCGCCCAAACGGTCCGAAATTCGAATTCGAGACGTCGTCGCGGGGCGGCACGTCCCATTTTGATTGCTTTGATCGCGGCAACCCTGGTCGGTGGCGGTGGGTATTATTGGTGGAAAATGCGTGCCGAATCGACCGCGTCCACCGAAGGAAAACCGATTCTGGAGCAGATTTCGAAAGGGCCGTTCGATCACATCGTCCTCGAACAAGGAGAGGTCGAGAGCAGTAGCAACAACGAAGTGAAATGCGAGGTCAAAGGACGTGGGGGGAGCGGCACTCCAATCCTAACGGTCATTCCGGAAGGCACCTTTGTGAAGAAAGGGGACATCCTTTGCGAATTGGACTCCTCCGCGCTGGACCAAGAAGCCAAGAATCAACGCATTATCGTTAGCGCTGCCGAGTCGACGGTGATTTCGAGCGAGGCTGCCGTGAGCAAGGCCGAGATCGCGCGCCAAGAGTACTTGGAAGGCACCTACTTGACCGAGCGCAAGACGATCTTGAGCGAGATTTCGATCGCTAAACAGAATCTCCGAAAGGCCGAATTGTCACTTCAAAGTGCGGAGCGGCTTGCGGCGAAGGGGACCCTCAAACCGCTTCAAATCGAAGCGGAGCAATACGCGGTACAGAACGCACAAAGCACGCTCGAGTCCGCGGAAGCGAGACTTCGAGTTCTTGATGAACTGACCAAAGCGAAAATGCTCGTACAGCTCGATAGCGATATCGCCACGGCCAAGGCAAAGCTGGACTCCGATCGCAACACCCTGATTGAGGAAAAAGAAAAACTCGATGAAATCCTCACCCAAATGGCTGCTTGCCAAATCAAGGCGCCTGCGGATGGGCAAGTTGTTTATGCGAACAAAGTAGGTAGCCGGGGCGGTTCGGACTTCGTCGTGGAACCAGGAGCAGTCGTGCGCGAGCAGCAGACAGTTTTCTTGCTTCCCGACCCGAGCAAGATGCAAGTCAAAGCGAAGGTGAACGAGTCACGAATTACGTTGATCCGAGAAGGCATGCCTGTGAAGATCCGCGTCGGAGCGGTCGAGAACGAGCTTCTTGGACGCGTTGTAAAGGTCAATAAGTACGCAGAACCAGGCAACTGGTGGGGCTCGAACGTTAAAGAGTACGCTGTCTTTGTTCAGATTGTCGATCCGCCGGAAACGATTCGCACCGGGATGACGGCCGAAGTTCGCATCTTCGTCGAGCAGATTCCTGAAGCCATCCAAATCCCCATTTTGGCCGTCTACGAAACCAAGGGGCATCATTTTGTTTTGGTTAAGAGCGGCGATGGTTGGGAAACAAAGCCGATTAAGATCGGTGCGGCAAACGAAAAGTTCATCACGGTGGACACTGGGATTGAGGTCGGAGAAGAGGTGGTCTTAAATCCCCGAAACCACCTTGCCAAGATGGATATCCCAGTCATTGAGGAAACCGATGACCGCGAGCAACTGGCTCGTATCGCGGCTGAGCCATTGCCTGCCGCCGCAAAAACAGATAGCCAATCCGCAGGCGGTGGCATGGATCTGTCAGGGATGATGCAGCGGATCGATACCGACTCCGATGGAAAGATCAGCAAGACCGAGGCGAGCAGCATGGGCCCGCTCGCAGCCGGTTTCCCCCAGGCCGACGGCAACCAAGATGGTTTCTTGGACATGGGGGAACTCACCAAGGCAATGCAGAAATTGCGAGCCGCCCGTGAGCGAACGCCTGGAGCAGAGGGTGCTCCCGGCCCTGATGGAGGCCCCGCAGGACGTGCTCCAGGCGGAAGCAGCGCGGACCGCCCGATTGGCGCGAGAGGATTGCAGTAGAAACGGTCATGACCCAGTCCACCATGAACCCTCCGATCGCTACCAAGCGGTACGCATGTCGCGTTGTCGACATGAAAAAAGAGTACGTGCTAAAAAGCGAGACAGTCCGCGCGCTCCGAGGAGTTACTTTCGATGTCCCGGAAGGTGACTATGTTGCCATCATGGGACCCTCAGGTTCCGGCAAAAGTACTTTGCTCAATATGCTCGGGTGCTTGGATAAACCCACCTCCGGTAGTTTGTTATTGGGTGAAGACGATGTCGCCCAAATGAACGACGATCAATTGGCGGATATCCGTTCCAAGCGGATTGGTTTCGTTTTCCAAGCCTACAACCTGATCCAGCAGCTGACGGTGGTTGAAAACATACAGGTGCCTCTCTTCTACCAAGGTCGTTCGCTCAGCAAGGAGCAGCACGCCAGGACAATCGAGCTGGCAAAATTAGTGGGACTTGGAGAGCGTTTGGACCACCGTCCCACGCAGCTCAGCGGTGGACAACAACAGCGGGTGGCTATCGCTCGTTCCCTCGTGAACAACCCGTACTTCATTCTCGCAGACGAACCGACGGGAAACTTGGACTCTCGAACAACAGAAGAGATCCTGCAACTCTTCGAACGACTGAACGACGAAGGTCGAACGATCATTCTCGTGACTCACGAAGACGAAGTATCCAAACGGGCCAAGCGTGTCGTGCGACTGAAAGACGGTCGTTTGCAATGGGATCGCACCAACACGAAAGAAGTTCGGGATGCGGCCGCGAAATACGCAATCGATAATATGCCGGTGGAAGAATGAACATTTGGCTTGGCACAATACAGTTGGGCGTAAAGAGCCTTTGGTTGCACCCCATGCGATCGATCCTGACCGTCCTCGGGATCTTTATCGGCGTAGCGAGCGTCATTTGGCTGCTGGCGATCAGCAAGGGAATTGGAGACGAGGCACAGCGACAGATCGAAAGCCTGGGGGCCGATACGATCATGATCCGCACGATCAAACCGCCCAGCGAAAAGATGTCGGCGCAGGGGCTGACACCTTACGGCCTCACTCGCGATGAATTCGATTTGCTTTCCACGAGTGTTCCGACCGTGAAAAGCGCTTTGCCCATCCGTGAATTGCGCCGTCAGTTTCAATTCAAAGACCGAAAACTGGATGGCCGACTCGTCGGATGTACCCCGGAGTATTTCGAAGTCAATCGACTTGAAATGCAAGACGGACACTTCATCACCGACGCCGATTGCTTCCGCCGCGAAACCCATTGCGTCCTTTCCGCTAAAGTTGCAGAACGCCTCTTTTTGCACGAAGACCCAATCGGTCAACGCATTTACATGCCCGAAAATCAGGACTTCTATCTCGTTGTGGGTGTCCTCAAACCCAAAGGCGCGACGGCTGCGGTCGGCGGTTCGATGGCTGCACAAGACTTCACGAACGATGTCTATATCCCAATCCAAACGCTGCACCAGCGAATCGGAGATATGGTGATGAGCGTTCGATCGGGATCGCGCGAAGGCGAAGTGATTGAGCTCAATCAAATCACCCTGCGAGTGAACCAAGTGGCCGATGTAAAACGGACTGCAGAGCTCGTAGAATCCGCCCTTTCGGGCCATGCCAAGATGGAGGATATCGCAGTCGTCGTGCCGCTGGAACTCCTGGAACAGGCGCGAACTACCCGCGCCATGTTTATGGTCTTTATGGGAATGATCGCAGCCATCTCGCTGCTGGTCGGGGGGATCGGGATCATGAACATCATGCTGGCTACCGTTACCGAACGAACGCGTGAAATTGGAATTCGCCGTGCTCTCGGAGCAAAACGTAAAGATATCATTCGCCAGTTCTTGATCGAAACCAGTGTGCTGAGCTTGGCAGGCGGAATCACGGGGATCTTGTTTGGATTGCTCTGCGGTCCCGCAGTGCGCGGCGCGCGCTGGCTAGCGATGGAGTGGTTTCCAGAGCAAATGGCCGGGCTCCCCGATGTGGTGAGAACGGTCGAGCCTTCCATTGTCCCAGAAAGCATTCCAGGCGCCTTTCTTATCTCGCTCATTGTAGGGGTTGTCTTCGGAATCTATCCCGCGATGAGAGCGGCAAAGATGAATCCGATCGAAGCCTTGCGGCACGAGTAATTATCGCCAGCAGATCCATCTCGATGTGCAGGTAGCTTATGAAACCAGACGACGAACTTTGCCTCTGTTTTCATATCAGCTGGAGGAAGGTGATCAATTACATCCGGGTGCACCGAATCCAACGCCCGAGTCAATTAGCGGAATGCGGTGGAGCAGGGACTGGCTGCGGCTGGTGTCGCAAACAGCTGGAACGCTTAACTCACTTGGTAACCGAAGTACCACCCCCGTCCGACGAAGTCGAACAGTGGCTCGCCGACCGATCTCCCAACAAAGAGATCTACGCCCAAGGCAGAAGCAAGTACCGGCAAGAACTCGGATTGGAAGATAGACCGTCAGACCCGTCGCATTGACCCGTCGCATTGACCGGTCGCATTGAACCGGGGCGTTTTCCCGTGGAAACGTGGATTGAAGGCGACCGAAAAAAGAAACGCGTGGTCTACAAACATGTTGTATCGCCATGCCAACCGCGATGGCCTTGCAGCGTCTCATCAGCCACTTCGACTTTGAGTCTCAGACGAAGCCAACCACTTCATTCTTTGGTGTCTGTCCTTGCGTTGCAGCTGCAGGTCGTTCCGATCTCGCATGGCAGATCCGAACTGAAAAGAAGTGCCACAGTTTCGCTGATCGGTAAACTTGGTAAATTTTAGAGATTCCCGAGAAGCGGTCAGACAGCAGCGAACTGTGTCGACGCAGGAATCCGCGGCTTCTGATTCAAGTCTGTTTGCTGCCCGACATGCTAGGACTACATTTGTAGGTCCCTTAGGTGTCCTCAACCTTTACAGTCATGCACGATTCATGGGAACAAAGCAAGTCACATCGGGTTGCAGCGATGCAGCAGAGTTGGTAAGCCGAGTGATTCGAATTCAATCATGTCGGCTGCATTGTTCCGAGACGTTGGGTCCGGAAATTCAATTACGTGAAGAATTGGCAGAGGTCTTTTACGAAAGCGACGAATCAAACTGGGATGGATACGGCAGCCTTCCTGTTTCAATCGACACTCTGCGTCAAGCATTTTGCTTGTTGGCAGAGCTGCCGCCGAATATAGCTGCTCCCAGTCTTGCAGCCCTTCCCGATGGTGCCGTCTCGATGGAATGGTACCATTCAGATAGTCGTCAAATTGTATTAAGCATCGTCAACGGTGAAATTCACTACGCTGCTAAGCTAGTAGAAGATCGACTTTGCGGTAGCTTCGCAAACATCGACTGTTGGCCTAAGCCGTTGTTGACCTTGGTTTATCGCTGTTCTCATCAAGACTAACGTTTCGCGCCCGTTCTGGTTGGGTGCCGCTAGCTGGCACCAATCAGTTCGTTGGAATGCGCAGTTGGACGAAGCTCGAATGGGTCTGCAATGCTCTTGCGGCCAAAGCGTCGTAACATCGCAGCGACATCGTCGTAGTCGAGATGCTCTTCTCGAACCGTCCGCTGGACTTCTGGTCGCGCGATACTCGGAATCCGAACCGAAAAGAAGGGCCACAGTTCGGGCGAACGATAGATCTTGTTCACATCAGGAAATGGAACCAGCGGAGCTATTCGGCTTTGCTTCTTGAACGCTTCGGTATATCGCATGGTCCAACCTTGCGGATTTCGACTAAGAATAAGCATCGGAAGCCGACCCAAGACGAGTACGAATTCTGCATCGTTGGAGCGGTCGATCCCTTCAGTGCCACGCCCCGAAGAAACACCGCGTAGATAGCGCAAGACTTTGTCAAGCATTTGTCGGTTCTCCTTGGATCGTGAGCCGAAACTGTTCGGTACGGTATTCTAGTAATCGGCAGATCCATGTCTGCCGCAATGGCGAAATCAAGCGAGCAAATTCTCCTTTGAGCAAGTTCTTCAACAATTCTACGGGTTCAGAGTCAATACCGACCAGAATGTCGAAATCAGTTTTCGTTGCTGGGTTACGGTTAAGGACAGACGCCAGCAACGCAAAGTGGTTGACTCGACCTTCGCCAGTGGCCCCAATTTTGGAGTAGGATTCCCGGCAGTATTTGCGAATCTGGTCAGCCGGACGACGCCCCTTCTCTTCGAGTTTAGACAAACTTGCCTCAGAGTGTTTCCAAATAAGGGCTCTAGCTGTATCGAAAATAGGGCTAAAGCGGGAAATGTGCCGTCCGGTTTGGTGGCAGATTACCCCCCAATTGAAAAAATGTCGGTCGTTGTTACCGATTAGTGCGTCAAAGGCTAGCAATTCGGTGGAACTTCGGAAGGATGGCATCGGCGGTGCCTGGAAGCATCTCCCTTATTGATGCAGCCACAAAGTCGTAGTCAAAGTAATCGGGGGATTTGCCTTCGTCTTCGATCCCTTGGACAAAAGTTTTGTCGTGGTCTTCCAGGTACGAGGCAAAAATATCTGCTCCGTGAAGGAGGTATTCGGTCCTCTTAAGAAAGTAACGGCTAAGAAACCTGACCTGCCCTCTGACATGCACAGTCCTAGAGTCGGCAATATCCATATTTAGGGACTGACCAAGCCGAGTGATGAGATGCTCGGTGATTGATTCGTTGGGATACCATTTTGTGCCCTACCTTGGCGATATAACGCGGCCACGACTTTTGTCGTCCTCGCTTACATCCAGGTGCACCGTATTCGTAGACTCCTAGAAAGTCCTTGGGGGCGTCGCCGGTCATCGCCCTATCCGATGCAAACCAATGACCGTTCTTTAGATGCGGGCAATGGCGGTGCGCACGAATCCGGCTGCCGCTTGAGTTCAATATTGCCGGGATCTCAATCAATGCTATTTGCCCCCAATGAGTTGCTTGACGTTGTGACGAATGATCGACGCGAGTTCGTTGGCTTTCGTATCCTGAGCTTCCATATACGTTTGTTTTTCGGAGAGCCCATTGATGAACTCTTCCTCAGGTCTTGCCATCTTCTTCGATGACAACACCAACGTAACGTCCTGGGTTGATCGAGTAATCTTGCTCCTTGATCTCCGATCCCTCTGATCGAGTTCTGAGTTTGTGACAGGACTCAATGCGACGAAGGGGTAACAAACATCCTTCTGGCTAGGAGGATGGAACAAGCAGGCGGGCGAGCGTCTGTGCCAAGCTTCGCAACGCTTCGTCACTATCGAGACGAATCGTCAGTTTGGGTTTTCCTGATTCGTCTCTTTCCACGCATTCGTTCAAGCTGTTTGTCAACTGACTGACAACAACGGTATCCGGAGCAGGTCCGTCTTGGGTGGAAACTAGCTCGCCTACTAGCTGCAGTGCCGCGGCCAGCAATTGACCTCCCACAGCAGAGACCTTCTCACGGCGATTGTCGATCTCCTCAGCCTGCGATTCCAACCGGCGTTTTTGACTAGCGTCTACAGGTGCTTCTGGAGCCGGCACCAAAATCTTTTCGAGCTTCTCTCGTATGTTTGCAATACTACTCTTCATCGTGACCGCATCGGTCTCGGACGAGAAATCAATAGCCGCATTCGCCAACTCTTGCTTGTTCGCCAACGTATCCAGCAAACGCTCTTCAATCGTATCCTCGGTAACAAGATTATAGATGTGAACCGGGTTCTTCTGCCCCATCCGGTGGGCGCGCGCGATACGCTGTTCGAGCACGGCGGGATTCCAAGGCAAATCGACATTGATGACCGTGTTGGCGCTTTGCAAATTGAGGCCGGTACTGCCTGCATTGGTCATCAAGATCAGTCGACAATTGGGATCGTTCTGAAATTTGCTAACGATGGCCGGTCGCTTCTTTTGAGGTACCGAGCCATCCAGTCGAACGAAATCGCAGCCCAGCTGCGCAAGCTTGATTTCGATGCGATCCAACATCAGCGTCCACTCGCTGAACATCACAATCTTACGAGTCGGCTCAGCAATCAGTTCCTCGAGCATCTCACCCAGACGAACAAGCTTACTACTAAACTCTGGTTCTTGTTCATCGATGAGATAGGTGCTATCGGCAACCATCCTCGCCAGCAACAGCGACTTTTGTAGTCGTAGCAGATCCATCTCCGTAAGAAACTTCTTCGCGGCGATTCGCGCTGCAATCGATAGCTGCGATTGGCTTACGTCGTACTGCTCGGCAGTGGGGCGAATGCGAACGACTTCGTCGATACGATCCGGCAATTGCTTCGACACTTCGTCTCGCGTTCGACGAAGCAAGATAGGCTTGAGAGCTTCTCTTAACTCATCCAGTTTCTTATAGCCGATGGGCTTCCCGCGATCATCCACTTCTCGGTGCTTATGAAAGAATCGGTACGCGGGCCCCAACCGGGTATCGTCGACAAACCGGACGATCGTGTAAAGGTCGTCCAGTCGATTCTCAAGGGGAGTGCCAGAGAGCACCAGCGCGAATGGACTGCGAAGGCATCGCACCATCTTGCTCACCTTGGATTCCCAATTCTTGATCCGTTGGCCTTCATCGAGGATGATCAAGTCCCAGGAGGCGCTTTCAACATGGCTCAAGTCACGAACCACTTGCTCGTAATTGCATATAGTAAAGAAAACATCTTCCCTATACTGCTTAGCTCGTTCGCTTCCTGATCCCATCACCAACTGCGAACTGCGACCGCAAAAGCGATTTATCTCCGCTTGCCACTGACTCTTCAGCGAGGCGGGGCAAATGACTAACACCTTTTTGATGTCAGCTTCTTTCGCCAACAACTCAGCTACGCCAATACCTTGAATTGTCTTTCCCAATCCCATATCGTCCGCGAGGATCGCGCGACCAGCCCCAACAGCAAATGCGATCCCATCCAACTGATAGGGCAACAATTCGACGGAAAGCAATTTCTTGCGCAACGGATGCGTCGCTGGCGATTTCCGGATCTTGGCTGATACTCCTCGCAAATGCTTTTGGAGCAACCGGGTATGAATCAGTTCCTCGGCATCGGGATAAACATGGACGCTCACTCCGGCTTCCTCAATAGCTTGGATACGCTCCATCATGGCAGTCCCCTCCAAGGGGATGCGATCCGCGTTTCCAATCAAACTCGAGATCTTAGGTGGTAGCATCTCCGGAACATTGAAGAGCAAACCGAAGGGTTGTTGATAATGAACTCGCACCGACAAGCTCTTGCGCACATATGGCTTTTTCAATTGAGCTGCCGAGAACTTTCGGCGAATCTTTTGAATCACATGGAATATGTGTTTGCAGATCCCGAGTTGATTGGTTCGAAAGTCTGGGCAACTGCAATACGAAATCCCGGGCTCGGTACCTCGCAGCGCAACACGATACGTCTTACCAGAACCAGCGCTCGTCACTACGTAGTCGGTCCATGGCGTATCGGCTTTCGAAGCCCGAACCGTCATACTCTCTTCTTCGGCTCGCTTGCGACGCTCGGCCAAAGCTCGTTCGAATAGCTCATCCTCCGTCAAATGCTCGAGAGCGACCGACTCGTCAGGAGGAGCTGCTAGCCCTAAGTCAGATTTTGATTCGAGAAGATACGACAGTGCCGCGCCCATATGCTCACAATGATGAGTGCAATGAGAGCAATCTATCTGCAAATGTTTGTCGCGAGCGCTCTGCAAAGTGACTGTAACAGTCTGACCGGATGGCAAGCGGACGCGATACATGTCATCATCAAGCAAAACATCGCAATAGGGATCGATCTCAAGATCACCACCTGCCATGAGTAGCGTCTTGCTATTCTCGCCGAGCAATTGATTCGCCTGATGAACCGTCAGTCTCGCCAAACGTTGATGCAACGCGTTGACCTTGCGCTCCGTTGAGTTCTTTTTTCTTTCCGAAGCTCGCTTGGTATTTGCTTTGGTCTTAGTGGCAACCATATTCGAACTCCATTTCTGGTTTATCTCATGAGAAGAGATTTGATTCAGCTTGTTGATCGAGGGAAGGGAAGCGTTCCGAATATTCGGGTGAAGCGATGTTTTCTCCATAGCAAGGGAACATTTCCAACAACGCAGGCTTGCGCTGCGGATCATTCACCAAGTCCGGGAAGCATTTCTTGATTACTTCCAACATCAAATAAACCGAGACGGAAGCCCCCGGCGATGCTCCGAGAAGCGCAGAGATCGTATGATCGGCGTCGGTGACGATTTCCGTCCCGTAGTGAACGATCCCCGCCTTTCCGTCTTCCTTCTTGATGGCTTGCACCCGAATCCCAGCATCGATCAACCGCCAGTCGTAGTCCTTCGCATCGGGATAGAACTCTCGCAAGGACTTCATGCGTGATGCCATGCTCTGCGTCCCTTGCTGGATCAAGTAGCGAACGAGCGGCAAGTTGTAGAGACCTACCTTGATCAACGAGCTAACATTGTCCAATCGCATCGAACCGGGAAGATCAAAGAAGCTGCCGTGTTTGTGCAGAAATTTGGTAGTCCAAGCCGCATAGGGACCAAACAGAAGGGATTTCTTTCCGTCGATGACGCGCGTGTCCAAGTGGGGAACTGCCATGGTCGGAGCGGCGCCAGGGCTCTGTCCGTATACCTTTGCCTGATGCCGAGAGACTATATCCGGGCTATCGCAGACCAGCCATTGACCGCCGATGGGGAATCCGCCAAATCCCTTCCCCTCCGCGATCCCCGACATTTGCAAGAGTGGGAGGCTGCCTCCCCCCGCACCGACAAATACGAATTTGGCACTGCTTTGAATCCTGTTGCCACCCTTGGCTTGGATGGTCACATCCCAGCCGCGACTCGTCCGCTTTAGACCGACCACGCGATGGTTGGTCGCGACGCCACAGCCTGGTTGCTCCGAGAGCCAATGAATCAGTTTGCGAGAGATCTCGCCAAAGTTCACGTCGGTGCCGTTGTCCATCTTGGTCGCGGCGACCGGGATCTTTTCGCGCCCTTCCATGAGCAAGGGTGCCCACTCGTGTACGCGTTCCGGGTCCGTGGTGAACTCCATCCCTTGAAAGAAATGATGCGCTGTCAGCCCCTTGTAACGGGCCTCAAGATACTGCACCGATTTTTCGCCATAAACAAAGCTGATATGAGGGACGGGGTTGATGAAGTCCCTGCCGTTTTGGATCATCCCCGACTTGAGTGCATAGCCCCAAAACAGTTTCGACAGCTCGAACTGCCCAAAGATTTCAATCGCTTTGGAGACGTCGACGGTCCCGTCGGGTCGCATGAATGGAGTATAGCTCAGCTCGCAGATTCCGGCGTGACCAGTCCCTGCATTATGCCACCCGTTCGAACTTTCCTGGGCCAACTCATTCGAGACCTCGTAAAGCTGGATTTTGAGCTCGGGCGCGATTTTCTTAAGCATCGCTCCGAGGTTGGACGACATGATGCCGCTACCGATGAGGATGACGTCCGGGGACTCAACGTGCGAATTGTAGGTCATGCTGCGTGCTGGAAGGCGGGGGAGGCAAGGTAGATGCGAATTCGATGGCTACGACACTCGATGCAAACGGCGTCGCGGCCCCTTAGACTATATCAACGTTTTCCTGCTGTCCTAGCACGAATTCGCATTCGGGACTACTGACTCTTCCATTGCGAAGCCAATTCGTCCTCGCTCTTTCCTGTGAGTTCTTGCCAAATCTCGTTGGAATAACGTCCCTCTCGCGCGGCCGCGTTGAGCTTGGTGAGGAGGGTGCCGTACGGATCATGCGTCCGAATAACCCAGTCGATGAAGTTGGCCGAAACGCGGTAGCTTGCGTCATGCTTTGCTTTCGATAACGCCTCCTTGCTCAGCACAGCCCCTTTGGATTGGGGCTCGTAAAGGAACCAACGGATATAATCGGGAATTCCCTCTACAATCCAGCCTGGTGTCGGTTCACGCCGCGCTCCGCGATTGCGACGGCCTTGATAGCTCTGCACGACGTGGACCATTTCGTGAACCACCGCGCCTCGTGCCTCGCGGTTTTTCTCTCGATTCATCCATCCCGCATTCAGCGAGATCGTTCCCCCTTGTGCATAAGCAGGAATGCCTTCCATCTTCGCGCTCGGTTGATACCGGAACGTCACTTTGGTGGGGGCTGTAAATCCTTCGCTCGGGAGCATCGCGACAATTCTAGGATACCATTCCAAAATCACGGGCTTCAACTCGGTCTCTGTCCAATCCGCCAGCTCGGGGGCTGCCGTAACATCGATGACATACTGATACTGTCCATCCGAAGAGGAAAAAGCGAACGACTGCCTCTCGGGTGCAACAATACGTTCCGGCAAGTCGACGCTTTTTGCAATGAAGTCGATTTCGCAGAGAAATGTATGAGCGAAAGGATCGTTGGCTGCCGTCGGCTGGACTTCCACAAGCCAGTAGCGATAGGTGCCGAGCGAGCCGGATTCATCGGTCACACGGCTGGCATGTTGTCCACCGGCTCCTCGTCGAGTGCGGGTATCGACGTCGGCTATGCGTTTCCATCCCTGTTGCTCCGGGGATCGGTCGTTATCCAATCGATCCCAAACGAAACCCTCGTGTTCCCCTGTTGCAGCATAGAGCGTGAAACGTTGAGGGGCTCGCGAGCTCGGGTGCCACGAATAGGTAACGACCTCCGCAATATCCTGTGTTGCACCTAGGTCCGCGGCCAAACATCCGCCCCCACTACCCGCTGCAAAGAAGCAATTCTCGCGAGGGGAATCCTCGGTTTGGGGTATTTTGCCATCCCCCAAGGCTGGAGTGCCGATCGAGTTCCCGTCCAAGCGACCGCGGACGACAGCCCATTTCGCTTTCATCCCAAGATCATTCACTGCAGGTCGCTGGATCCGCTCGAACTCGAAGAATTGGCTTTCATTCGATTGTTCCGCATCCACTCGCACTTGCGCGGCCAGTGACGGTGCGAGGATCATGGCAATGCAGGTACTGAAAACGGTCGCAGCAAATTGGTGCGACGACCAGGGATGGAGCGAGCTGGAAGTGGTGATCATGTTAGAAATCGGTGCGAGGAGTTGGTGATGCAGGTCGATTCTAGTATCCTGAGCGAGCTGATCCATTCCTTTTCTCGCAAGGATTCCAATGTCTTTTCCACTTCAAACAGACATTCTGCTCGTCGGCGCAGGCCCTATCGGGATTGAACTGGCTGTGGCGCTCCAAAGAAAGGGATTCGATTGCGTTCATATCGAATCGGGAGTAGTCGCCTCCACAATCGCTTGGTACGCCCCAGGAACACCTATCTTTAGCTCACCAGAACGCATCGCCCTCGCTGGTATCCCATTTCAAACCTACCCGCACGGGAAAGCGACACGCGAAGATTACCTGAACTATTTGCGCGGAGTGGTTCTCTCCGAAGATCTCACCATCCATCAAGGCCAACGGCTTGTCACCGCACAACGCTCGGCAGAGGGATTCCGGTGCCGTATCGTGGAATCAAGAACGGCAGTTGGTGGCCCATCCTTCCGCTCTCTCGATGAAGAGCACTCGGGGGGAGTTTCCGTGGTCTCTTGCCGTCGCATCGTTCTCGCCATTGGAGATATGCATCATCCGCGTCAGCTGGGAGTGGCAGGAGAGGATAGGCATAACGTTTCGCACTTCATGCCGGACATCCATGAGCTATTCGGCAAACGAGTTGTGGTTGTCGGCGCCAAGAACTCGGCAGCGGAGGCGGTGGTCCGTCTCGCTCGCATCAATCGCCAATTGATCGTCGTGCATCGAGGCGAAGGATTCAGCCCTGAAAGGGTGAAGCCCTGGCTGCTCCCCGAGATCCGAAGCTTGATCGCCGATGGTCGTGTAGAGTTCTTGCCCTACACCGACGTGAAAAAGATCGAGCCTCGAACCCTGCAATTGCAGAATCGACAAACTCACAGGGAAACATCCATTCCCTATGAGCATCTGTTGCTTTTGACGGGTTACGATCAGGATCCCAGCCTATTTCAGCGTTTGGGGCTCGAACTCGATGGTGAGAATCTTAAACCGAAACTCGACCCTCTGACGATGGAATCCAGCGTCCCTGGCGTCTATGTGGCGGGAACGGCTACGGCAGGTTCTCAACGAGGAGGCGTGAAGGTCTTTATCGAGAACTGCCATGTCCACGTCGCTAAGATTCTCGCTCATCTTAGTGGCGCGGCTCCGGCCTCCTCTCTTGCCATCGACCGAGACGAGAAGCACCGCGAGCTGTAGTAAGAAGCCTAGGTTGCCCCGAAGGCTTCGAGGAACATGGTATGAAGAGAATGAAGAGTCGGGTTTGAGCCTATTCCGATAGCATGATGTTTCGGAATTGGACCTTCATCGGCGGTCCGGCGTGCACTTGCAAGGCGATGATTCCTTCGCTGGCTCGCTTTGCGGCTTCACCGTCCTGCAATTCCGACATCAGTACATCGTTGATGAAGTGCTGAAGTTTGTTCCCTTTGGCCACGATTCGGTATGAGTTCCAATCACCGAATTTGATCTTTCCTAGAAGCGCATCGGCATCGCCGCACGTTCCGACTTTATTCTTCGCACCTTTGTCGTCGACTGCAACGATCTGACCTCTCTCGACCATGATCCCGCGTCCACGCTCTTCGTAATTGATGCCCATGTAGCGTTTGTTGGCATCGATGTCGGCTTGGTAGCCACCGACGATGAATTTGTCTGCATCGATCAGTTTGCTGCGATACTGAATCCCCGAATTCCCTCCGTCGATTTTGAACTCGAGGGTCAACTCAAAGTCGGAAACCTTCTTGTCGGAGACGAGGAATGTGTTGTTCTTGAGAGGATTCTCAGCGGTATTCACGCCGGTGATCGCACCATCCTCCACTTTCCAGTTTTCGCTCAGACCGGACCAACCTTTGAGGGTCTTGCCATCAAAAAGACTGACTGGCTTTTTTGTGGAATCTTGTGCGAGGGACAGTGCGCTAGATGCTGCGAGGGCAGACCAAGCCAATACGGTGAGAAGGGTTTTCCAGGTGTGCGCCATGATTATTCAACTTCTTCTGAGGAAAGGAGGGTGAATCTGACCTTGGTCGCTCGGTCGTCAGAAACGGAAAGGACCTTTGCCTGCACACGTTCATCGAAATCGATGACATCGCCTGCGACCAGCATGCGTTCGGCTTTATGCAATAATAATCCAGAGACTGTGTCCACGTCAGCATCTTCAAACTGAATTCCCAAGCGGGCTTCCAGGTCGTCGACGGCAGTCGACCCGAGGACGATGAAGTTCCCAGGGCCGTCGGGTACGATCTCCGGTTCGACGACATCGAATTCGTCTGCGACATCGCCGATGATCTCCTCCATGACATTCTCGAGCGTGACGATCCCAATGATGGTGCCATACTCGTCGACGACAAAAGCCATGTGCTGGTGGGTACCCTGAAAGTGCCGCAGCAATTTGCTGATGGGCATGTTTTCTGGGACCTTTTTTGGCGGTCGCATGATCTTCTTCCAATCGAACCCGTCCTCGAGTTCCGTCGCGACGATGTCTTTGACGTGAAGCACTCCGATCACTTCATCGAGAGAGCTATCGCAAATTGGATAACGGGTGTGTTGGGTTCTCTGGATCATCTTCAGAGTTTCCGCTGTCGGTTCGTGAATATCGATGAAATCAATATCCGCTCGCGCGACCATGATGCGTCGGCAGACCAAGTCGTCGAACTCGAATACAGCGTTGATGAGACTATGCTCGCTGCGGGTCAAACTACCGTGCACGTGGGCTTCTCGTAGCAAGGCCCGTATCTCTTCTTCGTTGTAGGGAATCCCTCCACTTTCTTGAGAATTGACACCCATTAAACGCAGAAGAGCTGCCGTCGTGACATTCAGCGACTGCATCAACGGATAGCTGGCGATGTAGAACAACTGCAGCGGTACGGCACAGGCGAGGAGCATCGATTCGGGTTTGCGAATAGCGAAAATCTTCGGTGCCTGCTCTCCAATTACCAAATGCAACGCGGTGACGAAGGTGAAGGAGACGGCAAACGCGACCGCGTGGAGGGCTGCTTCCGAGGTAATCCCCACCGCCTTGATGGGTGTTTCCAATAAGGCCGCAAATGCAGGTTCCCCGACACGGCCGAGCGCGAGCGAGGCCATCGTGATGCCCAGCTGGCAAGCCGACAGGGATTGCTCTAGCCGAAGGGCCAGCCATCGAGCGGTTTTGGAAAAGAGCTTCTTCGAGACAACAAGCTGTTCGATGCGACCAAGGCGAACTTTGACTAGGGCAAACTCAGCTGCGACGAAGAATCCATTGACTGCAACGAGAATCAACGCAATGACGACAGATCCGAGATCTGGAAACCACTCAGGCATTCGTTAGTACTGCAATCCTCACACGGTATCGAACAATCACGCACAACCATCCGACTCCACCCTGAAGCCGGGATAATACAGCCATGCGGTCTTCCTAGTTCGCAACGCAAGACCGAACGGTATCTTACCGCAGATTGATGGTTCCTGCTTGGGTTTGGTCGGAAATGCACTCGATTCCCCCGGCAAGAAACTCGCAAACCGACTAGCTCACCGCTGTTCCCGAAAATTCGCTCGCCATTTCGTTCGCATTGTGCCGGTCCTGTGGCATCTTTCGGCATCCCTCCTACCACTCTGTCCGACGGAACCGCAGTTATGTCCCACTCCCCGTTATTGCATCGCATTGATCGCGTGATCCAATCGAGCCCTCACGCTCCACGCCGTAAAGTCTTCCTAGAAAGCGCAGCGGGGCGGATCGTTCTGCGTGGAAAAGTCGATTCGTTTTATCAAAAGCAAATGATCCAGGAATCGCTCCGAGGAATCGAAGGAGTCGAACGGATTTGCAATCAACTCGAAGTCGAAGAGCCCCGATAACTTCGGTTCGGCCGCAACTTCGGTTCGGCCGCTCATGTTTGGCGAGGAATGATCCAGGCGCTGGGGTGCTGCTCTAGTCCAACATGCGGATAGTAGGTAGTCGCCTTGGGAGCTGATAGCAGTATGAGCGTCGTCCCCAATCCCGCCGCTTCGTGGCTCCGTCGCAATAGTTCACGTCCGATGCCCTGTTTCTGATGCGCTTCGTCGACGGCTAAATCGGAGAGGTAGGTGCAGTACGCAAAGTCGGTGATCGCGCGAGCCACCCCGACGAGCAAGCCCGATTCGTCGCGAGCCGTCACTATCACTTGCGCGTGGCGCAGCATACTTTCGATGGTTTCGATCTGATCGACCGGTCTTCGCTGCGCGAGCGTCGAGCGTCTCAAGCAATCGATGAACTCTGTTGCGCTGAGATCGGGCTCGATCCCATAAACGATCACGCGGGGGCTGGCAGCATCCATAAGAACGGTCCAAAGCGAATGAGCGGAGAGGAAGACAGACGACTGGCTCTTCCCCACTCATGTCACGGTTGTGTGGAAACCGCAGCTTGCGCGGTCGCTCGCTGGGGTACGGTGAAAAACGCCAAGATCAACGCGAGGACTAGAATACCGCAAGCAACTGCGAACGGTGCACCTTGCCAAAGCGGGGAGCGGTCGGGATGGACCGACCAAGCGAAAACGGTGGCGTAAAGAGACGGCCCAATCAGCCCGGCGATTCCCATCATGGAGCTATTCGCACCCGATAGGCGTCCCTGCTCCGATGGCCCCAATCGTGTGGACATCACCCCGTTGATAGAAGCTTGAAAGAATCCCATCAACGCAAACAAGATCGTACACCAATAAAACGTCGTCCCATCGCGCGCGAGGGTGTAGGCTGCGAACCCAATGATCCCACCTGTCAAACCGACAAAGACCAGCTTCCGTTCACCGAACCTCCGAATCGCGGGTCGGATCAAACCTCCCTGTACGATCATGTTGAGGATGCCGACCGTTCCGAGCGATAACCCGATTTGCCAAGGCTCCCATCCAAAGTGCGTATCGGTATAAAGAACAAAGACGTTCTGAAATGCCAAGTGCGCGAGCTGGTAGAGCAAGAGGATAATAGCCATGGGTAATAAACCTGGCTTGGATCGAAGCAATTGAAGGGAACCGAGCGGATTGGCTCGCTTCCAGCTGAAGGCACTGCGTTTGTCCTTGGGCAACGACTCGGGCAATACGAAGTAACCGTAAAAACCATTCGCCAAGGTCAGGAATGCGGAAGCCCAAAAGGGAAGCCGCAGATCGATCGACCCAAGCATCCCACCCACCGCCGGGCCTAGCACAAACCCGATTCCGAATGCCGCCCCAAACAAACCAAACGCTGCCGTTCGACGCTCCGGCGGAGTGACGTCGGCGAGATAAGCCTGCGCGGTCGAGAAGCTTGCCGCGGTCATCCCGGTGATAATCCGGCCGATCAACAACCACGTCAAATTGGGAGCCAGCGCGAGCAACACGAAGTCCAGCCCCAACCCAAAAGTCGAAACCAATAGCACGGGGCGCCGGCCGTAGCGGTCGGAAAGAGCACCGATAATGGGCGAACAGAAAAACTGCATCAACGCCCAAAGCGTTCCGAAAAGCCCGATATAGAAGGCAGCCACCGACTCGTCGCCACCGACAAGCTCTTTGATCAACTTTTGCAGTACCGGAATGATCAACCCCAACGAAAGAACGTCGAGGATCACTGTGATCATGATGAAGGCGATCGCAGCTTGACGAGGCGGTTTCGTTGTCCCCTTCGTCGATGATTCGGAATGGTTGGGAGAATCGGACATTCGTAGGTTGGTTATGGTTGGTTGGCGGCCAGCTTGACTCGCACGGCGGCGAGAAGCGAGCGGAAGACAGCAGTCTGTTGCTTCATGGCAGCGACTTTGTCTTCTGGATTGGAGTGCGCTTCGAGCAACACCCATCCTTGGTAATTCGCTCGTAGCAACAGTTCGAATAGCTCGGCATAGGGATAATCACCATCGTCGAGTTTGCGGACATGTGTTGTATCTCCCAAGCGCGATTTCACCATTCCAAAATGGGTCGCAAGGCCTGGCGAAACCAAATCTTCTTGATTGCTGTTCCAGCAGACGGCCGCGTTGCGGTGCTCCGCCACTTGAAAGATGTCCCGAATCACATCCAGTCGACTGGTGTTCGAGCCATGCACCTCCAATCGGATTTGCTGACCATAGCCTTCTCCATACGCGGCAAGCTCTTGAAGGGCTTTGCCGATTTGCTCGATGGTCTTTTCCCTAGGAACTCCCGATGCGAATCCGTTCGGTTTCACTTTGACCCCGCTCCCCCCGCAATCGTGCATGAGGTGGATGAGCTCTTTGGTTTGCTCAATATTCTTTTGCACCACAGCTGGGTCGGCCGAATGGAATTCGCAGTTGGAACCGTACCCAATCAACTCGATCCCGCTGTCCGCAAAGCGCTTTTTTACCTCGGATCGCTCAAGCTTTGTCAGCGCGGGTTCGACCCGGTGCCGATGCTCGGTCCGCAATTCTACCCCTCCCATTTCAGCCGCCTGGCAAGCAGCGATCACCGTAGGCAGGTCCATATCCTTACCCCACTGGTAGGTTACCAGCCCAAATCGCATCTCGTTCGGGGCCGGAACCGACGTATTCGATGTGGTTTGAGCAAGGACTTGCCAGCTAGACCCGCCGACCGCGAGCCCCGCGAACGCAGTGGAGGCACCGGACAGAATTCGACGGCGGCCCATCTGGAAATCGGGACGCAAAGGTGATTGTGAGGACATCGAGTGTTGCCTTTTGGATACAGGTGTGCTCGAAACGAGACAGGGGTCCGCGGGATAACTTGAAAATTCGCAAGTGTTTCACACGGGATCCGGGTACAAACCACATTCGGCGAGTACTATAATAGCCGGATCCCCGCGGAGGACCTAGCATAGGTTCTCCCATCCTCCCGCCTTACGTTAGATCAACCGTCAGCCCGCCTTGATCATGGCACATCCTCTTGGCACCATAAACCGGCCTTGTGGAACCACAAATCGGCCCGAGGGTCGATAGATCGGAAAAGGAGTGGGTGGCTGTGTTTGGTAAAGCCCAATCGAATTTCTCAACAGGAGAGTAGGTCATAATGCGATGTCTCGGTAATCCGCTTGGTCGTCGAGGTTTTCTCACCGTGGGTGCTCTGGGAGGGCTCGGACTCTCGATGGGTGATCTGTTCCGGTTGCGAGCCCAGGCCGACCAGAAGCACTACGACTTTATCGATGCGAAGGCGGACAGCGTCATTCACATCTTCCTCCCTGGCGGTATCGCACACCAAGAAACGTTCGATCCAAAGCCTTACAGCCCGCTCGAGTATCGAGGGGAGCTCGGAACAATCAAAACCAAAACCGGCGACGTCTTCTGCGAAACCTTGCCGAGGCTGGCGTCGCTTTCCGATCGCTTGACGGTTATTCGATCGATGACCCACGGTGAAGCAGCCCACGAGCGTGGGACGCACAATATGTTCACCGGTTACAAACCATCGCCGGCGTTGGTCTTCCCAAGCTTTGGTTCCGTCATTAGTCACGAATACGGCCCCAAGAACAACTTGCCTCCGTATGTGGCTATTCCAAACTCCGCCAACGAGTATGCCGGCACCGGATACTTGAGCTCTTCGTTTGGCCCATTTAGCTTGGGAGCCGACCCAGCGAACAAGGGTTTCCGCGTCCAAGACCTGAATTTGCCCAACGGCGTCGATATGACTCGCTTCGAGCGACGCCGCACCGCATTGGATGCGGTCAACATGCACTTCCAAAAGAAACAGAACGCCGACGCGATCAATGCGATGGACACGTTCTACCAGCGAGCTTACTCCCTTATCAGTAGCGAGAAAGCGCGCGAAGCATTCAATATCGAAGCGGAAGACAATGGTCTCCGAGACAAGTATGGACGCAATGCTGCTGGCCAACGCCTCCTCATGGCGCGACGATTGGTCGAGGCCGGCGTTCGATTCGTCACCGTGACCTACGGCGGCTGGGATATGCACAACCAAATCTCCGCCGGGATGCGCCGGGATACGCCGCCTCTCGATCAAGCCATCGGGACATTGATCGAAGACCTTGAGTCGCGCGGGCTTCTCTCTCGCACCTTGATCATGGTCAGCAGTGAATTCGGCCGTACGCCGAAGATCAATAATGAAGCAGGACGCGATCACTGGCCCAAGGTCTTTTCGGTCATGCTCGCCGGGGGTGGCGTGAAGGGTGGGCTGGTCTACGGTTCGTCGGATGCGACCGCGACCGAGCCTGAGTTCGATCCGGTTTCTCCGGAGGATCTCGCGACCACCATGTACCACTTGCTCGGAATCGTCGCAGACAAAGAGTTGATGGCACCGGGCGACCGTCCCATCGAGATTTGCGACGGCGGAAAAGTTCTCTCCGATATCCTTGCCTAATTGGCCTTCACGGACTCCACGATGAAAATGAATCTTTGGCGCAACCTGCTTGTAGGGTTCGGATTGGCGTCGGCGGGTGCTTTTGGCACTGCACCGACCCGAGCCAGCCATCCAGACGCGAATGTTCTATCCCTTTCCGGAATCCAGCGAGGAACCTCAGCCGAGGTCACCATTTCGGGTGCGCGGCTCGGGGATGCGAAGGCCTTGCTGTTCTACTCGCCAGGCTTGACGGCGACAAACATCACCAAGGTGGATGCGAATGTGATCAAAGCCACGATCGCAGCAGACGCCACCGTGACGCCAGACCTGCACCCCTTTCGTGTCGTGACCGATACGGGAATCAGCAACCTGCGACTGTTCAATGTTTCCGCAATGCCCAGCGTTGCGGAAACAGAACCGAATAACGAATTCGCCAAACCTCAACCTATCCCTATCGGTTCCACGATCGATGGCGTCGTGCTGAGCGAAGACGTCGATTACTTCGAGGTCGAACTCAAACAGGGGCAGACGCTTCATGTGGAAATCGAAGGGCTTCGACATGCCTATCTCAACGACTTCTTCGATCCCTACATCGCCATTTACGATGACAAGAGATTCGAGATTGCCTCGAGCGATGATTCGGTCTTCCTGCAACAGGATTGCTTGGCCTCCATCGTGGCGCCACGCGACGGAAAGTACATCATTGAAGTCCGCGAAAGCAGCTTCGGTGGAAACGATCGATCCCGTTACCGACTGCATGTCGGTGGATTCCCTCGCCCCGTCGCGATGGTCCCCAGTGGAGGTCGCCCAGGTGAAAAGCTTGAAGTCACCTGTATCGATAACCTCGGCAACTCTTGGAAAGAAACATTCCAGTTGCCGAACGAGCCAACCGAGGCTTTCAAGGTTTGGTCGCAGCGCGATGGTTTGATGGCCCCGTCCCCGAACTACCTGCGCGTCGTCGACGTCCCTAACGCCCTCGAGTCCGAGCCGAACGACGACCACAATAAGGTGGAGATCGTCAGTGCGGTTCCTGCGGCATTCAACGGGCTGCTGGAAACCGAAAAAGATCGGGATTTCTGGGTGTTCGAAGCCAAAAAGGACCAACAACTCGAGATTCGTGTTCACGCGCGATCCCCTATTCGATCGCAAGTCGACTCGGTTCTCCAGGTCTGGAAAGTCGGAGGAGGGGCACTCGCCGGAAACGATGATTCGGGCGGCCCCGATAGCTACCTCCAGTTCAAAGTACCCGAGGATGGCAAATATGCGGTTTGCGTCTACGATCATTTGGGACGCTTTGGAAAGCAATTCGCTTATCGCGCCGAAGTCCTTTTGCAAACGCCGACTGTCGAAGCGACGATCACCGAGCAAGAACGCTACGTCGCACAAACGGTCGAGGTACCGCGCGGCGGAAGGATGGCCATCTTGGTCAACGTCGCACGTCGGTTCGTGGGGGGAGAAACGAAGATCGAAGCCCTCGATCTTCCTCCTGGCCTGACCCATTTGGAAACCAAATGCGACGCCGATTTAGGAAACGTTCAAATGCTCTTCCGAGCGGATGCGAATGCCGCAAACACTGGGAAAATTGTCGACTTTATCGCTTCGATCCAAGCCTCACCTGAACAAAAGATCACGGGTAATCTCCGTCAACGATCCATGTTGGTCCGAGGACAGAACAACGTGGATGTTTGGGGGCAAACCGATCATCGATTACCCGTCGCCTTGATCGATCCAGCCCCATTCGATGTGGCGGTAGTCGAGCCTCAGGTTCCATTGGTTCGCAATGGGTCCCTCCCGCTCACCATCAACATCAAGAGAAACGAAGGATTCGATAAGCCGGTGACCGTGAGATTGCTCAACGCTCCACCCGGAATCGGTGCCTCCACCGTTACGATCCCAGGGGACAAATCCTCGATCGAGATGCCTCTCACCGCCAACAACGGTGCAGCGATTCGCAAATGGCCTCTGATCGTTCTCGCGACAACAGACAACGGATACGGTCCGATTGTGCTGGCGAGCGAGTTCTTTCATATCGATGTGACCGAACCGTTGTTCGAGTTCAAATTTGCTAAGACGATGGCGGAACAGGGAAAACCTGCGGACGTGATCTTGGGAGCAAAACTGAAACGACCGGTGGAAGGTAAAGTCGAAATCGAGATCTTGGGTGTCCCGCCAGGTACCACCGCGGTGGCTCCGAAACAAGAGCTTGCACCGGATGCAGAGCGTCTCGCCTTCACGCTGCAGATCCCACCCGAAACGCGAGCCGGAAATTACAAAACGATTGTCTACCGAGGCACGGTCACGACCGACAAGGGAGTGATCACGCAAGTCAACGGCAACTCGGAAATCCAAATCGACGTTCCAATCGCACCTCCCGCTACGACCGCCGCAGCAACCACTGCTGCAGCCCCGCCTCCACCGACCGACAAACCGTTGACTCGGTTGGAGCAGCTAAAGCAGCAACGCGGTCGCTAGTCCGCGGACGGCATCCAGAATGGACAACCCTTCCGCCTCGGCAAGGTTGTGCAACGGTCGGGGCCACGTGCCCCGCCAATGAGTCTTCAGCAGCAGTTCACCTTCAGGCTACCCACCCTATGAACAACCCGTTCTTTCGCACAGCTCCTTGGGCGAACTCCCTCATGCTGATCGGTGTTTCCGGAGCCATCGCTAGCGCGGCCTTCGCCCAGGAAAGCACGCCAGCGCCCGCCGCGACACCCGAAGCTTCGGTTCCCGCCGCAGCTCCAGCGCCGCAGCCAGCATGGAAGTCGATCGCGGTTTACCCGCCCGTCATCAAACTCAGCGCCAAAAGCGACATACAACACGTCATCGCGGTTGCGACCCGCGAAGACGGAGTAACCCAAGACGTCACTCGCATGGCCGAGTGGAAATTCTCCGCCGACACCGTCGCGGACTGGAAGGATTTTGTTCTCTCTCCCAAAGGAGATGGAACTGCCGAACTCACCGCGACTTGGAACGGTCAAACGGCCAAGGCCACGATCGAGTCGACTAACTCCTCCCAAGTCCGGCCGATCAGCTTCGAACGAGACGTGATGCCAGTATTGACCAAAGTCGGCTGCAACACGGGCTCCTGCCACGGCGCGGCTCGTGGAAAAGATGGCTTCCGACTCAGTCTGTTCGGGTACGATCCCGTCGGCGATTATCAACGTATCACACGCGAAATCGGTATCCGTCGCATCAATCTTGCGGTACCCGACCAAAGCCTTTTGCTCCTCAAAGCCACCGGGGCTGTTCAGCACTCCGGCGGTAAAAAAGTGGAGCCAGGTAGCAAACATTACGACACCATTTTGACTTGGCTCAAGAACGGGGCCCCGGCCGATGCAGCGCGCTCTCCGATCGTCACCCAAGTGGACGTTTATCCGAATCAGGCGGTGATCGAGGGTGAAGGACAGATGCAACAGTTGGTCGCTGTCGCGACCTACGCGGACGGGGTCCAACGCGACGTTTGGGATTTGGCCAGTTTCACCACCAACAACGAACGCAGCGCGGCAGTCGATGCCGATGGCAACGTGAAGAGCGGCGTGCGAGGTGAGGCGTTTGTAATGGCCCGATTTGATACCCACACCGTGGGATCTCAAATCCTGGCCTTGCCTGAGAACATCGCATACAAAGCCCCGGATCATTACGGCAATTACATCGATTCCCTGGTCAAAGCAAAGCTCCAAAAGCTCCGATTGCCAGAGAGCGCTATTTGCACCGATGAAGAATTCGTTCGTCGAACCACGCTCGATATCACAGGTCTCTTGCCGACCGAAGAAGAGACGGTGGCCTTCGTGCAAGACACGACCCCGGACAAACGAAGCAAGTGGATCGATAACTTGCTCGATCGCAAAGAGTTCAGCGAAATCTGGGCGATGAAGTGGTCCGATCTCCTCATGATCAAGAGCAACAATCAGGTCAGCTACAAAGCGGCTTATCTTTATTACAACTGGTTGACCAATAAGATTGCCTCGAACACACCGATCGATCAGATCGTTCGGGAACTCATTACCGCCACCGGTGGAACCTTCCAGAATCCAGCTACGAACTTCTACCAAGTCGAACTGGATCGATTGAAGCTCTCCGAAA
Organism: Pirellula sp. SH-Sr6A; assembly: GCF_001610875.1. Taxonomy (NCBI): domain Bacteria; kingdom Pseudomonadati; phylum Planctomycetota; class Planctomycetia; order Pirellulales; family Pirellulaceae; genus Pirellula; species Pirellula sp. SH-Sr6A. Next base: position 3,908,249 of record NZ_CP011272.1, on the reverse strand, counting down.
ACGTCGCTCAAGTCTTCATGGGAATTCGAACCCAGTGCGCCCAATGCCATAACCATCCATTCGATCGATGGACGATGGATGATTACTACGGATTCACCGCGTTCTTCTCCCAGATCGGTCGCAAACAAAGCGAGGACTATCGACAGCTCCTCGTCTTCAACAGCGGTGGTGGAGAAGTCAACCACCCTGTGGGTGGCGCCGTGGTCAAACCGAAGTTTCTTGGAGGGGACGTCCCCGATGTCGCCGGAAAGGACCGCCGTGAAGTCTTGGCCCAATGGCTGACCAGCGAGGAGAACCCGTTCTTCGCGAAAAGTGTCGCCAACCGTATCTGGGCTCACTACACGGGAGTCGGAATCGTTAGCCCGGTCGACGATTTCCGCGCGAGCAATCCACCGAGCAACCCTGAGCTCCTCGACGAGCTTGCTAGGAAGCTGGTCGAATACAAGTACGACATTAAGAAACTGGTTCGCGATATTTGCAACTCGCAAACCTATCAGCGTTCTTGTACCCCCGTCGAAGGGAACGAACTGGATGACCGAAACTATTCACACGCCGCAGTTCGCCGTATTCCTGCAGAGAGTTTGCTTGATTGCATTTCGCAAGCTACGAATACAAAGGACAAATTCCGAGGATTGCCGATCGGTGCCCGCGCGGTGCAGATCGCGGATGGTGCGACGAGCAGCTACTTCCTCACCTCCTTTGGTCGAAGCCAACGCACGACGGTTTGCGCCGACGAAGCCACGACCGATCCATCCTTGTCACAGGCCCTGCACTTGATCAACGGTCAAACCACCGGTGGAAAGATCAACCAAGGAGGACTGCTGAAGACTTGGAAAGAGCAAGGGCTCACACAAGAGCAAATCATCGAAAAGATTTATATGCGTTGCGTGAGCCGAAAGCCCACCGAAGAGGAACGAGCCACTTTGGTGAAAGCGATTGCGGAAGCGCCTAATGCGGACCAAGGAATCCAGGATATTTTCTGGGCTATCCTCAACAGCCGTGAGTTCATTTTCAATCACTAGTTTGATGTACAGCACTATGAAGAAGCGTCTGTTTTTCGTCACAACGTTCATTGCAATCGGCTGCACCCGTGCCTGGGCACAAGAGCCGACGAAGATTACGTACGACGATCATGTCAAGCCGATATTGCGCGAGCATTGCACGTCCTGCCACAATGCGAACGACAAGAAGAGCGGTTTGGCGCTCGATTCCTACCAAGGCCTGATGGCCGGAGGAAGCGGGGGCGAGGTGGTCGTCGAGGGAGACTTGGATTCATCTCGTTTGTACGCACTCACCGCGCACAAAGAGCAACCCTATATGCCTCCCAATCAAGACATGATCGCCCAAGCGAAGGTCGATCTCTTGAAGACGTGGATCGAGCAGGGGATGCCCGAGAACAGCGGTTCGGAAATCAAGAAGCCGAAGGCCAGTGCGATGGCTCTCTCGGTCAAGATCGGACGCCCCGAAGGGGCGCCTCCGATGCCGACCACCATGCTGAGGCAAACTCCCTTCGCAACCAATCGAGCGGCCACCACGTCTGCCGTGGCTGCCAGCCCTTGGTCCCCGCTCGTGGCGGTAGGGGGGCAGATGCAAGTCTCGTTGTATCACAGTGAAACGGGCAAACTGCTTGGCATCCTTCCATTTCCAGAAGGGGAACCTCAGTCGATCACCTTCTCACGCGACGGAAAACTAATCCTCATCGGGGGAGGAAAGCACAGCCATTCCGGTTATGCAGCCCTTTATGAAATTGAAACCGGGAATCGTATCGCGCGGGTCGGCGACGAGTTGGACATCGTCATGTCCGCAGATATCAACGACAACAACCAGTTGATTGCGCTGGGCGGCCCGCAAAAACTTATCCGCGTCTACGACACCCTCACCGGTGAACTGAAATACGAACAGAAAAAGCACACCGATTGGATTTATACGGTTCGATTTAGCCCCGATGGATTGCTCCTCGCCTCCGCCGACCGAAGCGCTGGATTGGTGGTTTGGGAAGCGGACACAGGGAGACTGTATTTGGACCTCCAGGGACACAAAGGGGAGATTCGATCTCTCGCTTGGCGACCGGATTCGGCTGCCCTCATCAGCGCCTCCATGGACGGGACTCTCAAGATGTGGGAGATGAACGAAGGAAAGGTCATCAAGTCGTGGGACGCTCACGGGGGTGGGGCCCTCGCCGTCGATGTCTGCAACGACGGAACCATGGTCTCCACCGGCCGTGACAACAAAGTCAAAGTTTGGGATATCGGAGGGAACGCTGCCGGAGAAATGCCCCCGTTGGTCGAAGCAGGACACGAAGTGGCCATAACCGTGGATGGCAAACAAGTCGCCGCAGGGGACTGGGCCGGTAATGTCCGACTTTGGCAGCGAGCAAATCCTAAGGATGAAAAGAGTATCCCTGCTAATCCACAACCACTGGAAACCTTGCTCGCTGCAGCCCAGTCCGAGTTGCAACAATCCTTGACCAAGCAAACGGAGCTCAGCAACGACTATGCTGCGAAAAGTTCGCAAATCACCGCTATCCAGCAGCAGCTCACCCAGCTGCAAACCGATCTGACGAAGACCGACGAACAGCTCAAGGCTTCCACGGAAAAACAAACGCAACTCAAACCCAACTTCGATGCGTTGTCGGGAATGTTCAAAACCAAGAACGAAGAGCTGCAAGGGCTGCGTGGGCAAGTTGCTCCGAAACAGAAGCTTCTCGAAGTCGCCGGGGAGAATAAAAAGAAACTGGACGAGGAAGCTGCTCTTCTCGTGAAACAAAAAACTGAGCCGGGGGCAGACGTCGCATCCCTCGATGCAAAGATCCAATCGACTCAAATGCAGATTGCGATCCACGTAGCGGCTCTAACCCAGATCCAGGAAGAAGTTGCTCCCCTCGCAGGGCCGCTCGCTGCACGCGAACAGGAGATGGCTGAACTCCAACCTAAGTTTGAGGCAATCACGAAGGAATGGAATGAAACGGCGGCCGCGGTAATCCAACTTACCGAAATGCGCAATGGGCTTGCTCCACGGGTGGAATCCACGACAGCCGCATTGAAAGCAGCAAACGATGCTGCCGCAGCAGCCAAAGCCCAGGTCGATTCGATCAATGCCCAAGTCGCCGCGCTGCAAGCCCGCGTTGCCGAACTCCAGAGCGACCTTCAGGCCTTCGCCAATCGCCCCACCGAACTAGCGAGCAAGAAGACCACGATCGAGCAGTCCCTCGCTGCAATCCAACAGCAAATCCCGACAGCCGAGTCGTCAATCACTGAAACGAAAACTCAGGCGGATGCCCTGGCGGCGGAGATTGGCAAACTGGAAGCGCAGCTCGCAGATCTCCAAAAGCGAATGGCCGAAGAGCAAGCCAAAAAGATGGCTGTCGTCACGGATATGACCGCCAAACAAGAAGCGCTCGGCAAGCTGAAGGATCAAGCCACACAGCTTGAATCGGATGCGGCCGCTTCAACCGCTCAATTGGAGTTGTTCCAGCAAGCGTTCGGAAAGAAATAATGGCGATGCCCTGCATGCTAACCACGGACGTGGAACAGATCAAAGCCGATGTGGGCCGGTCCCGTTTGCGTGCAGATTGCCTTCGAATGATGTTCCGCGCAGCCGTGTTCCGTGCAGCCGTTTTCTGGGCGGCCTTTCACACCGTGTCGATCGCTGGCCTTGTCCGAGGCGATCAGCCCACTTGGCGATTACCCAGTGGTGCTGTGTATTCTTTCGAAGAGAGATCTTCGCCTCGCCCTCTTCGCATCCATCGACTGGTATTGGACCTTTCTACCAATCCATCGATTCCGCTGGGCGTTAGCGTTCCTCCCGATCCCGATGGGGAAGGCCCTGCCGAAGTCGCATTGAGAGCCCCAGATCGCCATGCCCGCGATGCTGGGTTCTTGGCGGCAATCAACACCAATGCTTGGGTCATGCTCCCGGACCCGGCGACCGGCAAACCACCTGGATATGTCGTCGGTGGCCATGCAGATGTCAAAGGTTGGACCTCCACCGGCATCCGATTGGTAAGTCCTCCGGAACAGGGATACTGGTCGGTATGGCAAGAAGGTTCCGGTCGGATCCGACTCGATGAATCTGCTGCAAAAGAAACAATCAGTCGCACCGAAGTTCGATGGGCAATTTCTGGCTTTCGCGGGATCCTTCAACACGGCAAGAAGCTGGTAGAGCCAAGCAGTGTGCTGCACCCAAGAACGGCGTTGGGTATATCCCACGCGGGAATGCGAATGGTCTGGCTGATTGTCGATGGCCGACAACCTACGGTAAGTGAAGGGGTTAGCGAAGAGGAATTGGCGGAGTTGATGCTCGAATCCGGTTGCGACGACGCGATCAACTTGGACGGCGGCGGTAGTTCGATTCTCCTGATGACCGACGAGGAGGGGCAATTGCGAACCGCCAATCGCCCGTCAGGACGTACCCCTCGACCTGTCCCTGTCATGCTAGGGATTCCAGCGTCGAAGCCATAACTCGAACATGAGAAGATTCCACAGCCGATAGGCTTGATTCTCCCGACCTGACATGTGCGCATCGACCAGAGACTGGATCGCTTCTTTGCGAAAGTAACGGTGGCACTTTGTTTCCGATGAAAGCAGGGCATCGTAGGTGCGATCGCGAAGAGAGGTTCGGAACCACCTGGCGATTGGTACACCAAAGCCCATTTTCGGTCGATTCCAGATGGCAGCCGGCAGCAGGTCAGCAAAGGTTTCGCGGAGCAGGTATTTACCGACGCTTCCCCGCAGCTTCAATGAACTCGGGAGCGACGCAGCCCACTCGACCAATCGGTAATCCAGGAGCGGTTGCCTTGCTTCCAGGGAATGGGCCATCGAGGCGATATCCACCTTGGTCATCAAATCGCACGGCATGTAGGTTTGAAGATCAGCGGCCGTCGCACAGCTCACCAGATCTCGTTTGCCAGACGCTTCCCAAGCTCTCCTCAAAAAGTCGACGGGATCGCGATCGGGCAACTCGGTGACGAAATCATCGCGAAACAGATCGAGCCTCTGAGCTTCTCCGAATATCTGAATCCAGTTCATGTACCTCTCGACCGGCCCTTGGCCGAGCGCCTCACAGAACCGCCGCACTCGCCGCAGCAGGGATCGACGAGCCGACGAATCGGGCAAGCGCTGCAGGATCCCTGTCTTTTGAAGCCACTGAACTGGGAACCAATGCTGCAATCGATGGCTGAGCACGAGGGCTCGATAGCGCTCGTAACCACCGAACAGTTCATCACCACCATCACCGCTGAGCGCGACGGTCACGTGACGCCTGGTAAGCTCCGAAAGATACCACGTTGGCACGGCGGAAGAATCGCTAAAGGGCTCGTCGTATTGGTAACTCAGCTTGTCGATAATATCGAGCGCATCGGGTGTTACTTCAAACCGTTGATGCTGGGTCCCCACATGGTCGGCCACTTGCTGGGCAAATCCGGTTTCGTCGAAATCCGCCTCCGAGAACCCGATGGAGAATGTTTGGATCGGCTGCTGGAGCTCTCTCTGAGCAAGCGCGACGACAAGCGAAGAATCGATCCCGCCTGATAAAAAGGCTCCGAGGGGCACGTCGCTACGAAGACGCAGTCGGATGGCATCGGTGAGAAGCTCACGAAGTTGCTCCTTCGCTTCCTTCAGAGGGAGTGGACGCTCGAAGGACCAATCTACCGACCAATACTTCTGGACGGTTAGCTCACCCGATTGGAACACGGCGCAATGTCCAGGCTCGAGCTTGCGAATCCCCTTGTATATGGTGTGAGGGTGAGGAATGTACTGATACGTCAGGTAGAGGTCGATGCTCCCAGGGTCGATCTCGGGCCGGATCGCGGGGACCTGCAGTAAACTCTTCAACTCGCTGGCGAAGTAAAGAGTACCATCTTGGAGGGTGTAATAGAGCGGTTTCTTACCCATCCGATCGCGCGCGAGCACTAACCGATTCTCCCTCGCGTCCCAAATGGCGAGAGCGAACATTCCGTTCAGATGATGGAAACATTCCAGCCCGAGATCTTCGTAGAGATGGACGATCGTCTCGGTGTCGGAGTGGGTCTCAAAGCGATGCCCGGAGCCTTCGAGTCGATGGCGCAATTCGCGATAGTTGTAGATCTCTCCATTGAAGACAATCTGCACCGAGCCATCTTCGTTACCGAGGGGTTGATGGCCGGTGGAGAGATCGATGATCGAGAGTCGCCGAAATCCGAGAGCGACTCCGCAACGGTCTCGGGAGTCGGCGTGGAGCCGAACGGATTCCGCCGGCGAAATCCACGCGCCCTCATCATCGGGCCCGCGATGGACTAATGCCTGGGTCATGCGTTGAAGGATATCGGGCTCGATCCCCACGGATCCGAATGGCCAGACGCCTCCTGCGATGCCACACATGGATTAAACCCCGAGGATTGACGCTTTGAATCGACGACGAACGCGTTAGGTTGCAGATTGGAAGTGGCCAGCGATAAACGCTTTTGCCATCGCCTGGGGGACTTCCGCTTCCGCCAGCACGAGATTGGAACGGTTCTCGGCGACTTTAGCCTTCATGACCTGCTCTTGCGCAATTGCCTCGGCACGGCGTTGTTCCGCCTGCGCTCGAGCCATGCGAACATCCGCCTCAGCTTGATCGGCTCGGAGCCTGGCCCCGATGTTCTGTCCTACTTCGATGTGGGCGATATCGATCGAAACGATAGTGAAAGCCGTTTGGTTATCCAGCCCTCGCTTGAGCACCGTGCGGGTGATCAGGTTTGGGTTTTCCAACACCACCAAATGATTCTCAGACGATCCAATCGAACTGATGATGCTCTCGCCCACCCGTGCAATGACCGTCTCCTCGGTCGCACCACCGATGAGCTGGGCCAAGTTGGTTCGCACGGTCACGCGAGCCTTTACCTTCAGTTCGATCCCATTTTTTGCAATCGCAGAAAGGAATCCGTTGCCGCTATGCCTCGGATCAGGGCAGTCGATCACACGGGGGTGCACCGAAGTTTTCACGGCATCTAACACATCGCGTCCCGCAAGATCGATTGCGGCGGCTCGTTCGAAATCGAGATCGATTCCTGCGCGCTGGGCAGCGATGATAGCGTTTATCACGTTCATCACATTCCCTTCGGCCAAGTAATGTGCTTCAAGGTCCTGCGTGGTGATTCCGGTGCGTCGATTGGTGTCGAGCCCAGCCTGAGACGCCATGATGATGGCGTTGACAATGACGTGCGGGCGAACCTGCCTTAAGTACATTCCGATCAAACTCATCATGGAAACGTCCGCGCCGCTGGTCTTGGCCTGTAGCCACAAACTTCCGAAATTCCAGAAGATGACCAACGCGATCAAGCCGATGACGACCGCGCCGATCGCAAGCCCAATCATGAGGATGCTTCGAAAGTCCAACTGGATGTTTTGCGCGAGGAACAGGAAATCCATGAAGCAGTCCACTGTAAGTAAATCGTGAGTGCAAGCGAATCGTGAGAGCAGGAAAGGGGCGATTGCCTCGCGATGTGAATCGACCTTTCAAGTCCATTCCACCGCTAAAATCGACACCATCCCACTATTTTGATAACCGAGGCGTGTTCAGTATAGCACGGAATTCAGCCCCTCCGCCGCGTTTCGCGACCAGCTCGGATTTATTGGGGGTTACAATGGTGTCTTCCCCACCGCCCACTCACCGATCCGTTCACCCACCCACCGCATAGGAGCGTCGCGTCTCTATGGCATTCCAGCTTTCTCGCCGTCGCGTTCTGCAGTCCGCCGTCACCGCCGGAGCCTTGGCAGGCCTCGCTCCCCAACATTATCGCCGCGTCCTGGGAGCCAATAGTCGGCTCCGAATCGCGAGCATCGGAACCGGGGGCAAAGGATGGAGCGATCTGCTCGGGGTGGCCGCCAGCCCTTCGGTGGATGTCGCCGCCCTCTGCGACATCGATAGTTCCAAAGAGCATCTCGGACGAGCTGCGGAGAAATATCCTCATGCCGCCACCTTTGACGACTGGCGCAAATTGCTGGATACGTCCAAGGATGTTCAGGGAGTCCTCGTATCCACCCCCGACTTCATGCACGCTCCTATCTCGCTGGCAGCGATGCAGCTAGGGAAACATATCTTCTGCCAAAAACCTCTCACGCACACAGTGTTCGAAGCTCGCCAGATGAGACTCGCAGCCAAAAAGGCGGGTGTCGTCACGCAAATGTGCAATCAGATTCAATCCCACTCCGCATATCGCACCGCCGTTCATTGGGTTCACTCCGGTTTGATCGGAAAGGTAAAGGAGGTTCACTCCTGGCAGTCGAACAATCCGACTTGGCCGCGACATATCGACACCCCTGCAGGAGCAGATCCCGTCCCCTCGCATATTCGATGGGATCTTTGGCAAGGTGTTGCACCCGAGACGGCCTACAAAGCGAATCTCTATCACCCCTTCAATTGGCGGGGTTGGCAAGCCTTTGGGACAGGGCAACTGGGGGACTTCGGTTGCCATATTCTCGACCCCGTCTTCAAGGCCTTGAAGTTGACTTCTCCTGTCTCATTGCAAGTTGCTGCGCCTGCTCTCAAGAAAGAGAGTTGGACAGACCGATGCACGGTCCAATATCTATTTCCGGGAACCGAATACACCACCGCTGGACGCCTGCCTGTGACTTGGTACGACGCTGCAGGTGTCGAGCCACCGCGAGATCGCATCCAGGATATCCCTTCGGACGTCGCGCTCCCGAAAGCTGGCTCGGTACTGATTGGCGAAAAAGGTTCGCTGGTCATTCCTCACGTCGCTATGCCGAGCGTCTACCCGAAGGAACGGTTTTCTGCTGAAAAGCTGGAAACGCTTCCGAACGTTGATCACTACACCCAATGGGCCGACGCTTGCCTGGGGAATGGGGCTACGACCTCGCACTTTGACTACGCTGGTCCCCTGACCGAAGCCGTATTGCTCGGAACGATCGGCATTCGCTTCCCCGACCAAGGCCTGGATTGGGATGCCGAAAATTTGCGGATCACCAATGTCGCTTCGGCCAACGACTACCTGAGCAAGACCTACCGCAAAGGCTGGGAGCCGACTTGGTCCTAGTCCACCGGTTTCCACAGATGGTTTCGGTTGCCGGAACCCAACTGCATGACAGGAACGGTTTGGACACGAGAGTTGCTGCAATGGTTTAACGCGAGGCTTATCGCCCGGTCGATTGCAGCGACTCGACTTGCGTCGTGACGCTGCCATCGAAGCGATCCAAATCCTTCGCTAATGCCGCTCGGTCCTCACCATGCTTTTCTAGCAGCCGCGACGCGTACGCGTAGGCTGATTGAAATTCACCGTCTCCGTCACCATCCACCCAGATCGGGTTGGTCAATCCGATCACGCGCGATGCGATTGTTTTACTGGTCGGTTGCCAGGGTCTCGGTAGTGCCCAATGCGCGGATGCCACACCTGGACCGGTCGCAATCACCACCACATGCACATCGTGAGCAGGCCTCGGTATGCGCCAGCGGATTTTCGCTTTCTCTCCCGCCTTACCCTGATCGTCAATGTCCACCTCGCGCAGAAGTATGCCATTGGCGTAGAGGGCCACGTGATCAGCCTTTGCCCAAGACGGTCCCGAAACGAGGGCCTCGACGTCCAGATGGCTGCCAAGCTCGGTCGCTAAATCGCCTACCGCAAATCGATTGTTGATTCGGAATTGAGCCAGCAGGCCCATACTCACCAACAGTCGTCCTTTCTGATAACTTTGCCAAACCTCTTCCAGATCGAGATGAGCCGGGTCGGAGTCTTTTGCTGCAACATAGGTGCGACCTTGTCCCAGGATGAAACGACTGACGTCATGGGTGTCGCTGGAGCCGATCGCAGCGATCCGATGCCCGCGATTGAGCAATGCGAACCAATCGCGAATCAGCTGATGGATATCCGACTGCAAGGCGGCAGATGTCACCACTTCGATGGCATCGACACTTTTTAACGCCTTGGCATCGTCGTGCTGTCCCGTCTTTGGATGGAAGTGTGTTCCTTCTAATGGGATAAAGCCGCTGTGGAGATCCCGCGGGTGATTGAGAGTGATAACCTCCACGCCAGGCGTCGATCGGATCGCAGGCAATAGCTTCGACCAATCTTCCAATTTATGATCGACGACCGGTGCACCGGGTTGGATTGGAAACGCGTTGAAATGCCCCCGCTTGGTTGTGACTTCATTGCCGATCACCGATGTGAATCGGTCTTGTAAATCCATACTCTTCTGCACCGGCCCATAATCGACATGGTGGTTGTGATCGGTCGCAATAGCCAGCTCGATCCCTTCACCTGCAATGGTGATCATCCGTTCATCAAGTCGAGCGTCACCATGACCGCTGTGAGTCAGTGTATGAATGTGGCTGTCTGTAGCGATCCAGCCCTCGGTGGAAACTTCGCGACGCAGAGAGAGTACTATGCGTTTCGATTCTCCTGGACTCAGCGAAATGCGAGTCGTGTCCGTTCCCCACTCGAAACCACGTCCTGCCGTGAGGACGTATTCTCCTTGTGGTAGCGACAACGAGGCCTTGCCTTCGCGCGCGTAGACGACACCCACGCGCGTGGCCACATCGCGCGCGGGCTCCGCTAGCAACGGCTGCAATGTTCCGTCGGGTTTGGTTAAGGTAAGGCGAGAAGGGATCTCGCTTCCTGTCTCCCTGTCGACAACCGAAACTTCGATCCGTGTTTCCTTCAGCAGCTCGTTCCTCGAAGTAGGAACGATGGCAATCGGCCCCACCTCGATATCGTCGAGCGCGGTGGGGGCCTCGATTCTCAAAACATTCTCTCCTTCGCGAAGCAAGCCGGGAGGGACCGCGCACAGGCTTTCCATGGCACCTTCGAAGGACTCGAGTGTCCCAAGCTTTCGGTCATTGAGCTTGATCGTCCAAGACAGTTTGACATCGCGCTGCCATACTCTCAGGGTTTGCTCCGATGCGTTGGCCTTCGATGCGAAACGTATTTCTAAGGACTCCGCATCGACGGGTACTCCTTCGAAATGGTCCCATTCCCACTGACCTGGCTTACCCAAATGGAGACGGCCGGTCGTGAGCACCTGTTCGTCACCGGCTTGAGAAACACCTCCCAGGCAGCAAAACAAGGCCATGGCAAGGGAGCTGGGGACTCGCAGCACAGAGCCGCAACGGGACGATGAAATCATGAGTCGGTGGCGTCGATGGAGGTAAGAAAAGGGAGGGAAACACCGATCGATTAAAAATTCGGTGAATCGCAATCTATCGCGAGGTTTCGGAAAGCAGCCTGCTCCGAAGGATTTCAAAATGATGATCCAAATGTCCGAATATCATTCCGCAAAGCATCGTTACATCCATCTTATAACCCGCCGCGATGCCGGCACGTTTCCACGCATCGGGAGGCAAATTGCCAAACAGCGAAACGGATGCGGCACGAACCGAGTGGAATTCATCGACCAATTTCGTCCAATCGATTTCATTCGCGAGGGAGTGACGAGAGAACGCGTGTTCATCGAAGGAGGGCAGTGGCTCGTTAGCGCCGCGCGCAAACCACAGTGCCCGAAAGGCAAATACGCGCTCCGTATCGATGATGTGCTGGAGCACTTGGCGAAAGGTCCATGTATACGGCGCGTGAACCACCGTCGTGGCAGCCGGTTCGACCCGCTCCGCCCAGTGAACCAAGTTTCCTGCCTGCGAGCGAAGCTGATCCACCGGCTCCGCGCCTGCTACGACGCGATTCAAGTACTTTTGAAAATAAGGCTCTACGCTTTCCACAAAGACACGGCCCCGGGGAAAATTCCGAATGACGTCAGGATCAACGGCTGATCCAGATGGAGCAAGGGGCATTCCGCAAAACATATCGGGTGACGCTTCCTAAGAGAAACCGTCCCATCAGTCCCTTGCCGGTATCCCCTAGCATCATCAAATCCGAGTGATGCTTCGTCGCGAATCGAACCAGCGTGTCCCCTACATGGTTTGCTTCTTCCACATGGATCGACGCCGCAGGAAACCGATGTTGGCATTGAACGACGGTTTGAGCGAGCTTCGCTTGCATGCTCTTCTTGCTGTTAGACGTATCGATCGCGATGGGGATGTCCGAATAGGTGTAAGGGAGCCGAACTACTCCCACAAAATCGACCTGGGCAGGAACCGTCCACCCTGCTTCGCAGAATTTGCTGAACGCATTGCTGGACCGGTCCGAGTCGTCGATACCGACACAGATCCGAAGCTCATGCTGCTTCAGCTCTTCTAGCATTTGCGAACGGGCCACCAGCACTGAACATTTCGCATGAGTCGCAACAAAATCGCTGACGCTCCCTAGCAGAAAGCGATCGATTTTCGTGTGGCCGGTCGCTCCAAGAACGATCAAGTCAACTTGTTTGTCTGCTGCCGTATCGACGATCGTCTCCCCCGGATGGCCATCGACGACTAGCGTCTCTACGGTCGCGTTCGCACCTTGAAATAAATGTGCTGCGCGTTGGCAAGCCTCCATACCACGCGATTTTTCTTCTGCGATACAACGATCTACAACGCTTTGCGACTCGACAACTCCAAAGAACTCGTACGCCTGATTGACGAATAAAATCGTGAGCTCCAACCGGTCGCGATGGGGCAATCGCGCTAGAAGGGATGCGGCATCCATCGCGGTCGAGGAGCCGTCGGTAGCAAGCAATACTTTCATCGCTGAGTTTCCTTGATGTGCGGAAGTGGGAGGGAGTGCAAAGAGTCGAGCGCGGAAACATGCCGCTCCCGCTTGGTTATAACACGAACCCTGCAATCGCAGTACCAGCCATCGGATCCTCATGCAAACCGTGCCATTTCGAAACAACTGGACGGTCGACTGGAACCCAAGCGCTCCTTTTTTGCGATCCCGACCCGCTCCACGCGCAGGTGGGCTTTTCATGGATATCGAAGGAGCTCAAAGAAGCGGCCCCATAAGCCGAGCTGTCTTTTCTCCGAATCGAGTTAGGAACGAACGACTGAACCAAGCAACCGGATCGATCATTTCCGATTGGTTGAGATACTCCTGCTGCAATGCTCGAAGGGTATTGGTAAAGGTGATATCGTACACCGCGAGAGTGAGCTCAAAGTTCAAGCGAAAGCTTCGCGGATCCATGTTGAGCGAACCAAACAGGCTGATATGCCCATCGATCGTCACGCTCTTAGTATGCAAAAGACCACCGTGAAATTTGGCGATGAAGACCCCCGACTGCATGAGGTCACCCATGAAGGCTTGACTCGCCCAGCGGACCAACAACGAGTCGACGATTGCAGGTACCACGACGATTACCTTTACTCCTCGCTGCGACGCGGTGGCCAACGCCATTTGCAGCGCCTCGCTCGGAACAAAGTAAGGAGTGGTGATCACGAGCTCTCGGCGCGCGAGATAGATCGCGGTGATTAGCAATCGCTCGATCGCTTCCACTTGATTGGCCGGTCCCGACGGGAGGACTTGAACCGCCGCGGTCCCGCGTTTGCGAATCAATTGATCTCCCGTCACGTCGGGTAATTCGGTTCCACCCAAATCGGTTTCGACATACCAATCCTGCTGGAATGTGATCGCCAACGCTTCGACGGCGGGGCCTTCCAGTCGGGTCATCGCATCGATCCATTGCCCGAACCCAGCCTCGCTTTTGAAGAACCTAGGATCGACCAGATTGAGACTCCCGGTCCAAGCGATTTGGTCGTCGATCAGCACGAGCTTGCGATGCATGCGGAGATCGAATCGCACAAAAGGAATGCGCCAAATCCCCCCTGGCAACGCCGCCTCAACCCGTATTCCCTTTCGGCGGAGCACTTGAATGGTATCGCTGCGAAGGAATGGCAAGCTACCGATGCCGTCGACCAGAACACGACACGTTACCCCACGCTCGGCAGCTCGCATCAACGCCTCGGCTACGTCGCGTGTCCGCCCGGCATCATGCCAAATATAAAACTCCATATCGCAGCTGACTTGCGCACCATCGATGTCTTGGATCATGCGATCAAAGACATCCTCCCAATCGCTTAGCAGTTCAAAGTGATTGCCGGGCAACGCTGGTACTTCGAGCATGCGTTCAGCAGCCCTGGCCAACATTTCACAATCCTCTCCAACGGAATGCCAATGCACCCGCAGGTCCCCTCGATCCAGTTTTCGATATCGAAGTCGCGAAGGTTCTCGGAGTTGCCTTACCAATCTCGCGCGGCGCGAACCGAGTCGCAACTCGCCGATCAACAAGTAAACTCCCGGCCCAAGCATCGGAAACATGAACACCACGGCGATCCAGGAAAGAGTCGCCCCTACCGAACGATTGCTCATGATGACGCGGATAACGATCGTCATCGTCAATCCGGTATGGAGCAATAATGCGATGATGCCCCAATAGAACTCAGGGAACTCGTTCAGACTCGGCAGAACACTCAGCATCGCGAAAGTGAATCCTGTTGTTTAACTCGCAAGCTGCAGTTCCAGGATCCGAAATGGAAGTCCCTTGATACACGCTCCTCCGTTGTGAAACACCAAGCCATCATAGCGGACGGATGTCATTGAGCGATGCGTATGCCCGAAATAGACATCCGTGACTCCCTGCGTCGCGTCGAGCCCTTGCTCTCTCAAATACCGGGCGAGCTTTTTCAAGACCCATGCTCTCCTCCTCGCAAAGGTGGCCACGGCCCGATGCACCTTCACTTGAACCGCTACGTCGTACAACCAATGCCGATACGATTCCGGTACAGGATCGCCGCTGTGCTTTTTTCTCCGTTCGTCCACTTCGTGATGATCCATCCCACCATCCAGCACATCTCCATGCAAGAAGACAGCGTGTCCGAATCGAAGCCAGTACGGCTGCCACTGCAAATTCTTCTTCTCGAACACCAAACGGTCCAAGGCTGAAACGTAGCGGGGGTGGGAATCGTGATTTCCCAACAGATAATAGAAGCTGCAGTTGGGGTGTCGATCGGTTAATTCAGAAAGCCATTCCACGGCTTTTTCGATCGTCGAGTCGAGCGATGGATAACAGCTCCACTTAAAGTCAAAGATATCACCACCCAGAATGACTGCGCCCGCCCGGTCGGCTGCTTGTTCCAAAACCCGTTCATATCGACCGAAATCAGTCCTCCTCGAGAACAGGTGCAGATCCGAGAGGAAGTAACATCGCATCGGTTTCCTGCTTTTACCAAACCCAAAGAGAGGGGAATTCTTTGCATCAGAAGCGTTTCCAAGGTACAAATTATCCTATGCGAGGGTCGTTTATTCCGCGAGGTAGGCCCCCGAAAAATAGCCAGTGAGGAACTGTGCCTATGGCCCCCCATCCCACCGATCAGCCTGCTGACTCGTTCAACGACCGGCCCATCGCCGAAGAATCTCTGCGGGAGGGCTCGATCGATCGCTCCCCGTCCCCACCCCCATTCCTATTTCCTACCGATGCCTCGCCATCCACGCCGCGAGAGGGTGTGGAGCCCGCGGAAAATGCTCCAGCAAATGGAATCCCAGGGATGCAGACGGAGGGCTTGCCACGCGACGAGGAATTTCTGGAAGAGGTTGCCTCCGAACCCTCTCCTGGGAACGCCTACTCCAGCGCCAAGTCCCTGTTTTTATCAACCTTGACGAGCTTAGCGGTCGTCGTCGTCCTCCTGGCCGTCCTCCGTCTTCTCCTCCCGGCGACCTTGGAGTTGTCTCGGTATTCCTGGCATCGGGGCCAATTGCGCGCCGAATACGAAGTCGCCGGGGAACAACTCCAACAAGTATCCTTGGAAGGGCTCTCCAGCATCTCTCAAACGGTCGCCAAACGAGTCGTCCCGAGCGTCGTGCATATCACCACGAGCATGGCCGAATCACCCCTGACCAGCGTGATCGGCCGCCGGTCGATGACCGGACACGGCAGCGGAGTCATTATCGATAAAGGCGGTTGGATCCTCACCAATAGTCACGTGCTCGACGACGGGCCGGTCATCCATGTTTATTTGGCGGACGAGCGCAATTGCCTCGCAGAATTGGTCGGGAGCGATCCTTTGACCGATCTCGCGGTTCTCAAAATCAAAGCGGACGACTTGCTTCCGATCGCTTGGGGGGACAGCGACGTCGCTCAGGTCGGCTCGCCGGTTTGGGCCGTCGGTAGCCCCTTTGGATTGACTGGTTCGATTACTTTTGGAATCGTGAGCAGCAAACATCGGCTGGATTTGTCCGGGACGCAATACGACGACTCAGGATCCGTCCGCACCGGACGAGATCGCAAACGTGGTCCCACGGCCCGATACAGCGACCTCATGCAGACCGATGTCGCGGTCAATCCTGGCAATAGCGGCGGACCTCTCGTCAATGGGCGCGGCGAATTGATCGGGATCAACACCGCCATCATCGGGGAGTCCTACCGAGGTGTCAGTTTTGCGATCCCTAGCAATGTGGCCCGCCAAGTCTTCGACGAAATTGTTCAGAACGGAAAGATGCGCCGCGGCTGGCTAGGAGTGGAATTCGTTTCCGTCTCGCGATACCAACAGCTTCGAGGGGAGGAAATGCCTCTTGAAACAACCTACGAACTGACGAAGGAGCAAACGGGAGCAATGGCCAATCGGATCTTGCCCGGTTCTCCCGCCGAACTCGCTGGGCTCGCCGAAGGAGACTGCATTATCTCCGTCAACGGCATCGCAATCCGAGGCGTCGAAGATGCCATCTTCCGAATAGGCAATAGTCAGCCAGGATCGAGCGTGGACCTGGAGATCGAACGCAACGCCGAGCGACAACGCCTTTCGATTACGATTGGACAGCGTCCCGATTGATCGTATAACGACGCTATCTCAAGATTGATTTGCCGAGCGGTTTGCAAATGGGTTTCCCAATTTCCAATCGCCCTTCTTCCCCATGGAAAGCTTAAGACTGGATTCGGAATGGTAGAGCTAGGAGTCAATATTGACCACGTTGCCACAATTCGTCAAGCGCGTCGCACGGTCGAACCCGATCCAGTCGCAGCGGCATACTTTGCGGAGCTAGGTGGTGCCGACACCATCACGGTCCATCTCCGGGAAGACCGCCGACACATCCAAGACCGCGATGTGCGAATTCTCAAAGAAACGGTGCATATCAAACTGAACTTTGAACTTTCGTGTGCACCCGAGATTGTCGATATCTGCTGCGCGACCCATCCGCGTCAGGCAACACTGGTTCCCGAACGCCGCGAGGAAGTCACTACCGAGGGTGGACTCAATCTTCTTCGAGGAGACGGGGTCGTAGAGCAAGCGATCGAGAAACTCCGTGATCAAGGGATCGAAGTCAGTCTGTTTATCGATCCCGATCGCGAACAAATCGAAAAGGCGGAGGCCCTAGGTGTCCACGCGATCGAATTGCACACAGGCCAATATGCTTTGGCCCGGGGTGCTGATCAGCGGCGGGAGTTGGATCGACTCACTCAGGCAGGTGTCATTGCCACCGATCTGGGGCTGCGTCTGCACGCAGGGCATGGTCTCACCTATCAGAATGTGATTCCCATCGCGTCCATCCCTAACATGTTCGAGCTCAACATCGGTCACAGCATCGTCAGCCGGGCAGTGTTGGTAGGATTCCAGGCAGCTGTAGCCGAAATGAAACGCTTGATCCAAGTCCCTCGAGCATAAAGACGGAAAAGACCGGTCACGCCCGCTCGAGGTCCTTGAGCTTCTGCTGCAGACTCTGGCGATGGATTCCAAGCCGTCGTGCAGCGGCGGACACATTGCCCTGCTCTAGCTCCAACGCGCGCTCGATGGCGACGCGCTCAAACCACTCGACCAATTTTTGTTTACCCTCGGTGAGAGGGACTTCCAAGTAGGGAGCCAACCAGTCCGTGTTCGAGCCCACTTCCGAGTCGGGGCGAGGAGGGGCCAGTCCAAGATCTTCCGGTTCGATCGCCGACGACCTTGCCATGGCTGCCGCACCCTCGACTCGCTGCTTGAGTTCTCGGATGTTTCCGGGCCATGCGTAGCGAAGGATCGCTTCGGTGGCTTGAGGGCTGAATACCAATTCCCCTTGGAGGAAATGGTTGGCCAGGAGCAAAATATCCTCGCTGCGAGCGCGGAGGGGAGGGAGTTTGATCTCAATTCCTCGCAAACGAAAATAGAGATCGGCTCGAAATCGTTTCTGTTCGATCGCCGATTCCAAGTCCTGGTGTGTGGCGCTGATCACCCGCACATCGACCGGTATCTCTTCTTCGCTCCCGACCGGGGTCAATACGCCTTCCTGCAATACTCTCAGCAATCGCGTTTGTACAGAGACCGGCATGTCTCCGATTTCATCGAGGAACAGCGTGCCCCGATGCGCCTTGCGAAAGACCCCCTCGCGATTGCGATCGGAACCAGTGAATGCACCTTTCACATGGCCGAATAATTCGCTCTCAATCAAGTGTTCCGAAAGAGCCGCCGTGTTGACGGCGATAAAAGGACCGGTGTTGCGAGGACTGAGGCGATGCAGTTCGCGCGCGACCAACTCTTTGCCCGTACCGCTTTCACCCCGAATAAGGATGGGTAGTGAAGTGGAAGCGGCTTTGCGAATCTGATCAAAGACTCGGTGCATCGAAGGGCTAATGCTCAAGAGCGCGCCGAGAGACGGAATTGAGTCTAGCTGCGATTGCAGTTCCAGGACGCGCGCCTCCAGTTGCCATCTTCGTTGGCTGCGCGCAACGATTGTTCGGATATGGTCGAGGTCGTAAGGCTTGACCAGGAAGTCGGAAGCTCCGCGACGGATGCATTCGACGGCGATGTTCACACTGTCGTTGGCCGTTACCACGATGATCTCTGGGAGTCGCGAAGGTGGTGAGTCCCGAAGAGCATCGAGTACCCCCAATCCGTCTTGAACAGGCATGTTGAGGTCGAGAAAGACTAGATCGGGCTGATTCTCGTGGATCTTCTCAATGGCTTGCCCTCCATGCTCGGCTTCCAGGACCGTGCGAGCATCGTTTCGTATAGCGCGATGGAGCGCGTAACGAGCGGTGGGATCATCTTCAACGATCAGGATCTTCATCATGCGCATGCCGGGCTTGAGGGGGGAAGCGGATCTAGTTTACACCGCCCACGTCCTGCACATGGAGCCATTTCATGGAACCACGTCAATTTGTCACTGCGCATGGGGTTCGATGCTCGATCCGAGATTTGGTACTGTTGTCCCAACGTCGAGAGCATCGCTTGCAAGGGTCTCGTTGATCGTCCCGAGTTCGACAAGTCTCGCGATGGGAGAGGAATGGTTGAACAAGTTGCAATGAAAGGGCGGGATGTCGATTCGCAAAAAAGCAACGACGAAGTGAGGTACTGGCCGCTTACGTCCCGCTGATCTCGAAATATGCTATAACGATCGCCGTTGAACCTTCCCCGTTTTCTCCCTTCACCATATCCCACCGGAGGCATCCAGTGCCAACTCCTGAGTCTACATCAGGTCCTGCTTCGACCTCGGATATCGCGTGGTGGAAACAGCTCAATGGCTACCATTGGTTTGTTTTCATCATGGCATCCTGTGCGTGGATGTTCGATTGTTTGGATCAGCAGTTGTTCATCCTCGCGAGGAACAATGCGGTCGTCTCGCTCGCGCCCGACTTGGATGCCAAAGCCTACGGTGGGTATGCAACGTCGATCTTTATCGCGGGTTGGGCGATCGGAGGATTGATCTTCGGTGCGGTGGGGGATCGTATCGGAAGAGCGAAGACGTTGGCTATCACGGTGCTGATGTATTCCATCAGCACGGGACTCAGCGCATTATCCAACAACATCTGGGAGTTCTTCGCGTATCGATTGCTTACCGGATTAGGTGTGGGGGGCGTTTTCGGGCTCGCGGTGGCCTTGATATCAGATAGTTTGCCGGAACATGTACGGTCGAAAGCGTTGGGATGGCTGCAAGCCCTATCGGCAGTCGGGAACGTTACGGCAGGGATGTGCAGTGTGGCGTTGGCCAAAATGGATCCAAACGTTTCCTGGAAGTATTTGTTTCTCATCGGCGCGACCCCGGCCTTCCTTTGCATCTTTATCATGGTTCGATTGCGGGAGCCCGAGAAGTGGGTGCGCGCCAAGCAAGCCAGCAAGGAGGTTGGGGGCAAGGCAATGGGATCCTACGCGAGCCTCTTTGGTGAACCCCGTTGGGCCAAACCCGCGTTGCTCGGGATGATCCTTTGCGTCGCGGGAGTCGTCGGCGTCTGGGGCGTAGGATTTTTTAGCCCGGAGTTGGTCGGAAGCGCGCTAGACAAATCGCTCCGAGAAGCGGGATTGACCGGAGCGGAATTGCAGGCAGAGAAGACCAAGTGGACGGCTTACGCGTTGATCATTCAAAACATCGGTGCGTTTTTTGGCATGCTCGCTTTCGCCCGATTAGCACAAGCCATCGGTCGCAAACCCGCCTTCTACATCGGAACCTTTGTGGCGATGGGCGCAACCATCTTCTTCTTTCAGTCTTTTAAAACCCGTGCTGACATTTGGATGAACGGAGTGATGGGCTTTGCCCAGCTGGCATTGATGGCAGGCTACGCGATCTATTTGCCAGAGCTTTTCCCGACGCGACTGCGGAGCACGGGGACTAGCTTTTGTTATAACGTCGGGCGTTTCATTGCCGCGACCGGCCCGTTTACGTTGGCCGTATTGCAATCCTGGTTGGGGGCCGCCGCCGTCGCCAAACTGCCGGAAGGGGCGGATGCGGCAGCCCAAGCCGCCGCAAAACTCGACGCGTTCCGATTCGCCGCTTGCTGCATGAGTGGTATCTACCTAGTCGCGTTGTTTGTTCTGCCTTTCTTGCCAGAAACGAAGGGCCAGCCTCTTCCCGAGGACTAGGGCGAGCAAAACAAGCGTGGCTCCGATGCCGAACCATCGGAGCCATCCCGACTTGAATACCGCGGTGGCATTCAGCGCGATAAAGCACAGGAAGCCGAGCGAGAGAGCGTGGTAAAGACGCGGTAGTCGCTCGTGCCGCTCGGACGCGAAAGCTGCCAGCACGGCGTCAAGGGACCAAACCGCCAGAAATGCGTAGTTGACATAGAGCCCGGCTCCCAAGGCGATTCCAAGCAGGTCCTGGGTTTGATCAGCCGTCGACTGGAATGCCTGTTGTTGCGATCCATTATGGAAGGTCAGCAAAGCGCCCAGGCTGTGCCAAACAGCGAGCCCCGCACCCAGCAGCCACATCGCAGCGACCGGTCGAGCCGAACGTTTCCCGCCGAGGGCTTCGATCGCGAGTACGGCAACGAAGAACGCCAACGAGGCTCGGATGGCCAGAAGGGCAGCGAATTGCCAAGGAGTTTCAGCGGTGGGTGCGACAGCGAGGAGCCAGAAACCGATTCGCATGGCCTTGTGCCTAGGGCTTCCGTGGGCGGAACGTGGACGGTATAAAACGTGGTCTTTTAAGGAACTATGACGGCAAGACGCAGCCCCGGGAATTCTAATCGAAGTCCGAGGAGGTGCGAACAGCTGGTCTCTATTCTGCTTACTGCACCTCCGGTTGAGAAACCTACCCATTTTGGATCCGAAAGGCCCTGTCCGATGACGGAATCGAGCAAAGCTGACGATGTGTTTGACATCGATCGCATCCGCAAATTGATCGAGTTGATGAAAGAACACGATCTTGGCGAGATCGATTTGCGTCAGGAGAACCAGCGCATCCGACTTTGCGGTGCAGGACATGGGCACCCGATTCTTGCCAGCGGGATGGCTTCCATGCCGATGATGGCCGCACCCGCTCCCGTAGCAGCACCCGCCGCTGCCATTGCACCTGCAGCGCCCGCTGCTCCTGCATCGGATGTCGATGGTCCTCACATCGAGATTATCAAATCACCGATGGTCGGAACGTTCTACGCACGTCCCAATCCGAATGCGAAGAACTTTGTCGAAGTCGGGTCGTCGGTTCAAACCGATACCGTCGTGTGCATCATCGAAGCGATGAAGGTATTCAACGAGATTCCAGCAGAAATACGCGGAAAGATCGTTCAAGTCCTCGTGAAGAACGAAGAGGCGGTCGACTACGGCAAGCCGTTGTTCAAAATCGACACAAGAGGCTAACTTTAACAAGCTGACGGAACTATGTTCAATCGTGTCCTAATCGCCAACCGCGGCGAGATCGCCCTTCGTGTCATTCGAGCCTGCAAAGAAATGGGGATCGAAACCGTTGCGATTTATAGCGAGGCAGATCGCGGTTCGCAGTATCTGGAATTGGCCGACCAATCGTTTTGCGTCGGACCTCCCAAATCGGCGGATAGCTACCTTCGCTTCGAACGCGTCATCGCGGCTGCCGAAGCCAGCGGTGCCGATGCCATCCATCCCGGTTACGGGTTCCTCGCCGAAAACGCGCAGTTCAACGAAGCCTGCCGCAGCTCGAACTTCGAGTTCATCGGGCCATCCCCCGAAGCGATGGAAAAGCTCGGTGATAAAAACACGGCTCGCGAAATGGCTGTCGCCGCGGGGGTTCCCGTCGTTCCCGGTAGCGATGGACTCCTGGATTCCGAAGCAGAGGCCCTGCAAGCGGCTCGGAAAATCGGCTTCCCCGTTTTGATCAAAGCCACCGCGGGTGGCGGTGGCAAGGGGATGCGCGTGGCGACCGACGAAGCCTCGTTGCAGACGTCTCTGTCCCAAGCCCAAACTGAAGCCAAGGCTGCCTTCGGGAACGCAGGTGTCTACCTGGAGAAGTACATCGACCGACCTCGACACGTCGAGGTGCAAGTCATTGCGGACCAACACGGAAATATCATTCACCTTCACGAACGAGACTGTTCGGTTCAACGACGCCACCAAAAGCTGGTCGAAGAAAGCCCATCCCCTCGACTCCCCGAGGCGACGCGCAAAGCGATGTGCGACGCGGCGGTTCGAATGGTGAAGCAGGCCAACTACCACAACGCAGCAACCGTCGAGTTCATTGTCGATCAGCAAGACAATTTCTACTTCATCGAAGTCAACGCTCGGATCCAAGTGGAACATCCGGTCAGCGAAATGGTTTCTGGCGTCGACTTGATCAAGTCCCAGATTCTGGTCGCTGCTGGCGAAAAGCTGCCGTTCTCCCAAAAGGACATCCAACCCATCGGTGCTGCCATTGAATGCCGCATCAATGCCGAGGATCCCGATCGCAATTTCCAGCCTTGCCCAGGTCGTATCGAAAAAATGTACATCCCTGGGGGCTTGGGAGTCCGTGTGGATTCGCACGCCCATCCTGGTTACACCGTTCCCCCTTACTACGATTCGATGATTGCCAAAATCATCGTCCATCGACCCACTCGCGATCAAGCGATCGAGTGCATGCTTCGCAGTTTGTATGAATTGCGAATCACCGGTATCAAGACGACAGCGAGCTTCCATCAAATCGTGTTGCGACAACCCGAGTTTGTCGAAGGCCGTGTGGACACGAAATGGGTGGAACGCGAACTACTACCACGAATCAAAGCTTAGAGAACCAAACCATGTGGACGATGCCGGCTACCCCTGAGAAGCTTTCCAGCAGCGTAATCGCTGTTCCTCCCATGGCTCGCAATGAGAAAGGGGTGATCTGCAAAGCGAACAACGCCAAGATCATCCAAGCCATCGAGGCGGGTGGAGTCCATATTTTCTTGTACGGTGGCAACGCAGTCTTCTATCACATCCGTCCGTCGGAGTACGCGGATGCTTTAGCGGTCCTGGCCGAATGCGCGTCAGCCTCCTCCCTCATGATCCCCTCGGTTGGCCCGACCTATGGCGTCATGATGGATCAAGTAGCACCGCTGCGCGACTTCAACTTTCCAACCGTCATGATCCTCCCGCAAAAAGAGATTGCGGATGAAGGCGGTATCGCGACCGGAGTACGACGCTTCGCCGAAGCGTATGGCAAGCCTGTAGTTCTCTATCTCAAACACGATCGTTGGTTGAGCCCTGAAACTGTCGGCAAATTGCACCGCGATGGGTTGATCAGCTGGATCAAATATGCTGTGGTCTTGGATAAGCCGGAACACGATCCTTACTTAAGGGAAGTTCTCGATGTCGTTCCATCGAATATCGTCATCAGCGGTATTGGGGAACAGCCCGCCATCATTCACATGCGCGATTTCGGCGTTGCAGGATTCACCAGCGGTTGCGTCTGCGTGGCCCCCAAACTTTCGATGGATATGCTGCGGGCCATCCAAGCGAAGGACTATGCGAAGGCGGAATCGATTCGCGAGATCTTCCGGCCTCTAGAAGATTTGCGAAACGGGATCCAACCGATTCGCGTTTTGCACCACGCGGTCGCAGGAGCTGGCATCGCGTCAACCGGTCCGATGCAGCCATTGCTCGGCGAATTGACCCCAGAACAACAATCCCTTGTCGAAGCCGCCGCCCGCGAACTCCGTTCCCATGCCTAGCCCTGGGCTGCCACCTCGAACACCCCATCGTACGTTGCGCTAGATCGCTGGTAACCGAACGCCAGCGCGATACCGGCCCATAGAGTCGCAATTCGCTTCTGCAAATTCACGCGACTCGTACGCACGTTGTTCGCAACAAGCTGATCTGTAACAGCTTTAGTTGTCCGAATAGACCTGCGTGCTTTCTTCTTTGATGACAGGAACCGGGCGATTCTTGCTCTTGAGTTGCGCTCGAACCACGTGCGTCCCTTCACGCGTGTGACGAATCGAGACGCGATAGACTTGCTGGTCCTTTGGCTGCATCGCTGGAATCGGCGCGAAAACGATCGCTTTCTGCGACGCTTGATGATTGACAGGTGCATGCACTTGTTCGGATCGCGATCCTTCGGGCAACTCCAGGACCAATTGCACTTCGCTGTCCATTCGCGTCCCCGTGTTGGAAACCCGAATGAGATAGGTCGTATAGCCATCGGTCTCGATTGGGTCATTGTCGTCCTCGATGGAGAACGCCAATTCGCTCTGTCCCTCCACTTGCACTTTCTTGTCGATCGGATCGGAATTCACACCGTCAGCAGACCCTTGCATACGAAGGACAAAATCTCCTTCTTGAACCGGGAGGAGAGCCACTTCCGTGGAAGCCATCGCGCCGGCTGCCAGTTCGGCGAGAGACCATTCCACAGCGTGCTGATCGGGCATGTAAGTCCCTTCGTTTGCCGCGCTGATGAACTCCATGCCTCGCGGAAGGTAAACGGTAAGTCCGACATTGTTGGCCATGGCGGTTCCGGTGTTCGAGATCGTCGCGCGATAGCTCGCTTGGCGTTCAAGGTATCGAAGGCGCGGACCTTCGAGTTGGACCGCAAGTTTCGGTAGGACCACGTCGATCGTCGCCGACGATTCGCAGACTGCTTGATTGGTCGAGATGGCCCGAACTTTATTGACTGCTTGGCCGGCCGAAACGGCGGTCAATTCGATCTCGACCCGTTCCGATTCTCCAGGAGCAAGATCGCCGAGGGTCATGCCGAGGGTAGAAACCCCCGAGGCATGCCGCATGTTGGCAGGAACATCTTCTTCCAATTCAACACCCCGCGCCGTTCCGGTCCCGGTGTTGGTCACTTCGATTTGAACGCGAACGGTTTCCCCTCCCAGAACCGATTCTGCGGCAGTCTGTTTGACAGCCAGTTTGGGGAGGGTGCTCATGGTTCGAACCGAGGCTTGCGCGGCAAAGGTGACGCTCGCAACCGATCCGAGCTCTCCCTCGGCTTCTGGAACAAGCTCGACCGTAAGGACTTGTTCGGCTCCGGCGGCAATCTCGCCGAGCTTCCATAGCAGTTTGCCGTTCCCGTCCACTTGTGCGGTGGGATTGGTGCGGACCAGTTTCGCACCGCGCGGCACTGCGTCGTGCACCGCTACGTCAAATGCGGTCGCGCTGCCGACATTGCGAACCAGAAGTGTGAAAGTCGCAGGCAATCCTACTTGGACCTCCGCCGGTGCTCGCTTCTGAATTTCCATGCTGGGGTTTTGTGCGCCGTCGAGGTGCCGCACACCCGGGGCAGGGCTAGCGAGCACGCTATTGGCCCCAACGGGAACAGCCGAAAGGGAGGCACTTTCGCCTCGATCCGACAACGAGCTTCGCGTGGATGCCGAAGGCATGGTTCCTGCTGACGAACGTGGGGTGGGCATCGGTTCTGGCACATCGGAAACCGAACGTGTTGCTGAGGATGAGCCGAAGCTCTCTGGGGCGAGGGGTGTTGCGAACGCATTGGTTGGAGATCCGAGCGGCGAGCTTGGCAGCGGCTGGCTCGGAAGGGATTGGTTGGGCAAGGTCGGTGGTTGCAGTCTCGCGGTCGCGGGCCCCTCTCCCGACCCCAATGGGTTCGATGATGAATCGGTCTCTAAACGACTGGATGCACCCGAGCTGGAAAGTTCAGGTGGCAGCGAGTTAGGCAACGAGTTCGTCAAAGGACTTGTCGTTTCGATGGAGGGAATCGACGAAGGGGTAGCTGTGCTGGGGATCGGCGAACTGGTTGGAGGGAGCGATCTTGGCGTGGAGAACGGAGAGGGCGAAAGATCGGATGGTACCACTGGGGACGCATCGCTCGGCAGCGCATTCGCGGAGGGGAACGTACGAGGTGTAGGTGCTCCGTCGGTCGACGTCGGGGTACCAGGCAAGGGATTGCTCGGAATAGGGCTAGGCAAAGGGGAGCCCGGGAGCGATGGGGAACTGTCCCCGAGGGACGGGAGGCTCGGACCGGATCCAATCCCCGGCGGTTCCGCCAGCGACGAGGCTTGCGATTCCCTCTGCTGCTGGCTGTACGCGACGAGCGAGGCGGGAGAGCGAAATGGGTTCGACGGGTCTGCGATCCGAGAGCTACTA
Organism: Pirellula sp. SH-Sr6A; assembly: GCF_001610875.1. Lineage (NCBI taxonomy): Bacteria > Pseudomonadati > Planctomycetota > Planctomycetia > Pirellulales > Pirellulaceae > Pirellula > Pirellula sp. SH-Sr6A. The sequence goes on along the minus strand of NZ_CP011272.1, from coordinate 3,881,699 downwards.
CCCTCCATCTCCGATCCAGGCATCGAATCGTTTCCGCGGACGACCGGGGGAGGAGGGGGCCACGATTCAGGGGTTCCGCTCAAATCGTGGGAAATGCCTTCGACCGTTTGGTTTGCATAGGAAGGGGAACCGTCGATCGGCACCAAATCCTGCGTTCTGGCGTCGCGCTGAGCTAACGCCATCGCAAGAAAAATCATGGTTACGGTTGCCGCGATCCCGCTTCCTGCGAGGGAGTACGCTTTGAGTTTCGAACCGTCCATACGATTGGATCCATCCCAACATTTTTGGCTGCAGAAGCTAATGGTTTCGCCGCATCATCGCTACGATTCGCTGGTTCCTTAGCTGCCCGGCGATGACTCTTCACGCTTGGGTCATAGCAAATAGCCGCCCGCAAAGGGAAGATCACTCTGCATCGATGTTGCTGAGAACGGGCTTAAGGACTAAAATCCGGCCTCTAAATCAACTGGAATTGCCAGCTTTCTTTCCGATTCCTCTTCTTTCTCCAACCTGCACTCCAATGAGCGAACTTTGCGATTTCGGCCTGATCGGCCTGGCTGTCATGGGTGAAAACCTTGCCCTCAACGTAGAAAGCCGTGGCTACCGAGTCGCCGTTTTCAACCGCACGACCGACAAAGTGGATGAGCTCATCAAAGGGCGAGCGGCCGGAAAGAATTTCGTCGGATGCCACTCCATCGTCGAGATGGTGAAGAATCTCAAGCGTCCGCGTTTCGTCATGATGCTTGTCAAGGCAGGACCAGCCGTCGACGATCTCATCGAACAGCTTCTCCCCCATTTGGAACCCGGGGACATCATCATTGACGGGGGGAATACCCACTTCGCGGACACAGAGCGACGTACGTCTTACGTCGAGAGCAAAGGGCTCCTCTACGTCGGAGCTGGAGTTTCCGGAGGAGAAGAGGGTGCTCTCAAGGGACCGAGCTTGATGCCCGGCGGCAGCAAAGCGGCTTGGGAAACTATCAAACCTATTTTCCAATCCATCGCCGCCAAGGTAGGGCCAAACAACGATATCCCTTGCTGCGAATGGGTAGGACCTCGCGGTGCAGGTCACTACGTGAAAATGGTTCACAACGGGATCGAATACGGTGACATGCAGCTGATCTGCGAAGCCTATTTCCTCCTCAAGGAAGCAGCCGGCCTCACCAACGACGAACTTTACAATGTCTTCGCCGACTGGAACCGTGGGGAACTGCAAAGCTATTTGATCGAGATCACTCGCGATATTTTCAGCGCGAAGGACGATCAAGGTGGTAACGGATACCTCGTCGATACCATCCTCGATGTTGCAGGCGCGAAGGGGACAGGCAAATGGATGAGCCAACTCGCTTTGGATCTCGGCGTCCCAAGCACCCTCGTGACCACCGCTGTCTACGCCCGCTCGCTATCGGCCATCAAAGAAGCACGGGTTCGAGCTAGCAAAGTCCTGCCCGGTCCTGCGTCATCCCACAACGCATCCTTTGATGGTCCGGTCAAAAAATTGGTGTCGGATAAGAAGGCCTTTGTCGAAGCTGTCAAACAAGCGCTCTACGCTTCCAAGATTTGCTCGTACGCCCAAGGCTTCGTGCAATTGCAAGAAGCTAGCAAAGAGCACAAGTGGGATCTCAACTATGGTGACTGCGCACTCCTGTGGCGCGGAGGCTGTATCATCCGTGCTCAGTTCCTCGATCGCATCAAGGAAGCCTTCGATGCACAACCAGATCTAGAGAATCTCCTGCTATATCCTTACTTCCAACAAGCCATCGAGAAGGCACAAGAGTCCTGGCGAGCCGTGATCATGGCAGCAACCCATCTCGGATTGCCCGCGCCCGCGTTCACCACGGCATTGGCCTACTACGACAGTTATCGCCTCCCGCGATTGCCTGCGAACTTGCTCCAAGCACAACGCGATTACTTCGGTGCCCACACGTATCAACGAGTCGATAAACCTGGCACCTTCCACAGTGAATGGCTCGATCTTCGCAAGAAGCCTGAGTAGCTATTCACTCCGTTTAATGTAAGAGAGCCCCTCCCCATCATGTCAGAATCCAAGCCTCTTTCGGTTCGCTTGGATCCATTGGTGGAGGGGGCATCGGCGTTGGGCAACCGTGCACACGCCTGCCAAATTGCAGCCAATGGCAAGCCAGGATTTGCTGCTCCTTTGCCGATCTATACCCGTGTGATTCACGATGGGCAATTGAGCGCAGGCCTAGTCGACGTGCTGATCCAGGCGAGTGAAGAGCATCGGATACCATGGATCGATGCCCCTGCGACGAACGCCCCGACGAACTCTCCGACGGGCGTCGCACGGATCGCTACGATCGAAATCGATACGCCGATCGATTTCGAATCGATCGAGCGCGCTGCGGCGATCCAATTGCAGTTCTACGGCATCCCGTTTCATAAAGGAGCGGCAAATCGTTACTCTCGTTGGAGGCCAGCGATGCCGATCGAAATCCATGCGATCGAAGATCTGGCACACAAAGTGGATGCAATCCGCGGTTGTTGCAAACCCGGTGTGCCAGTCGGAGCCGCTATCATCGCATCGGAAGGAACCATCTACGAAGACGTGCGATTCATGGTCGACAGCGGTGTGGACTGGATCGAAATCATCCACGCTCCTTGCTATGACTTGCTTCCCGAAGCGTGCTTCACTTTCGACGATGTCAGTCGCTGTTTGACGAAAGGGGTAAAGGCTCGCAATGACTCCAAACGAACTTGCCCGCTCTGGCTTACGTCGTCATCCGCTCAATTGAACGACTGGCTCCGATGGTTTGATCAAGGAATCCAAGCGATCTCTATCGATGCTTACCTCGCATCCCATCGGCCAGTTCACAACGCTCCTCGCGATACCTTGGCGGGGATTCGGGTTCAAAACACCAACCCCCACGCCGCCCATCTGTGGATTCATGATACCGTGAGGGAACTAGTCGACCGCGTGAGCGATTTGGTCGTTTTCCGCAGCTAAGTGCTTTCGCCTTCAGTACAATAGAGACTCCTCGCCTTACCCACCCCATTGCCTCTCCCCGATGGCTGCGGCGACACACAACGCCGTGGCTTCCGTAGGTTCTCCCCATGGTTCGAACTCGAATCACGCATTTTGATCACCGGTCCAAGTCTTTGTCGATGCGAACCAACCTGGCCGCCACCAATAGGCACTGGTTTCCAAACAAGATTCTGTGGTGCGTCATAGCGGTTGCAATCGCGGCAGGTTTGCCTTCAAAGCCATCGATCGGACAAGATGCTGCACCGGAGGGTCGGGCATTCGAGTCTCCGGTCGCGGCCGCTCCGAGCCTGGATTACAACGCGATCGATCGTTTTATCCAAAAGGGTTGGCGAGACGCCAAAGTGGCGGGGAACGAGGTCTGCACTGACGAGGAGTTTGTCAGACGCGTCAGTTTGGATCTGATCGGGCGAATCCCGACCCTGGCAGAACGCGAGGAATTCTTGAAGGAGAATCTCGCCAACAAACGGGAGAGCCTGATCGATCGCCTCTTGGCAAGTCCCGAGCATTCCATCCATTTTGCGGAGGTATACGATGCGATCTTGATCGGTCGCACCAGCCGCGAAGAATTGAGCAAACGGACCGAGGCGGGATGGTTCGCCTACTTGGAACATTCCATCGGGGAGAATAAGCGATGGGACCGTGTCGCCGAAGAGATTCTGCTAGCGCGCAGTGAAGAGGATCGAGGAGCCCATTGGTATCTGTTTGCACGCAAGGAAAAACCGGAGGCAATCGCAGAGGCTGTCTCGAAGGATTTCTTTGGTGTTCGGATCGATTGCGCCCAGTGCCATGACCACCCCCTATCGTCCGAAATACTCCAAAAACACTACTGGGGCTTGGTGGCCTTTTTTAATCGGACCAAGAATGTTGGCTCCCACGAGAAGCCCATGTTGTCGGAATCTGCGATCGGTGGATTCTCCGAGTTCAGCAACGTGGAAGGGGAATCATATCCCAACGAATTGGTGTTCCTGGGCGATCGGCGGGTGGACGAGCCGCGGCCCGAGAAAGATGCGAAAGTAGAAGATAGCCCCGATCTCTATGTGTCGATCGAAAAGAACGAATATCGCGTTCCGAAGTTTTCACGCCGACAAGCGTTCATCGACAAAGTGCTTCACGATCATCCGCTATTGGCCAAGTCCATGGTGAATCGAATGTGGGGCTGGATGATGGGGCGTGGACTCGTTCATCCCGTGGACGCGATCGACAGTTACCATCCTGCGAGTCACCCGGAGTTGCTCGAGTGGCTTGCACAAGACTTTGTTGCATCGCGATACGATGTCCGTCGCTTGATCAAGGGACTGGCGATGACCCATACTTACCAATTATCCTCTGCGGTGAGCGGATCGGTCGATCCCAAGTGGTTTACCCATTCGATTCCAAAGCCACTTACGGCGGAAATGCTTCAGCGGTCTCTGTTAGCAGTGCTGGAGCCTAAAGAGAAAAATAAGTGGAACAATAGGCAGCACCGAACCGACTTTGCAAAGCGATTCCCCGATGTTCTACCCGAGGAATCGATGTCGAACGTGTCACAAAGTTTGATGCTCACCAACGGATCGTGGCTCAATGAGCTTCTCGCTCCGGAAAATTCGTTGTGGATGGAGCGACTGGTCGGGGAAGAAAGCAGGGCCGAGGATTCCTTGGTGATGGAATTGTTCTTGCGGACGGTCGGGCGACAACCTGACAAGGAAGAATCAGAGCGATTGCGTAGTTTCTTGGAGGATCGTCGAGAGCGGCGCGCTCGTGCAGTCAGCGACCTGGTTTGGGCGCTCCTCACCAGTGCCGAGTTTCGATTCAATCACTAGATGAATATGAGTTTTGCCCTGTTAAAGGGAACAAACGAACATGGAAAGAGCTTCGACCAACAATCTAGGATTTCCGAGCCCGTCATCGGAACCGATGTCTTCGGTTACCGCTCCGTGCGGCAGTATTGACCATCGGTTGCACCGGAGGCTTTTTCTCCAAGGAAGTTTAGCGGGCGCTGCATCCGTCGCCAGTTTCCAAAGCCTTTTCAGCGTACCCACCTTTGCCGAGAGTGCGACGAAGCGAGGAAAGAAGTGCATATTGCTTTGGCTTTGCGGTGCTCCAAGCCAGTTCGAGACATGGGATCCCAAGCCGGGACGACCGACCAGTGGTCCATTCGGGACAATCCCGACTTGTATTCCCGGAGTCCGAATTAGCGAGTTGATGCCCAAGTGCGCGACGATCCTCGATAAGTTAGCGGTCGTGCGTTCGATGTCGACCGATGCGAGCGAGCACTTTCAAGGGATCGATTTGCTCACACGCGGTGAGCCCCCTCGCCCCCCGTTCACGCGACCCATTCTCGGTTCGGTACTGGCGCAGCAGTTGGGGCAACTGGATAGTCCCGTTCCGCAGTTTGTGTTGCTCGATCCTTGTCCAGAAGGGAATGAATTCAAATCCTTCAAAGCGGCGAACTGGGCTGGATGGCTTGGGGCTGAATATGGTCCAGTCCGCTTCGGTGGTCAGTACAAGATCGAAAACACCGAGTTACCCGCTGGGCTATCCGCTGCAGATCATGCCGATCGCGAAGCGGTACGTGCCTTTCTAAGCAAGAAATTCGAAAATGATCATCGATCGGCGGCGATAGGTTCCTACAACGCAGTCTATGAGCGGGTGAAGGGATTGATGCAGGCAGCACCCTTGTTCGATCTCGATGCATTGCCTCCGACCGATCGCGCGAAGTACGGGCCCGGAACCTTTGGAATGCACACGCTTCTCGCTAGGCACCTGATTGAAAATGGATCCACCTTTGTGATGGTGGCCAATGGAATGCCATGGGACTGCCATGTTCTTAATCACGAAACCCACCAGATGCTGGTCCCTGAGTTGGATCGCATCGTGTTCCATCTGATCCACGATTTGGAGGAGCGAGGGATGCTCGACGATACCTTGGTCCTCATCATGGGCGAGTTTGGACGAACGCCTTGGCTGAACGAAGCGAGGGGACGCGACCATTTCCCAAACGCATGGAGTTTGGCGATGGCGGGGTGTGGAATCAAGAAGGGAGTGGTTTATGGATCGACCGATGAGAATGGAATGGCAGTCTCGGACAGTCCCGTCGATCAACGGAGACTGTTTGCGACGATTTATACAGCCCTCGGACTGGATCCCTATGAGACCTACAACCTCCCCGACTTCCCGACCTTCAACCGCGTCGAAAAAGACGCTGCGCCGATCGCAGAATTGTTGGCCTAGTTATCCATCCTCCTTCGTATCGTTTCCTGCAATCTCCCTATGTCTATCGAACTCACCCGCACGCGCCGCATCCAATTTCCAATGGGAATTCTTGATATCGCGGTGGAGGAGGATTCAGGCAGCGTATTTACCGCTTGCATGGATGGCATCTACCGCTGCGAAATTCCGGTGGAAACAGACGGACCCAAACCGAAACCCATTCGGATCGGTTCCCACGCCAGCTACGTTTCCAGCATCGCGATTCGCAAAAGTTCGAAATCTCTGATCACTGCGGCCTATGACGGCACCCTTCACGTCCGGTCAATGGATCCGAGTCCCTCTCAGACGGAACTACCCCTCAGTCTTGAAAAAAAGATCCACCCGTTTTGGTCATGGGATATGGCGATGTCTCCCGACGAAAAGTGGGTCGCTTCCGTAACCGGTCAATATTTGGCAGGCTCGGAAAAATACGAGCCACTTCCTTCGGAAGAGCCAACCGTCAGGGTGTTCGATGCCGCCACCGGAGAAACGGTGCACGCCATGCACATGCTGCCATCGGTGCAATGTGTTGCAATCGACGCCAGCTCTCGATTCGTTGCGGCGGGAAATCTGATGGGCGATTTGGCGGTCTGGGAATTGACAACCGGAAAAGAATTGGCACGCTGGAGGACACCGGCTTTTTCCAGTTGGGGAGTGATCAAGAGCCACTGCTATATCGGCGGAATCTACGCTGTCTCGTTTTCGCCAGATAGTGAAACGCTGTACGCAGCCGGCATGGGGGAGATGGTGGATCCGATGGCCGGGAACGGAAAACAGCGATGGCAAAAATTTGCTTGGCGGGCGAATCCGGTAGAGAAGGTCGCGGAATCCAAAGATGATCAAACGGGTGAAGGTCTAATGGAAACGCTCGCATGGAATCCCCAGGGGCATCTTTTTGTTATGGCAGGGCGACTGAGGGGAGGCAATTGGAATCTTGGAGTATTCGATGGCAAGTCGGGTGAATTGATCGGGCAGGCCAAGACAGGAATGCGAATTACCCAGGCGCGATTTAGCCGCGATGGAGCGACCCTTTATTTGGCTGGCATGCAAGGCCAGCCGCAGCCCAAAGATGGAAAGTTTCCCGACTTCGGGTATCTCGAAACGTACGCTCTCAAGCAACCTGTTACATAATGGGACGCTGTGCGAAGAAGTTGCTTCGTGGAGTGGGTCGAATCTGCTAGGCGTTATCTATAAAAAAAGGGTAGGTCAAAAACCTACCCTTCTTGAATATGGAACAGACGATGGAATCGCAATCCAATCCGTCCAAACTTACTTGGCTGGGGGCATAATCACCGAATCGATGATGTGGATCACACCGTTCGACGCGTCGACGTCGGTTGCGATGATCTTGGCATCATTGACGAACGCACCCTTGTCGGTTGCCTTGATCGCAACAGCAGCACCTTGGAGGGTGTTCGCAGACTTGGCAGCAACAGCGGCTTCAGAGTAAACTCGTCCCGATACCACGTGGTACTTCAGAATCGTGGCCAGCTTTTCCTTGTTCTCAGGCTTGAGCAAATCGTTGAGGGTTGCAGATGGGATCTTTGCGAAGGCTTCGTCGGTAGGTGCGAAGACGGTGAAAGGACCTTCGCCACTCAATGCTTCAGCCAATCCAGAAGCTTTGACCGCTGCCAGCAATGTCTTAAACTTACCTGCTTTGTCAGCAACTGCAGGAATCGGATCGGAAGCAGGAAGGATCACGGAATCGATGACGTGAATCACACCATTGGTGCAACCAATATCGGTTTTCACAACATTTGCATTGTCAACGCTGACCTTGCCACCATCGACCTTCACATCGATACGTTGCCCGTTGAGAGCAACCGCTCCCTTGACCTTGACGACGTCTGCGGCCATGACTTTGCCGCTGACAACATGGTACTTCAAGATGTCTTGCAGCTTGCTCTTGTTTTCTGGCTTGAGCAACGTTTCGACAGTCCCCTTAGGAAGCTTTGCGAATGCTTCATCAGTAGGTGCGAAGACAGTGAAAGGACCAGGCCCCTTCACTGCGTCAACCAAATCTGCAGCGGTCAGCGCGGCCGCCAAGGTCTTGAAGCTACCAGCCTCAACAGCGGTTTCAACAATATTCTTTTCAGCCAACACGAAGGAGCTGAAACCAACGAAAGAAGCTAACGCCATACCGAAAATTTTTGTCTTCATTCTTGCAATCCACTACGTTTGATCTGGAGAAATGATCGGTTACCGATTGGTAACTGGAACTAACGGTCGCGAGCCATCGTGGGGATTGTACGGCGGTGTCAACCGGCTGGATTCAAGAATTTGTTAATTGAAATCACGAGGAGGGAGAAGCGACGTAGATGATCCATCTTGACCCCGCATTCCTACAAGTGCTATCACTTGCCGCTTCCTAGAAGCGATCCAGCGGTTGGAGGCCCCATGAAACGAGAAGCTATTCCCATCGCACGGATGCTCGCTCGCTTCGTATCATGGGCCACGTGTTTTGTCTTGGTCTCGGGCTGCACAGGACGCTGGATCGAGCCTCGAAGCTCGGACTCCCAAGGGATTCTTGGAACGCTTCGTCCGAATCGCCAAATCCCCAAGTCGATGGATCGAATCTGGCGCCCCGATTTAACAATTCTCCCTTTTGCAGAATTCGATGGGAGCGAGATAACGATCCGTCATGTACGCGATTGCCGCTATCGAAGCGAGCATGATTACGACGTCAGGCATTATGATCTTCGGTTCCAACTCCAAGATGTTAGAACGATCGATTTCATTGTCGTTCCTTTTCGCGAAACGACCCTGCTCGCGCACACGATGCTCAGCTTCGGGCTTGCCAATGGCCAGCACTTTGCCATCTCCGTGGAAGCTAGGCTCGATGAAGGGGAGTCGTACTCTCCTCTACGTGGTGCATCGAATCGTTTCGAATTGATGTACGTTATCGCCGACGAAAGAGATGTCATTCCCCTCAGGACCAATGTACGCAATGTGGAGGTCTATCTGTATCGCGGCAGAGCGACCCCCGATCAAGTACAAGACTTGCTGGTAGATATGCTCGCGCGCGCCAATAAGCTACAACGAGAGCCCGAGTTCTATGACACGCTCCGAAACAACTGCACGACGAATTTGGTGCAACATGTGAACAAGCTACGGCCGGGCAAGATCCCCTTTGATTGGCGCGTCATTCTCCCCGGTCATTCGGACCGGCTTGCCTACGAACTCGGTCTGATTGAGACCATTGGCGGCTTCGAGGCCACCAAAGCCGCTGCGAATATCACATGGGTTGCCAAGCAAAACTCCGATAGCCCCGATCTCTCTGCACGGATTCGCGCATTACGCTAGCGTTTCTGAGTAGCTAGCATTTCCACGTGAGTTAAACGACTGTGCGTTTTCTTTGGTGCGCCGCGACAGGCCCCGCGCAAGAAAGCGGGTTGGGTTTGCGATCCTTGCACGAGAAACACCGATACCTCCACGGCTACAAGTGTTCGTTTAGGAGTTCATCGTATGCAAGCAAAGCCAACTTCCAAATCCGAATGGTTTCGACGCAGTCTGCTGATGGGGTTGTTGATACCAACGATTGGGTGCGCAACGGCCGGTAAGACAGGGCCATCGATGAAATTCCCGAACTTTGCTCCCTGGTCCAAATCGGTGGATATACAAAGCGAGCCGGTTCCGCAAGCGCGTGTGGCTGATGCAACAGTACCTGCTGTGGTGAAAGAACCCTCAGCTGTGCAGCCTGCGGCCTTCGAAGCGTTAGCAATCGCCAAGGAAGTTACTCTCGATACAACTTCGACCGCGAACCTTCGTCTTGAGGAATTGGAAGATCTTGCTATTCAAAATAGTCCTACACTTCGGCAGCTTGAGTGGAGCGCTTGCAAGGCCGCTGGCTATCGACAGCAGGTCAGTCTGCGACCCAATCCGAATTTAGGATACTCGGGGCAACAGCTGGCGGACCAAGGGACCGATCAGCACACCCTATTTCTGGAACGCGAGTTTGTCACTGGAGACAAGCTGCAGTGGAGCCGGCGTGTAGTCAACGCTCGAGTCCGAGGCCAGCTCAGCGAGGTGGAGTCGCAGCGAAGCAGGATTCTCGCGGATGTACGCACTGCCTATTTTCAGTTGCTGGCGGCCCGGACCAAAGAGGTAGCATTGGCTGAATTCACGGATGCATCGCGGAAGGCCTTGGAGTTGACGGAATTGCGCAAGCAGGCCAAAGAGGGGTCGCAAATCGATGTCCTCCAGGCAAGCACCCAATGGAATCAAATCCGAATGCAACAGGAGCAGGCCCGTGCGTTGGCGAATGGATATGCGGCTGAGTTAGCTGCCTTAGTTGGTATCCCACAGATCAATCCGTCTGAAGTTTCTGGACAACTCGCTGCACCGGTCGATTCGATCGATTGGGACGCGATGCTTGTTCAGCTTCGCGGAACGAATCCAGAGTTTCAAGTGGCTACGGCGAATCTCGAAAGAGCCTCGGCCAATCTTCGAAGGCAGAACGTGCAAGCGACACCGAACTTAACATTTCAGATTGGCGCTGGTGTCGATAATGGAACCGAGTCGGGGATGATCAACACCCAGGTCTCCGCGCCCCTGAATACGCACAATCGCAATCAAGGTAACATCGCGGCAGCCCAAGCCGATTACAACATCGCGCAATTGGAGGTGGAGCGAATCGATAGAGCTCTGCGCGCTCGAGTGGGAAGGTTGTCAGGAAACTACGAATCTGCAAAGGCCGCATTGATTCGCTATCGCGAACAACTCCTTCCCGATATCCAACAATCGCTCGATCTGGCTAACCAAGCCTATGTAGCAGGCGAAACGGACTTCTTGGAAGTTCTGATCATTCGCCGGACCTACTTCGAACTCCGCCTTCAAGCCATCGATGCAGAACGAGATCTTCTGTTGGCACAAACGAGCGTCGAGAACTTTGGATTGACCGGAGCTTTCGACCCGATTCAGGACAATAGCGGCGACGCTTCGCTCCGCGATCAAGCCTTCAGTCAGCAATAAACAGCGGTTGGAGAACGAAGGACCGTCGCGATCGTTCTTCACAATGGCTACCTTTGCGATGGATGCACACCGCTCGGCAACTCGTAGACGGCGGTTGAGTCCTATCGCCCCGCAAGCGAACTGTTCCTCAATAAAGAGGCATCCCGCAAGTCTGTTGCTCCATTTCAGCTAACAGTCAAGCGCGTACCATCCTGTAACGCCGTCATAAAGCACCCGCGAACAATCGTGGAAAGCGTTTGCTTTCCCTTGAACGATCTGCAGGGCTGATCGCAAAACGGATCAAACGAATGGCTGACCGCGCGCCCGCTGCCACGATGTTCCCAAGCATTCTGGAAACTCTCCCTATACCTGGGCGCCACGTTCCCTCCCCCCAAAAGGTGGGTGCCTTCTATTTCCCTCCTCCCCCCAAAAGGTGGGTGCCTCTTATTTCCCTCTCTCGTTAGGTGGGTGCCTGCTATCGGGGGGTGCATTTGCTTTTATGGCACTTTTGCGGTGTGGTAATCATTGAGATTTCTGAGTTCTTTGACGCGCATCGGATTTCGGTCTTGGCGACTCGTCAAGTTTTGGGAGTGCTTGCTTTCGGTTCCGCTTCATTTCGTACTTGACCACCGCTCGGTCATCATCCCATCTGCCACTCAGTATCGATGATCGGATCGTAAGTATCTTCTCTGCCTTTTGAATTCGCCAAAACGTTCCGCTGTTCTTCATCCGAAGATTGATCACTCGACGTATCGCGCTCTCAATCGATCCACTTCCAAGTGGGAGTCCCATCAGCTTGAACTTCGGATAGCCCAGGCGTCCTGCCTCCCCGTGGCTACGAATGTATTCGATGACTCGTTTGATTTCTGATCGATCGGCAGAGGATAGATCCTCGGCCTGACTTAGCCGAGCAGTGAGCACTTCGACAACCTGCGACCATTGACCATCTCGCAATCGACTTCGCAGTTCATTGGAATTCGATGGTTCACTTTCCCCAGCAGCATTCAAAGAACGATCCAAGGGCTGGAGGGCTTTGCCTAGGTTCTCTACGGCGTGGCACACGTCAAGCACTTGATTGACAACCACTGCGGATTCCACCTTCGCTTTAGCAAGTATCGAATCGATCCGTCCCCAGATCCAAGTCGCACCGTCGCTATTGAACGTAATCGTCTTTGCTTTATTGGCTCCCAAGCGATGGAGGTGCATGCTGATTAGTCGTTCCATATAGTCCGCGTCACCGAATGAGCCATCGATCAGAACTCGAACCGCTTCGTCTCTTCGTCCATTGTCATCGTGCGCGTAGATGATTAGCAGTTTTGGTTCTCGCCAATCGGCCTGAAAACGACTGGATCTACGCGTTTCCTTGGAGCGTCCCGCACTTAGCTCGCCTGTGACTTGCGATTGGGTTTTTCCAAAGTTTTCCACAGGATCGATCCATTCCAGGACGCCGCGTGTTCTCGTCCGGCCACCGTCAATTTGCACCGATACTCGCCTTCCAGTGAATTCGCAACCTTGCTTCATATCGCCGCGCTCAAATTGCTCCAGCATTCGTTCCCGGACGGTTAGGGATTCCGATCCTGCGCGAGAGACGATACGGTCGATCGTTGTTCGCGTTAACTGAATACCGTCTCGTTGCAATTCGACGTATGCTTGATCAAGCGATGGGGCCAACGCCACTGTCCGACACACTTTCGATACAAGCCAAGGAGAAACGTTCTCTGAAAAGCCATACTGGCTTAGATCGATATCGAGTCCCGGCGTATGATCTTCGCGACTTGCGGCTGGAGATTTCGGTTGACAGTAGAGGGTAGCTGCGTAGCTGATATGGCCAGCGCCGAGATGGACTTCGACTTGTCGTTCATGTCCAGCTCGCAGCGGTATTGCGTATTCCAATCGTGTTTCCTCGCAACGCTTACCGTGCTCCTTGGAATTCATGGAATTGGCAATCATCCCAGTAAGACACAGCCCCGCTCCGAGGTCGAACAATTCTTTGACCTGCTGTTCGACGAACTCCATTTGCATGGGGTCGTTGTTGAGAATCACTTGTAGCTGGGCAATTTTTTGATACGCCTCGGCAAGAAACATCCCCATTGTTTGATTGGGATTATTGACTTCAGGTCCTACGCGGTCGAACACATTCCACCTTCGCATGATCGCCTCCGTGTCGTTGGGAAGAAACCCCAATCATCACAGCACGGTAAGCGGTAGTGATCATTATAATGCGAAAGCCGTCGCAACACTGTTTGCTAGCATCAAACAAGACATGCTAGCTTTAGGCCATAAAAGCAAATGCACCCGCTATCGGGAATGTTTCGTTGCGTCTTTGCGCCGTCGCGCGAAACCTCCCTCCAAAAGGTGGGTGCCTGCTATCAAAAAGGTGGGTGCCTCTTATTCCCCCCTCTGACTAGGAGGGTGCCCCGAATCCCCGCCCCTCCCCTTTTGCGTCTTGGCGCCTTCGCGAGAAACCTCCCTCCCCCCCATTAGGTGGGTGCCTCTCATTTACCCCTCTCCAAAAAGTTCACCTATTTGGTTGCATCCCTTCCTTCAATCCCATAAGGTGATGGGATCTACACCCCGAACTTCTTGGAGAAATCCACCATGTCCAGCACGCTCCGCTGTGAGCAGTTCGTCAGCGACGAAATCTGCCTTGTTCATTGCTACCATCGCTGTGTCCGTCGTGCCTTTCTTACTGGCTTCGATCAGCTCACCCAGAAAGACTACACCCACCGCAGAGAATGGATTCGCCAGCGCCTTGAATCCCTGGCCTCTGTCTTCGGTATCGATGTTCTCCAATATGCCGTCCTATCCAATCACCTCCATGTCATCCTCCGCAATCGCCCCGATGTCGTGAAGACTTGGTCCGACGTAGAAGTCGCCACCCGCTGGCTAAGACTCTTTCCAGGCACCCGAATCCTCGATGTCTTGGCCGAGCCCAACGAGGAGGATGTCCGAAGCGCTGTAGCCAATCCCGAGAAGATCCAAGAGTATCGCAGCCGACTCTCCGATATCTCTTGGTTCATGCGTTCTCTCGCAGAAGTCATCGCCAGGCGAGCCAATGCAGAAGATGAATGCAGTGGCTGCTTCTGGGATGGCCGATTCAAAGCGAAGCGGCTTCTCGATGAAGCGGGTTTGCTGGCCTGCGCCATGTATGTGGATCTCAATGTCTTGCGCGCGAACCTGGCCGCAACAATCGAACTCTCGATGCACACTTCGGTATTCGATCGAATCGAGGCTGCCAAGGGAGCGATGATCGAATCCTCGGCTCTGGATCGTATTCCCTTGTCCCGGGAGGAATCGATCGCGAGGAGGACCAAGATGACGCTCGAGGAGCAGAAGAAGGCTCGTAAGCAGACTGGCCCCCGTCCACTGGTCCCCCGAGACGCCTGGTTGGCCCCTTTGACGCTCGACCCCGAAGTGGACGCGTTTGATCCGCAGGCCAGCACCAATGGTCTGCGCGCCAGCAACCGAGGGTTCTTGACGATGAACCTGGAGGACTATGTGAAGTTGTTGCAATGGACAGCTAAGCAGCAGGATCATCCGCCAGGGAGCGTGTGTCCGGTTCCTGAATCCTTAGAGCCCTTGTTTACCGGCTTGGGAGTGGAACCGAGCATGTGGTGCGACTTGGTGTGGAACTACACCAAGTACTTTGGGACAAGCCGTTGTAGTGGGAATCCCAAGGCGATGATCGCCGACGCGGAGCGGACCCACAAACGCTGGAGTCGCGGCCAGCGCCAAGCTGCCGCTTGCTTCGCCTAGCGGGGAGCGATTCGCGACAACTGGCCAGTAGCAAGGAGCCAGGAGCAAGTGGCTCCGCTAGCTCCGGTTCCCCACCTTGGAGCCTGAGCCAGAACACTCGCTCTTCAGTCTCCCACCCATCACCCTCCTTCATCTTCGGGGCCGGTTCGCCGCTGCGCCCATCCGAGCCCAATCCCCCCGAATTCCAGCCCCCCAGGCCAATCCCGCCCCCACTTCCATTTCAAAGCCCATGCTCCCCCCTCCGTCCAAAAGATGGGTGCCTGCTATCAAAAGGTGGGTGCCTGCTATTGAGTCATTCCATTCCGACAAAAGGTGGGTGCCTTCTTATTGAGAATGCGCTGCAATAGGTGGGTGCCTACTATTTGAAGAACGATTGCGCCGCAATGAGTGGGTGCCTCGGATTTGGTGATCATTGCGCCGCAATGAGTGGGTGCCTCGGATTTGGTGATCGCGTTTCGTTGCGTCTTGGCGCCTTTGCGAGAAACCTCCCCCCAAAAGGTGGGTGCCTGCTATCGGGAATGATCGGGAATGACTGGCAACCGGCAACTGGCAACCGGCTCCGCTAGCTCCGACTCCCCCCTTGGAGACTTAGCCAGGATGGTGCTTAGGTGGGTGCCTGCGATTGAGCCTCCTTAGGTGGGTGCCTGCGATTGAGCCTCCTCGTATTCGAATGCGTCGGAAGCCTCCAGCGATACAAGTGCAGATCGCCTTATCTAAGTAGGCTGCCGCGTTGTGAGCGCTGTGAACCGAACCGCTGCGATTCACAATCGCAAATACTTCTTTGGTGTTGGCTAAGCTGACCAGCAAAGGGTGGTATCCCCAGCTCCCCTTGTACGAGATATCCATTCCTTCTTTGCACTCGGCTGTAGTTGCCACGATAACGCCATCGACATCGATAAGGGCTTGGTCAAAGAACGCATCATCCTGTTGCCTCCATACGTTGATCCTGGCTTCGTTAATAGCTTGCATCAGGGAGTCGATGTCGGATTGATGGAATCGACGGCAAAAATCGCCTGCCGTGGTTGGATCAGGAATCGAATCGGCACCGATCGCATCGAGGAATGTCGAATCGTTTCGAAGACGCTCCAAATGCTCGAGCCTCGATCCATTGCATAGAACATTCGTAACCATCGCGAGGACGTGGTCGGATTCATGATAAGGAGCATGTGACTTTAAGAGTTGGACACGATGATTGATGGCATCGGTCAATCCGGCATGCTCGGCGAGCTTGAGCTTGGCGGAGACACCAGCGTAGCTGATGGCATGGGTGCGATCTGCAAGTTCGTATTTGACAGAGTTGGTAGCGAGAACCGGATTCGGATTCGAGATACCACGAGAGAATCGATTCTCCCTTGCTGCTGCGAGCCTTTTCAGGGTTTGCTTCTTGCGTGCGCCGATACGTTTTGCGAAACTTAACTTCACCTGAAACCCTCCGTGTGTGTGGCTTAATCGATTTGTTGTTACTTCGTTAAACTGCAAAAACGCCGGGAGGTTTCAGGTTTTTTTACGCAAATCTAAAACGACCTCAACCAAACTTCGCTTGATCGAGGACTAGGAAGCAGGATTGGCGGGCAATTAGGATGCCAATGTGGCTTGAATGTATGTCCAGCGGTGCACATGGCGGCATGACGCTCGAGCAAGGCTTCGATTGCCTGACGTTCGTCGCTCTTGGTGCTAAGAGCTAGGAACAAAGTGAAATATGTCGAGGCGTCCAGTCCCACCCCACTCGGCTATATTGAGCGGTCCTGGAAACCCGCTCTACAAAACATCACACTTCGCCACATCACACTTCGCCACATCACACTTCGCCACATCACACTTCGCCACATCACACTTCGCCACATCACACTTCGCCACCACACACTTCGCCACGTCACTTCGCCACGCCACTTCACCACGCCACTTCACCACGTCACTTCACCACGTCACTTCACCACGTCACTTCACCACGTCACTTCACCACGTCACTTCACATTGACCCGGCACATTGATCTATTACAACTACTGCCTGTCGACGACGATCAGGACTATTGCAAAGCACTCGTAACTAACGAGCTTGGCGACTCGTTCAACGTGAGATCGGATTGCGAGTTATGAAACGCCTTTTTTTTCATCTGCACGGATCGCTGAAGCGCGAGCCCAGTCCACTCTCACCCGGCGTGAGCTTCTGAAACTGGGTCTCGCGTCGGGCACCGGACTTTTGTCGTCTCAAACACCTCTCTTCGCCCGATCGACGGGGCTTGCACCCAGGCCAACAGTCCTTGTGGTCGGGGCAGGTTTCTCGGGACTCGCGTGCGCTTACGAGCTGGCGAGCGCTGGTTACAACGTAAAAGTCTTCGAGGCCAGGAGACGTGTGGGAGGAAGAGTCCTTAGTTTGAAGAACTTGATTCCTGGCAAGAACGTTGAGGGAGGGGGTGAACTGCTGGGATCGAACCATCCTCACATCCTAGCGTACGCTGCCAAGTTTGGATTCGAGTTCCTCGATATCCAAGACGAGGACGCCGCCTTTCCAATGATCCTCGAGGGTCGGAAACTGCCCGACGAAGAAGCGCGCCGAATAGAGGCGGAATGCGATTCTGCTTACTCTCAGATGACCAAAGAAGCCCTCGAAATCGACGCCGAGGAGCCTTGGAAGAGCATCGATGCCGCAAAGCTCGACAGGCGTACCACAGCCGATTGGATCGCAGACCTTCCAGTTTCCGATTTAGCCAAACGATTGCTGACTCTGCAATTCACATCAGACAACGGCGTGTCGGCGAGTCGTCAGAGCCATCTCTGCAATCTCGCGCAGGTCAAGGGTGGAGGTTTGGACCGCTATTGGACAGACACGGAACTATATCGATTGGACGGAGGGAATCAAAGCTACGCACATCGCCTCGCTGAGGAACTTGGCGACCAGCGACTCCGACTTGATTGCCCCATTCGCGAGATTCAGATCCATAAACAGCACGTGACCATCGTCGATGCGGGTGGTGAGCGTCATGAAGCCGATGACGTTGTGTTGGCAACACCACCGAGCACTTGGTCGTCGATTCGATTCACCCCCGAATTGCCTGAAACTCTTCTGCCTCAAATGGGAGCCAATGTCAAATTCCTCTCCGTCGTCCGCGAGCCTTTTTGGCGAGCTGCCGGTTTATCACCCGATGCCACTTCAGATGGTGAGATCGCACAAACTTGGCATGGAACCGATGGTCAGGACGAAACGGGATCGGTTGCGCTCGTCGCCTTTAGTGGTGGTCCGGGAGCGGAAGCTCTGCATCGCCGCGCCGCTGCGGAACGGCAACCAGCTTACGTGAAGGAACTGGAGCTGTTGTTCCCTGGATACACAAAGTGTTTTATGAAAGGGCAGTTCATGGACTGGATCGCAGATCCTTGGACCCGAGCCGGGTATTCGTTTCCGGCTCCGGGAGAGATCACCACGCTGGGCCCGGTACTTCACCAAGGAATCGGGCGGCTTCATTTCGCCGGCGAGCATTGCTGCTACCAGTTCGTTGGTTACATGGAAGGCGCGCTGCATTCCGGTGCGTCGTTAGCAAAACGCATTGCGAGACGGGATGGAGTCGAAGCCGACTGATACGAGCGAACAACGAATGTTCTAGTGGACTTGAACGGGAGCCCCTTTTTTAACCCCCAACATCATCGACGCCGAATCGGAGACCAAGTGCAATCGCAACGGTTGGCCATCTTCCAAAATCGCGATGAGCGTCATTTCCGGCTGCTGATGTTCGGGACCATAAATACCGAAAGTCTCGAACTCATCATCGACCACAATCTTCGTCTCTTCCGAATGGCCGATGCCAACGAGTCGCTCTGCCGTGAGATCCGTAATCAAATCACCGCTGGGACTGATATCTACGACGCTTCCGGTAATCTTTGCTGCCACGGCTGACGACTTTTCAATTGCGAATTGGAAGTATGCAGATCAACGATCGCGAAACGGGGGTTCTTCGGGTCGACGCATTGTAGCAAAGTTCCATGTGACGAGGGTGTTTAGCTAGCGTGAAAAACTTGACGATGGATCAATCGTCCCCTTCCGAACCATATGAAAGCGACGAAGACCGCCGGCAAGGCAGTCCCGAGCGTTGCCATTTGGAATACTGATTTCCAGCCGCCCCGACGAGCCAATCAAGGCGACCCATTCGCCAGAATTGGCGTCTCCATAAGTGTTCACGATGGAAATCTCGCGTCGATCGATTCGACCCGGATGGGGATTCTCCAAACCTTCGATAACGAGTTTCCATTCATGAATGGCACGAGGTTGCGTCAACGCAGGCAAGTCCTGAATTCGTACATTGGTCAGAACATTACCGTAGCGGTCAGCCATGCAGACCACTCCTTCGATGATTTCCAAGTCCGACTCGTATCGATACGCCACTTGGGGGATAGGGCTCGGATGCAAGGTCTGTAGCGGATCGCCGAGCGCTTCTACTTCCCCACCATTTGCTAAGTACGCAGCCACTGGCGCCATGATGTCTCGCCCATGGAAGGTTGCACTCGGCCGTGTGGCCCAGTATTCGGGTTTGTTCAGCTGGACAATTCGTCGTGGAGGGCTGTCCGCAGCGAGGGCTGAGAGAAGACCATTATCGGGCCCGATTACAAGTCGACCGTCGAAGTCGGCAACGACGAGCCTCCGATCGGTTCCGACTCCGGGATCCACCACCGCGATGTGGATGGAACCTTTGGGAAACCAGGGTATCGAGTCCTGAAGAACGATGGCACCGTGACGAATGGACTGCGGTTCGATTTCGTGTGTCAGGTCGATTACGCGAGCTTGCGGAGCCAAGGTGGCCAAGACTCCTTTCAATTGTCCGACGTAAAAGCTCGCTCCAAAGTCGGTTGTCAACGCGATGATGGCGGGAGAGTACTCGTTACTACTCAACGCTGGAGTCTCCCGCGAGGGCTTTCGCAATCGTCTCCCTCAAACGATTGGCGGTATCGGGTGTGCTACCAATAAACACAGCCCGAATGATCCCGTCTGTGCCGATCACAACGGTATAGGGAATAGCGGCTGCACCATACGACTTGGCAATCGAACCATCGCGATCAATAGCAGTCCATTCCTGCAGTCCCATGGCAGATGCCACCGCGCGCGCCACTTGCGGTGCTTCCTCCAGGTTCAAGGCGAGGAATTCGACGTCGCTCGGAGCAAAGTCGCTCGCGATCTTGGCAACTTCGGGCAAGCTCTTCATGCAGGGTCCGCACCAGCTCGCCCAAAAATCAACGACCACGACTTTTCCCTTCCGACTCGTCAAGTTCCAGGGGGTGCCATCCAGCCGTTCGACTTGGATATCTGGTGCTTGTTGCCCAATCCATTTCGATCGTCCAGCGGCTGCATCGGCGGCTTCTTTTTCTTCTAAAATGAATTTGGGGTCGATGGCGTGGCGGAGCGCCCATTTCGAGTATTGGCTCGATCGGGCGTTGGAGGCGATCTCGTCTCCAAAAAGAATCCGAGAGCAGCTTGTAAGAGGCAATCTGCATTCCCCCAATTGTGGGTGGCGACCGCAAATTACCCCCTCGGCAATCGATTCGGGAACGATGGAAAGGACAGTCCCCAGTTCCATCACGACTTGGCAGGTCATGGGTGCATCGACTGGCGGCTCGGGTTGAGAGTTGGCTTCTAGCCCGATCGGGTCTGTTGGCGCAAGCTCCGGGGGCGGCGCGAGCCAAATGACTTCCGCGATGTTCTTGCTCCAAAAGCGTTGAGGGGTACCTCGCACATCGAGCACCAGGGAATCCGGGTCCAATTCCATAAGCTTGCCTCGCACCACATCCCCTTCCCGGGACACAACTAGATGCGTTGGAGGATCGCTGCGTTGGGCTCGAGGAACCGTGAGCAATCGTTGCAGGACATCTTCCTGCAGTGCATCGGTTCCCGTATAGACGAGGTAACGGAACCCACGCACATGACTCGATCCGATGGTCGTGTTTCCAAAGAACTCGCTCGCGACTTCGAGAAGACCATCGCGAAGCTGATCCAATCGAGCCGGAATACTGTCCCCTGAAGTTAGGTAAAGGGCTGGCTCACCCGGCTGGAGAAGACGGCCAAATCGCTCCATGCGAGACTGGGGGGAAAGCTTGGCGGCCGCCGGGTTCTCTCCACCGGAAGCCGGCCTCGTAAAGATATCGATCGTTCCACTCACCTTTTCATTCAAAGGGAGCGAAAGAAGATCCGGTGCGATGCGCCACCCGAATACAGAGATCCCTCGCTCGGACTTATTTGGGTGCGAATGCCCGACGAGTTCTCCCAAGGCGGTGACATGTTCGGTTGAAATCCGCATGGATCGTCCCGGCTGAGTGAGCCAACCTGCTGGCTCTTCGTTCCATCGCTGAGCATGAATGGCAATGATCTCAGACGTTGGGCAGACGATATCGAGGGCGATCGGCGTATCCTTGAGAAGAAACGTATTTCCTGCCGCTTCGATCCGATGCGACGAATACCTATTCCCATTCTCCAGCTCTACGAAGAAAACCGATCGATTGGACACCGGCTGCTCTGCTTTGCGAGGGAACTCGATGCGTTCTACATTTGCAAGGGAAATGCGCCCGAGTGCGCTGGCCGATCCGGCCAAGCCAAAACTGCTATCGGCAGATTGAAAGTCGGTTGGAAATCCCGCGAAGTCTTCGCTATTGAAGAGGATGATTTTTGGAACCGAAGAATTCTCCAAAGCGACTGGATCCAACGAACTCGAATCGATGGAAAACGTCGAGCGCGAGATCCGCAGTTCTCGCAACTGCATTCCACCTGGCGCGACATTGGTCAAAACCAGGGACTGCACCCCAGCGCTTCGCTGCTTTTCCTTACCTCGAATCTCCGCAATTGTCTTTCCCTTCCAAACCAGTGCGAATTGTCCACGGATATAGTCTGAGAGAATTCGAAGACGCATGGACTCCAAACCTTCGAACGGAATGATAGCGGTTGCCAAATCGGCGTTTTCATTCTCTTCGAAAAGCAATGTGACACTCAGAGCGTTGCGATGCTCGATCTTGCGCACATGCAACTCCAATTTCTTTGGAGCCCCAAGTGTTAGGATCCAATTCGGGCTGGAGTGTGTCCAAGCGACATCGATCTCCATCGCATTCACATCGGGCAGAAAGACACGCTGCTCGATTGAAGTGCCTGGAGTTTCGGTTTGGATGGATCCGACACGAACGTTCCATCGTTGATCCGATTCGGACTCGGCTCGTGGAATGGTTTGTGTCCAAGATTCGGGCGGGATCATCCCAGCCTCTTTCGCGGGCCCATCTACAACCCGCAACAATGTCCGGATCGAGGTGAGGGGAATGTCTTTGCTACCAAAGCGGCTGGATCTCAATCGAATAGAACTCTCGTCCATCGATTCCACTTCGCCCGTGACACAACCACCCGACCAGTACTCCACAACAAACCGAGGAACCCCTTCGCGAGCCACGGCAGTGGCCGACGTTGTTTCAGCAGACGGCAATGGTCGGTCCAATGCAATCGATTCTACTTTCTCCCACGGGATGGCAACGGGCATCGCGAAACTGGGACAATGCCAATGCAACCCTCCATCCGAACTACCTGTTGCACCCGAGACCTCAAAACCACCTTTGAGTACATCGCCACCGACGAGTCGAAGGGTTCCAAGCCTTTTCGGCGTATTCTCGTTTACTTGTGCGAACGAATGCGGAGCGCTCGGCGCGATGCCAAGCAGGCCCAGCGCGAGCCCGAGACATACTCCGATTTGGAGCATCCAGGAAGTTCTTTGGCATGGAAAGAATGCGGCGCAGCGGAGGGGGATCATGCAGTCTAGCGCTCGTAAATTGGAAGGAATCGAAAGTTGAGTGCCAAGGATAGAAGCGACAGGGAGGTCGCGACGTTGGGGCCGAAGCTACCATCGAATCGGCCGTCAGACTTTTGACTTTGGCGGAGTTCTTGAATCAGCAGTTTGTTCCATTTCTCCCAAGCCTCAATGTCGGCTTGGAATAGTGCTTGTGCTTTGTAGTAGGCCGTATACTCGCCATAGTGATCACCGACTTTGATCGCATCTTTGGCTTTGAGAAAGGCTGTGCAGGCTTTGAACTCGGTCAAATCTTTGCGGCCTGCGATCGAGTAGACGAGGGCTGCGATCGACACGCGAGCTTGCGACTCATCGTAGCCACCCAATCCACCCGCATAAGCAACTTGCCCGCTTTTCGAAGTCATACTGGTAAAGTATGAAATGGCTCGATCGATGTTCTTGTCGGGTACCTCGATCCCTGCATTCCTCGCTGCGAGGAGAGAAACGAGGATGGCTCCGGAAACCGAGGTATCGGCGTCCGTGGAGTTCGGGGCGTATCGCCAGCCGCCCGTGCTATTTTTGTCTTGGCTGGTGATCGACGTTCGCACCGCCAATTCGAGGGCTTGACCAATCGAACGCCGTCGGTCAACCGGAGTATCTGCGCCATCCCACAATCGTTTCTCATCCATCGCCCCGTAGGCTTCGGCTAGCGCGAGGGTTGCAAAACCGTGGTGATACATACTCCCACCCAAATAACCGGTCTTCGGATCTTGTTCGCGTATCAAGGACTGAACAGCACGGCGCACTGGAGTTTCATGAACTCCGAAATTGGGATCTTCGCCGTAGGCTAGGAAAGCCATCACACAAAGGCCCGTTGGACCGGGACCAGGATTGTTGGGCGAAGGCCACGCACCATCGGGCGTTTGGCTCGTGATGAGCCAATCCAATCCCTTTTCATAGATATCTCGTACTTCGCGCGACACCCCTTGCCCTTGGACCGGGTTCTCCCGTCGTAATGCCGAGGGGGTCTGTCCCGATGCGATGGTCCCCCAGCAGATGAATAACAAAATCGCCAACCACACCCATCCTTTGGGATGGGTCTGTGTGGAGTCAATCCAAGGTATTCGTGAGTCGCAAAAAATCATGGTCGAGCCGTCGCTTGTTGCTTCCACGCTTGGAAGGTCTCTTCGGAAAGAATGGCATTGCGTTGGGAATCTGAAAGCTCGCTCAACGCTTCGAACAGTGTAGAAACCGACTGGATCGAAGAATGTTTCGGGTCCAGTAAAAAGGCTAAAAGACGCTGTCGATCTGGAGTGGTCAGTCCCACTTTGCGCTGCACCAACAAGAGCAAACGGTATTTGCCTGACCGCTCCCGCGTCGCCTCGACTCGCTTCTCGTCTTCGTCAAGCTGCTTTTGCTGTTCCGCGGTCAAGGTCGCATGAAGGACTTTTTTCCACAGGGCATCTTGGTCGAGCGTGTCTTGTTGTTGCATGGTTCGCAAGCGTTGCCAAGCATTGTTGTAGATGGCTTGCTTCTTCTCGGGCGGGGTATCCTCTCGGATTTCGCTGAGCAGAGAGGTGATCGTCGACTCAATGCGAGCGATATCGATCTCGATCGAGCCATCGATCTTCTCCTTTTGGGAATCGTTCAATTTGCAGACTTGGTCGACTCGATCGATGGACCGTTGGATCGCTTCTCGACGCAGTCGGCGAAACGCTTGACGCGAACCTCCTAGCAATCCGTAAAGCATTTCTTCCAATTCGGCTCGACTCAATTTTCCATGAATAGTGAGCCCACCGTTGTCGGCATTTTGCAGCATGCGCGCTTGAAGGACAGCAGGGACCAACGGTAGGCGACGGGGTTGAATGCGAGGAATCGCTTCCTTGCGAATTTCTGTTTTGGGTGGATCTGCTGGTTTGGAGTCTTGGGTTGCTTGCGAGAAACAAACAGAACCGCCCGCTGCGACCAGGGAGGCGGCAATCAAAGCGAGCCGAACCAACAGGAAACGAGCGGACAGTCGCCTCAATGCCAGCCATATTCGATCGATCGATTCCATAGGACGGTTCCCTCTATTTGGATGGTTCGGAGGGAACAGGCTGTGTCGGCGAAACTCGTCGCGGATCGCTAATGGCATTTCCAAGTCGAAGCGGTGCATCCAGCGGGTGAACTGGGTACTCGAGCGAGTAGCTTGGAGACCTTTGAAGAGGGGTACGTATGGCCAGCGCGTTGCGTTGTGCCTCGGTCAGGATCGTATCCAACCAGGAGCGATTCAACTCCGGCAGCAATGTCTCATTGTCGTAGACCCCTTCGATCGACCGAAACCATCGATCTTTCCATTTCTCCTCCAGTACCTTGCGAACACTCTCTTGCTGACCGCTGGACAGCTGCAATTTGTCATGAAGCCAAACGAGCATTTGTTCGATCAATGCTTCGCGCCGGGCCGCGAGGCGGTTGCTTAACTCCTCCTCGTATTTTGCCGACTGTTCGGGAAGCAAAGTCTTGGCCACCCAATCCTGCATGGACCGTTCGACTATTCCGTCGAAGTCAATGGTCCCGTGAACGTGGGACTGCAATCGTTTCGCCACCTCGCGAGCCGATTTGGTTCTCCATTCTTCTTCGATGATCGTTAACAAAGTGCGGGATTGCGACTCCGTGGGATCGCATGTTCGAGCAAGGATTCGCAACTCGTTCTGAACCAGGCCCCGCACCTGTGCCATCGCCGTATCTCGATCGATTTTGTTGGGGAAGTTTTCTCCCGCAGCCATGATGACACCATCTGCGCGGACCCGAACTTCCTGTGCCTGGAGTGTCGACTCTAGACAGAATGTCGTTACTACCGGTATGCAACATGACATCCAGCTGATCCCAAAGGTCGCATTGTCGCGATGCCGGCGTGCAAGTCGCGGTGTAGTCATCGCGATGGACCCTTGCTTTCCAAACGCTGAAAATACTCGTCCAATCCGCTTCGAAACTCTTCCGGCAGTCCGGTTCCAGTGCTGCCGGTTTCTTGCGAAACGTTCCTTTCCTGTCGTTGTTCGTTAGGGTTCACCCCGGGTCCCACCAGCGCGATTGCCGCTTCGTCGGTGGTCCCCCCCCCTCCGCCTCCCGGGTCGGTTCCTCCTCCCCCTCCTGATTTTTGGGGACTTGAGCGTCTGGCTTGCAGCAGCAGCTCAATGGCTTCGGTTTCCGCTGCGACCGCTTCGCGTCCGGTACTGGGTTTGCTTAGAATCCCGGCGGCTTCCTGCATGACCGCATCGACTTGTGTGAGGAGACCTAGCTCTCGCTCGAACTCAGCCTGCGCGTCGGGAAGCTCGGAAATCTTTTGCCGTGTGGAGGCGATTCGCTCACGGAGCAAAATTTGAGATTGCGTCAGTTCGTTCGCCATCGCCCGATAGTCATCCGCCGTCGCCGCCTCTTTTGATTGCTCAGCGACGCGAGTTCTATCGCGTAAATTCATCTCTTGCTCCAGGACTTGCATAACCTCGAGCACCAGTGCGGGGGGAAGCGACTTCTTACCCTTCTTGCCCCCTTGCCCCTCCCCTTTCGCTGCGGATTCGACGATATCCTCCGCCCATCGATCGAGGACATCGGACCAGTACTCCGCTTCCGCGATCGCTAGTCCTTGCTGAGCCGTCATACGTTGAGCGAGGCGTTGTAGGTTGCCGAGCAGATCTTTTGCCTTCATTTCCTCCACGACGTCTGCCATCCGAGGAGAAGGCCGTCGCTCCTGAAATCCCTGCATATCATCGACGATCGTTGCCACATACTCGGACGCTTGCAACTCCCGTTGACTGAGCCCTTCGAGTCGCATTCTTTGCTCGGATGTCAATCGTGCGGTGGTCGATCCAAAAGCTTCCGAAAGCTCGCGATTTGTGCCCTCTGCGATTTCAAGTTGCTCTCGCGATGCGGCCTTCAGTCGTTTGACTAGCGTGCTTCCCTCTAAATTCCCCATGACGTTATTCAAGGCATCCGCAACCTTTTCAAACTCGGCGAGCAGTGCTTCCTGTTCTTCCACCGCTTGCTCGACCGGCGTCGCTTCTTGTCCCTCCTCCTCTGGTTGAGCATCCCCTTGGGACCCCATCAAGGTGGTCGAAGGGAGCCGCAAGGCCGCGGGGCTGTTTGCAGAAGACTTACCCCCTTTTTCTCCCTCGGGACCGGATGGCTGCTGAGACGTTTCCTGGTCGTTCAACTTAGGTGCAGTGGATTGCTTCTCCTCGTCCGCACCCGATTCGCCAGCAGGATCTCCATTTTGAGTTTTGCCAACTTGAGGCGTCGGCGTGTTGTTCGATGCAGTCTCCTTCGATTCCTGTCCGGCGGTTGTATTCGCCCGAGCGCTCTGCTTGAGCAAATCCGCGACGGAAGGCATCCGATTCGAAGCGATATCCTTAAGGACTTGCTGCATTTGCGCCCAAGTCTCCAGCTGATTAGGATCGATCTCTGCATTGCGAGCCGCTTGGCGCAGAAGCTCGTCCCCCTTCGCTGTGAGATTGTTCAATCGTCGGCCATTGGACTGCTCTGCCGAAGCCTGTTCTTCCAATCGCTTGCGCGTCGCTTCTTGTCCAAGCTCCGATTCTGGCAGATCTCGCAACTGGCGATTGATCGCAAGCAGTTGCAGTTCACAATCTCGCACCTCCAACGATTCACGTTGCCAACGGTTGACTTGATCGAGAATCCAGATCGCGTGATCGTTGGGATTGAGAACGTAAAACACGCAGGGAGAGGAATAAGCGCGTTCTCGTTCCGGATGGTAGTCTTCGGCAAACAATCGAACCTCGATGGCCTTGGCAGGGATATTCATCGCAATCGCTTGAAAGACCGCCATGGCATCCAATGAAGACTGAGTAGGTCCTCCCTTGGCGAGCATCACTTCACCCGACATCTCCGATCCGGAAGGAACGGGATTCTCCGGTGCTACCAGTTGTTCCTCTATCGCTTTCCAAACAAGTCCGACCCGTCTTACCCCAAAGTCATCCATTGCGCGAACTTGGAATTGAATTTGCTCGGAATCCAGGACCACCTTGGATTTGGGCAGTCCGTCACCAAACACGAAAGGTGGTTCGTCCTCGACCGACTGGATCAAAAGTGGAAACGCTGACCGGCTTTCCAGGCCATCCATATCGCGCCAACGGAGTTCCAATATAGTGGTTTCCGAGACGACATAATCGGGAATCGCGAACGCTCCATCGCGGATGGGAAGGGGCAGTGCGTTGGCTTGGGCAGAGGAGAGCGGTTTGTTGGTTTTGGAAAGCAATTGAATCGTAGAGCCGCGAACGGAAGAGATAACCCCTCCCCGAATATCCTTCTCGATCGGTGAGGCAATTTCTAGATACGATGGAAGTCGGATGTTCGCGACTAAACTTTGAAGCTCGGGACGAGGCGCCGGCTCGACATCGATGGAGGGGGAAGCATCTCCAATCGCAACTTGTATCGACGTCTTTTCTAATTGTGCCGGAACGGAGAATGAGTAGCGTCCTTCGTCGAGTCCCACTGAGAACGGATCCTGGCCTTGAAGCCGAATACGTCCCTCTTGGGGAGTCCAACGCGACTCCGAGGCAAGCCTAAGCTGAAGGGGGAACTCTTCTCCGATAGGAACCACCAACCGGGCGGGGACCTCTTCGAGACTGGTAAAGGTGTAGCGATCGATATGGGCCAACGGAAGCGAGAATCGCAATGCAGCGTTCCAAGCCGCGGCTGGCACTGTCGCTAGTACAAAGGCCCCCAATACGACAGCCACTGCAGCTAAGCCTCCGAGCGCCCGATGCTTGGACGGAGGGAGCTCGACGAGTAAATCTCGCTTCGCGACCGATTGCGCGACTTGATGAAGAGCCGCCTGACACAACACCGGTGAACGATTTTGTTCTTGATGATTCTTGGCAAGCTCCAGGACACCTAACAGTGAATCGCCGAGTGCCGGTTGCCTTCGTTTGAGCAATCGCGCAACCGATTCCCAAGTCGACAAGTGAACGATCCAGCGGTAGCACGCCCAAGGAAACGCGGCGATACCGCCAACCGCCATCAACCAGCATGCGAACCGGAGCGTGAACGGTGTGTCCAAGAAGCGATCTAAGAAAAACACGGCCAAGTAAGAAACTAGCACGATCAAACTGGCAGCTGCGATGGACTCCCCAAGCTTGATGCGCCGGACAGTTTGGCGATACTCGCTCATCTGCTTCAGCAGGGAGACGGGCAATTCGATCACGCGCTTACTGTCCATCCATCAACCATTTGCACTCAACAGGGATCGAACCGGCGAGTCTGCGGGGAGGATCGCCGAAGGCCACTCGAAGCGGACCTTTTCGTGGGGAAGGGGCCGGGTTGCAATTTACCCCGGCGAGTCAGCTCCCTAGTATAGACGTAGCCGACCGCATTTTTGAGAAGATCTTGGCCCAATTTTTGCAACGAACGGAAGGCTGGTCGGTTTCAGGGCAGTATAGTAGGGACGGGGCGGCTAGCCACAGGTCGCCAGGATCGGAATTTCCAGGAAGCAGGTGTCGAATGAGAGTGTCCATTTCGAACGCGTTGGCCATGCTCCTCGTTTTTGCAGGAGGGGCCCCTGTTGGATGGACCTCCGATAGCGCCCTACGAAAAGCTTCTAGCTGGAACTGGCCGAACAATGCCCAAGTTCTGAGCAATCTCGGCCGCTTCTTGGATGCTTCCCCTGGCGAGAAAGCCCTCCCCAACCCTTCCCAAGGAAACTTGCTCAACGCCGAATTGGAATCGGTTCGCGGCATCGCCTTGCTCGAAGGGATTGTCCGGGCTGCCGCCGAGCGAGATCCCTCGATCCAAACGTTGCTTACCAAACTGAACGGAGTCGTTTCCGCGGAGACTTTGCCCGATATCGAAAAAGCACTCAGCTCCGTTCTTGCCAACGGCGGCATTCCCGATTGGCTTAAAGCCGATGTGCAACTTCTGGTTTGCCGTAGTTGCGTCCAAAATGCCTTGTACGACGAAGCCATTGTGAAGCTCGAGATGCTTCCGCTGGACGCCGTGAGCGATCCATCGACGCTGCTGTTCCACTTGGCCGTCTGCCAACACCACCTGCTCCAACGGGACGCATGCGTCGAAACACTTGGCAAACTCTTAGAACGCGAAATCGATTTGCCCACCCGCTACGCCATCACGGCGCGATTGATGGAAGCGGACATCAAACCGCTCAAGGAAGATTCGCTCGACGAAATCTCCCGGTTGATGAATGACGTCGAACGACGATTGGCACATGGTCGAACCGGCAAACTCGTTCGAGATAAGCAGCAGGCAATCATCGATAAGCTGGAAAAGAGTATCGATCAAATCGAACAGCAGATGAAGCAACAGCAACAGCAGCAACAACAACAAAAGCAAAAACAGCAGCAACAAAACGATTCCTCGAAACCGATGGATCAATCCGAGATCGCCGAGGTCAAAGGGCCTGGCGAGGTCGATTCCAAAGATGTGGGCAACAGTTCGGGCTGGGGAAATCTCCCTCCCGCGCAGCGGCAAGAGGCGTTGCAGAACATGACCAAGGACTTGCCCAGTCATTACCGTGACGTCATTGAGGCGTACTTCAAACGCCTTGCGACCAATCCAAAATAACCACCTCTCCCTATGCTTGGTTTTCAACACTGGTATGTCTACCCGACGGAAGGGAGCCGCTTCTCCGTCACTTTCGAGCAGTTTGCTGAATCGGTTTCGGACTGGCCCGGCATGTATTTCGAGATGGATGGCTCGTTCGTCTGGTCCATCGTTTCAGAACCGAATCAAGTCCGTGCGCAAATCGATGGTATGGTGTACGATCGTGACGACCGCATCGAATACTTGGACCTCAAAGGGAACGCGCGACCCGAGGATTGGCTGGCTCTCTTTGGAGTGCTGGCAGGGTCTCCCTGCGACGACGTCCATCAGCAGTTGCGAATCTTTGACAATGCCAAGCAAGCGTATGTGAGTTGGAACGGGATAGAAGGATTGAGATGAGGGATGTCAGGAACTTATAATCGATCAGCGATAATCATTCCTCCATTTGGAAAGGACCAACGACCTACCAAGAAGGGTAGCGGCGGTTGTGGTTGGTCCCAGAACTCGGAGCTGTTTTCGCCAGTGCGATGACATAGTCGATCAGCGCGCGAGTCTCTTTGTCGGAAAGTTCTCCCAGGACCTTGGGGTGAAGCGTTCCGGGGATTCCCAGGAATATTCGCCGATACAATTCAATGGGGTCCGTCCCCCGGCGCATCGGTTCGTTCTGAAATCGACGCGCGATAATCGTTCTTCCTATGGCATCGTTGAATTGCGTCGAAGTAATAGGCCCGGAGTCATGCCCGGCATGGCAGTTGAGGCAAGCAAACTTTCGAAAAAGCTCTGCACCGGCAGAAAGCTGCGCGGGTTTTATCTCCCCTGTATCGTCTGACGACAATGCGATCGAAGATGCCGTCAGCCAAGTAGGTATGGGCAGTGCTTCGACGTCGCGCCAACGGGCTTCGATCCATGCCTGCGCGCTCGTCTCACCCGCAGAGGTAGTTTCATCCAATTGCAATCTGCGTTTGAAAGCGACCTCCAATCCAACCCGCTGCAATCTTCGAACTTCCCGTACCAACGCATCGATTTCATCGGGAGGGAGCTGAGAAAATCCCGGCATCGAAACCCCTTGCAAGCCTTCTGCAATGGTCTTTCTCAGATCTTCGTCGGTGGCCAACGATCGAATTCCCGAGACGTACCTCATCGGCTCTTTCAGGAAGTTGCGAGCTTGGGGTTCCAGAAACCTTGAGGCCGTTCCCTTGCTATCTCCTTGGATTCCATGGCACGCAGCGCAGTGCGTTCGGAAGAGCCGACCATCTCTAGGCGCCGTATCAGCCATTCCTTCCGACGGCGTTGGTGTTTCGAGCAACTTGGAGTCCAAGAAAGGTTTTTGCAAATCCTCGACGGCGCGAAGCATTGTCGCAATCGCTGCTTCCTTAGGCGCGATCATCTGCATCGTTTGCAAGTCTGCGATACGACGGATTCTCGCCACGCGATCGAGCTGGAGATTCTGAATCGCTCCACCACTGCTTCGATCCCCTGTGAAGGACAGGATCAAATTCGCGAGTTGGACATCGTCGGTAGGGTCATAAGCCTTCGAACCATCCCCTCGGAGCACATGTTGAAACAAGCTATCGATCGCCGGTTTGTGCGCGGACACTGCCAGCAATCCCTCTTCACGCATCGTATCTTTTGCTCGAGTCCATTCGCCGGCTTCTGCAAACAAGCTAGCCCGCTCTAGTGCAGGGAGTTGTTCAAGATCCTCCTGGGTCAGCGACTGGATGGCTTCGGAACTGCGTCCGACGGCTCGCATGGTTCTCGCATACTGCGTGAGGAACTCCTTGTTTCCTGGACTCTCTTTCCTCGCGACGCTCCAAAAAGAGATCTGCTCGTCCAGCGAAGCGCTCGATAGATCTGGTGGAGCCCAAGCCGTTTCAGGGGTCGGTGCGGGGGCTTTCTCAGGAACCGTCTCTGTCGAATTCCGGACGCACCCTAGAACTGCCAGGGCAAACATCGAAACGATGACGCATTGGCTCATCGACCATCCCGCTTCGTTCGACCAACACCGATCGCTCGACATATACCAATCCAAGTGCGAGTCCAGGTCCCCAGGAATGCCCCTTCTCTTTGTCCGTTCCCAAAGGAATCGTTCATCAGATCGAGCATCAGTATAGCCAATCCGCTGGCGGTTAAACATTGTGTCGCCGAGCGGGATAGAATGGAACCGTTCCCATCGTTACGCAATAAGAAGGCATCGTGCGAACGGGATGGGGAAACCCCCGGTGATGAAGACCTAACCCTTCGCTTTCTGTCACCGGGCGAAATGCAAACAACCAACATGCAACGCACACTGGACGAAAACCCTCTCCCGAGAACGGCTTCATGAACGTCACCCACTATTGGTCCCGTCGGTCATGGAAAAACGCCTCGCGTATCTTCTTTTTCTTCTGCATCGGTTCCTTGGGCCATCCGACTTCCGCGTGGTTGAGTGCGGTCCACTTTGCTCCGGACGAAAAGGAGTCAGAGGCAGAGGCGTCCATCGAGCGGATCGAGCGGTTTTGCAGCGATTGCCATGCTCTTCCCAATCCGAAAAGTTTCGAGCGGGACGTGTGGCACGAGGAAGTTCGAAAGGGTTTTGAGTTTTACGCTCGATCGGGCCGAACCGATTTGCAGCTGCCCGTAATAGAAGAGGTTGTTCGCTACTACCGAGAGCGCGCGCCGGAATCTCTTCCGCTGGAACCGTCGCTTAAGCTCGAAGCGAGATGGTTCGATCGATTCCAAATCGACAAGTTGGATTGGAAGGACGAAACCTATATCCCCCCCGGGATCGCATCCATACGTTGGGTCGAATCGTGGGAAGGAAACGGGGAGCTAACGGGTGGGGGTCGGCTGCTGGTAACCGATTGTCGGGACGGCAGCATCAATCTGATCACCCCATCGCCGGGTCGATCGGAAAGGAAGCTCCTGTTTCGGGCACAAAACCCCGCGCGAGTCGCAATGGGAGATTTGAATCAGGATGGAAGGCAAGACATTCTCGTCACCGATCTCGGCAGCCTCTATCCGTATGACCATGGACTAGGCAAAGTTGCGACGTTGCTTCGGGATTCCTCGGCGGATCGATTCAAGCCTGCATTGATTGCGGGGAATGTCGGCCGCGTCGCCGATGTTGCAGCCGGCGATCTCGGTGGGAGTAGCATGCCCGATCTCGTCGTCGCCGAGTTTGGTCATCGCGACACTGGCTCGTTGTTCTGGCTCAAGAACATCTCTACCCAATCAGGGGGCATGCAATACGAGAAGATCGTTTTAGACCCTCGCCCCGGCGCGGTTCGCGTCGAGCTCCACGATTGGGACGGGGATGGCCAACTCGATATTACCGCTTTGATCACTCAAGAGAGCGAAGCGGTGGAAATCTATCGCCGGCAGGGAGACCAGTTCTTGCGCACCACCGCATGGACTGCGAACGATTTAGCGTTTGGTTCGGTAGGGATGGAACTCGTCGACTTGGACCGGGACAACGACATGGATATTTTGCTTTGCAACGGCGATTCCTTTGACAACAACTTTGCCAATGCCTCGCATGGGGTTGGTTGGCTCGAGAATTTGGGATCGCTCCGGTTCAAGTACCATCGGATCGCGTCTCTGTTGGGTGCGTACGCTGCGAAGGGAGGGGACATGGATCGGGACGGCGATGTCGATATTGTCGCCGTTGCCAATTTACCTGCTTCCGTCAAACCGGAACGACTGAGAAGGGAATCGCATCCCGCCATCGTGATTTTCGAAAACGATGGAAAGGAGCAGTTCACACCGCGAGGTCTGAGTTTGGATCCTCCTCGTCACGCAACGATAGAGCTTGCGGATTTCAACTCCGACGGGCGACTCGATCTCGCGATTGGATCGCTTCTGTTCGCCCCGAATGAAGTCGCTCCGCGGCTGACGCTTTGGTGGCAAAAACCTTAGATCCCCTACAGATCCCCATCGAGTTTAGGGACTAGCGAAGCGAGTCGGGCGAGAAGAAAATTTTTCATGCATGGGGGAGAATGAGCCGATGAGAATCGCTCGCATGCACGCGAAAGGTCCGCTACCGTTGCGGACTTCCAAGTCTAAGGATGGGCGGTTCCTCACTTTTTGAGCAGCCTCGACGCTGCGTGGAAAGGTCCGACCCTATGTCTGTCGAAATCCTGAATACCGTGATGGCATCTCTCTTCTTCGGAGTATGGTTACTTGTCGGCCATATCCTTTCGGTGGATCATTTTTAGTGCCCAATTCCGGTTCTAACGAGCCTCCCCAAAATCATTCAAGTTTCATGACCCGGACGAACATCGACTTTCCCAGACTCAAGTTCTGTGGGTTCACACACCCCGAGGACTTGGAGAATGCCCTGCGCTGCGGTATCGATGCCATCGGGCTGAACTTCTATTCCAAAAGCCCTCGCTTCTTGTCGCCTGCTCCAGCGACCGATCTCGCTCGCCGTGCTAAAGGGAAAGTGCTCCGGGTAGGGGTATTTGTGGACGAGTCGCCCGAGGTCATTGCGCGGCTTGTAGCGGACGACGTGATCGATGTGGTGCAACTCCATGGGGACGAAGAGTTGGAATACCTTCATCGGTTCCGGTCGCGTGCAGAGCTGGCTTCCATTCCTATCCTTCGCGCCGTTTCATGGCGAGGGGCTGAATTTCCGCAGGATGCACAGAGGTGCCGCGAATGGGCCTCTCAGATCGGAATCCTCGGTTTTTTGGTGGATGCCCACGACCCGGTCCAACGTGGGGGAACCGGAAAACGAGCACGTTGGGATTTGCTCACCCCACGGCCCGAGGCTTTCCTGGGGCTTCCTTTCTTGTTGGCAGGAGGAATCACTCCTGAGAACGCGGAGGAAGCCATTCGAACAGTGAATCCCGATGGGCTCGATTTAGCATCGGGAATCGAGTCTTCACCCGGTCGCAAAGACCAGTCGAAGATGACCGCCGTCGCGGCCGCTGCCCGGAAGGCTTGGGCATAACGAGCAGCCGTGCCGCCTAATGAGGCCATTTCGACCCTGCGCAAAATCCGAGCATCCCTGCCTCGCCTCGACCAAACCTTCTAACGCCGTTCTAAACTCCTTTAAAAGGGCCCTTCTACCGCACTACTCGACAGCGGTTTCGTGAGTGGTGAGTTTAGGGAGGGTTCCTCATGCTGTTTTTCCGCGCATCGGCGGCAGTCTTGTTCGGCCCGACGAAAACGAAGAAAACAAAAAAGATTCACATTCAAAGGGACTGAAAACTCCCTTAAGTCCTATTCTCGACTGTATTGACGCTTCTAGGGAGTTCGCGCGGTGTGTGGTAGGGGGTCCGTGGCACAGGAATCGCATTCTGTTCGCTTCGTTTGCGAATGCGACCCGTTCCATCGAGGAGAACACTGTGGAGACCATTAGTATCCGTACCGTCGAGTTGGAATATCCCGGCTTACAGGCCGAGGTGAACGGCTGGTACGAGCAGGGAGCGATGATACTTGGAGAGTGGATCGGGAGGCTTCGGGCCTTTTGGTTTCGATCGGCAACAGCATGCTGGCTCTATGCGAGTGTGATTGCGTCGGTGGCCGTTTACGACATCTTCCTCACCATCAAGTACGCGAGTTCACTTCCACAAATGGAGGTCAATCCGGTCGGACGCTGGCTGATGAATCTAAAAGATGCACCGATGTATTATTTAGACCAGCCCCCTGACGTTCTTCCGTTTTTGATATTGAAGGGGGTTGGAACGTGTGTCGTTGTTGCGACGATCCACGCGCTGGTCCGTTGGAAAGGGGACATGGGGCATGCCGTCGGGTTCGGCGTTAGTTTGTTCCAGGTCGGTTTAGCGGGTTATCTAACGTTTCGTTAGGCGCTAGGTCTAGGATTGGTCAGGGTTCGCGGCAGAGTCGAGGAACCAGAGTAAGCGACCGTGCTTCGGTTCAACGAGTTGTGCAGGGTATTCGCTTGGGTAGCGAGGACCATGAAGAACCACCTCGAGGGCCGGTCGTTTAGAAATGCCGCATACGAGGAACGCGACGTTCCTCGCTGAGTTGATCATCGGAGCGGTTAGGGTGAGTCGATAGGCGGCGAATTTCGGGACGTAGTTCGCAACAAACAGTCGACTCGTCTCTTCGAGCGCATCGGTTTCTGGAAAAAGGGATGCGGTGTGCGCATCGTCTCCGAGGCCAAGCAAGATGATATCGATCGGTGGGAAGTCGTTCGTGTATTCCCCTTTTGGGTCGATCGCTCGACGGATTTGGAGTTCGTATTCCGCTGCGGCTCGGTCGGGGGAATTGACGGAGATTTGAACCGGGAATGCGTGGGGAAGTTGTCGGCTGTGGCGAGGATCGATGCGATCGAGCCATGCCTCGCGAACCATTTTGTAATTGCTATCAACGTGGTCGTGTGGCACGTTGCGTTCATCCCCCCAAATCAACGTCACTTTCGACCAATCCAGCTCTTCGAGCGACGATTCCGCTAGCAGTTGATAAAGACGCTTGGGGGTCGAACCCCCGGACAGTGCAATACTGCAAAAGCCTCGGGTCGCGATAGACTCTTGAATCGTTTCGATCAACCAATCCTTGGCAGCAAGCGCGACATCCTCCGCGTTCGTTTTAACAATCGTTTGGTGGTACATTGGACCTGTTGTGGTTGTATGCGGGGGGCTGTTGGAGGGCTGATTGTAAAGGACAGCTCTTGGCTGGGACAGATTCCCCCTTGCGATACGATTCTAGCAACTGTCGAGAGCGTTGGGCGAGCATGCGTCGGACTTCGCGCCGCTCGCCACGAACTCGGGGAATTTTCATGTTGTCGTAAGCAGTCGTTTGGTGGCGCATCCAAGCGATTACGGCAGCTTCGGCTCGTTCTTCGATGGGGATTCGTTCGGTTCTTGCGACGGTGCCGCTACCGACTGGGGTCGCATGGTCGGAGACGGCTTTGGCCAAATTCTTAGCCGTATCAAGGTGACAGGGATGGAAATCGAGAAAGCGAAAAACAGTGGCTTCAAAGCTTTCCACGTACGCTTCTTGCTTGCGTTCGCGGCGAGCTAGATCGGATTGCTTCCTTTTGGCGTAAGCCTCCGTAGCCCTTTCCTTTTCCAGCTCCGCGCGTTTGGCGGCTATGACGTTTGCAGCGGCCCAGACGCCTTGAGAGAAGAGCTTCCGTCCCTTTTTGACTTGAACGGTCCACGTATCGGTGGCCGCTTTAACGCGTCGAGTCAACCCGGCGTCCCCTGGAGGGAGCAATTCCCATCCGGGTGGGATTTTCATCACGACACCATCCGGGGCAATGACCGTATCGGGAGTCTTCCCGGGTGCGACAATACAGGAACGTATGGAATCCACGCTTATGAAGCTCTTTGAGATTGCGTCAACACAAGTTTGCGACAGCTCGCTGCCTAGCCTTGTGCGAGCGACGCGTACTTTTTAGAAAGCAAATTGCGAGGCCAGGCGAAACCGAGTCCCACGCCTCCCAATAGTTCCGTCGGCACAACTCCCCCTAAAACTTTGAACATGGGGCGGTAAAGCGACTCCCAATCTTTGTTTCCTGCGGGGCAATACTGTCGTCCATTCCCTTCGACGGCGGTCAAGCCCGCGATGCGCGACGCCAGGGAGGCGGATGTCAGGAACGAAGCACCGACGCAGGTGAGATCTTGCACATAGCACTTCATGCCGTAGTTCTTGGCGGCAGCAGCAAACAGAAGCGAGTCGCTCAGCCCCTTGCAAGCCTTGATAGCGATCCCTGAATAGCCTTGCTGTTTGGCGAACATAAAGGCATCCAAATCGGTGAGGGACTCATCGATCACAACCGGCTTGAGTCGGCTCACGCGGTGCATGGTGACTTCTTTACGGGCTCGAAGGTCTCGTCCCATGGGTTGCTCGATGTAGTGGAGCTTTCCAATCGCTTCGCGGGCTAGCCGATCGATTCGTTCCAAGAAATCGATCACGTAGTCTTCGTTCTCGCATGCTTCGTTGAAGTCCATTGAGTAGGACCAAATGCGGGTTGGGGCGACTCGCATCGCGATCCTCTCGATTTCGACCAACCGTCCGACATCGGCGTCGAGGTCTTGGCCGGTCAGCTTGATCTTCAAGTGCGAAAGGTGCTGCGTGCGGATCCATTCTTCCAATGTTTCGGGCAGCCCATCCCCGATCGGCTTGCTCAGATCCGCTGTGGAGAGCGGGTCCAACGAACCAACCAAGTGATAAAGAGCGAGTGTCGAAGTCGGCTTGCTCAAGATCGCATCTTGGAAGTGTTTGCCGACGAAGTCCTCTCCCAGCCAAGTAGACAGGTCCCCTCCGATGTGCTCGGGGGTCAAGCAATCGAAGGCGTTGGCGTTGTTCAATCGACCATAGGCATCGTGCAAAGCGATATCGGCAGTCGAAGCCGCCAGGGCGATTGCCAAATCCGGAATGGGTTCGGTGAGCTTCATCGCTTCGACCAGTTCCGCGGCCTTGGCCTTTGCAATGGCTTTGATTTGCGGCCAGAAGTGGAGCGGGTGGGAGGCTGGTTCCAGGTCCGGAAGGGCTTGAACAATCCGATCCGCCAAAGTGATCACGGTTCGGAGCGCCATTTCCGGCGAGAGCTGTTTGCTCGGCCAGGCCCAGGCGGTCCCCATGGTCATTTCCCCCATGCCGACTGCCGTCTTCTTCTTGGCCTTGTCCTCGATCGTGAGGCTGGTGCGGAATACCGTCACGTCCTTGACTACCCGTCCGCCGAACTTCAGGGGAGTCCGGTAGACGAAAGGAAACTTCTCGGATTCCGCTTCAACAATGGTCAGTTTGGTCGACTTGGACATGGCAAAAAACAGGAAAGATCGAGGTCTCGGGCCAGTGTTCAGAATTCGGTAGCATACGGCCCAGAGAGTCCGTTTCGATACCCCTAACCACGAATTTTCTTTGGGGATTCTCAATGATTCCCCGGTGTGGTGGCCTACCGAGGTTGACGGGGATCATTGAGTTTTTGAATAATGTTCCTGCGATATCATCGATGCCGAAGTAAAGGAATACCATGGTCACTGTCGTCTGCACCCGTTGGCTCGATGCCTTTCCGGTGTCCTATGTTCGGCTTCTCAAGAACGCGGTCGCTGCGAACTTGAATAGACCGCATCGATTCGTGTGCGTGACGGACAATTTGGAGGGGCTGGATTCGGACATCGAAGGGATTCCGATGCCGGACATGGGGCTCCCTTTAGCGCATCAAAAGTTGGGTTGCTGGCCCAAACTCTCCATTTTTGCCCCTGGCATGCTACCGCCCGATGAGCCCGCACTCTATCTCGATCTCGATGTACTCGTCCGTTCCAGTCTCGATCCGTTCTTCGAACAGATCCGTTCCAAACCGGGGCTCCATGTTCTCCGGGAATGGAACCCAACGCTGTGGAATCTGCTCCCATCTTCCCTGCGGCCCGACCGAGGAGTCCAAGGCTCGATACTTGGCTTCATTCCGCGGGAGCAATCCAGCATCTACGAGAAGTTCATGGCGGACAAGACGATTCCGTCGCGATACTTGCTCGACCAAGACTTCTTAACCGAGCATGTTTCTCAGCGCTCGTATTGGCCGGTTTCTTGGACGGCTAGTTTCAAGTGGCATTGCATGAAGTACTACCCACTGAATCGATTGATTCCGCGAATTCGAGAACCCAAACGGGCCAAGATTGTGGTCTTTCATGGCAAGCCGCGTCCGGTAGATGTCGTACCACTGGGCAACTACCGATGGGGAACGAAAAGAAAATTCGGCTTCGGTCCCGTCGACTGGGTTCGAGATTATTGGCTTCGTTATGACCCAACTTGGACCGAACCCTCCGCGGAAAAAGATATCGAAACGGAACCTCGCGCGCGGGCAGCGGCCTAGGGGAATCCAAGGTCCGGCGAGGGGGCGATGACGACGGGCGATGACGTCAGTCTTCCTTGTACAACAACACCTTATACCAACCGGCACTCTGACCAGGTTCTTCGCTTCCTTTACTTAATCACTACAATATCGAGGCACCTTCGAGCGAATCCGCAGCGAGATCGCTCCCCTTGCACCGCGTCGACCTTCGCGTTCGCTCGGTTCCTCTTACCCCTCGGTATGGCATGGCCAATGAAATACCTCCGGTTCTAACCCGACTGGAACAAAACATCGAGTCGGTCGTTCTTGGCAAAAAGGAAGTGGTTCGCCGCATTCTGATTGCATTGCTCGCTGGAGAGCATCTTTTGCTGGAAGACGTGCCTGGGGTCGGTAAGACCCTCTTGGCGAAAGCGATTGCGAAGAGCATCGACGGAAAATTCACACGCGTTCAATTCACTCCGGATCTTCTCCCCTCCGACATTATCGGCAGCAGCATCTACCACAACGGGGAATTCAAATTCTCCCCGGGTCCGATTTTCGCCAATGTTGTGTTGGGAGATGAAATCAATCGTGCACCACCGCGAACGCAGAGCGCCCTTCTCGAAGCGATGAGTGAACATCAAGCGAGCGTGGACGGAAAGACCTACCCGCTTCCCGATCCGTTCCTGGTGATCGCTACCCAGAACCCGTTCGAATTCGAAGGAACCTATGTTCTGCCTGAAAGCCAACTCGATCGCTTCATCATGCGAATCGATGTGGGCTACCCAGGACGCGATGCCGAAAAGAACGTACTAAAGTCCCACCAGAGCGGTGAACCAGTCGACGCGCTGAAACCGGTCGCATCCATCGAGGAAATCAAAACGCTGCAACAGCAATCTCGTGCAATCACCGTCGAAGACACCGTCATCGATTACTTGCTCGAGATTGTCGAGCAGACGCGCCGCAGCAATGAGATCCAGGTCGGTGTCAGCACGCGGGGAACGATCGCGTATTACCGCGCCGCGCAAGCGCATGCGTTGATCTCCGGTCGCAAATATGTCGTTCCCGATGACGTCAAGTCGTTGGCCATTCCTGTCTTAGCCCACCGGATCATGCCGCGCGGGTTCACGGCGGGCAGCGAACGCTCGACTGCGGAAGCAATCATCGAGCGGTGCTTACGCAATGTCGACGTTCCCCTATGATCAGGCATGAACGCTCAATGATGTTCACGGACAAGAAGGCGGACGATTCGGTTTCCAACACCGACGCAACCGCCCCCCTTTCTTCGGAACAGGATGCCAGGACAGCGGAAGCAGCGGCAACGGGCGCCGAGCGACTGCGGGGTTGGAGCTCGTGGATTCTGTCTCCCTGGCGCGCGATTCGATTAGCGAGGCGTTTCGCAACTCCGGTCACGACCCGTTTAACGCGAGAGGGTTGGCAGTTCGCGTTCATGATCTGCTTTATCGTTCTCGGAGCGGTCCTTCGCGACGTGAACTTGCTCGTCATCCTCGCGGGTACCCTTCTCGCCTTGATGCTTGTCCAGTGGCGGGTCTGCGCCAAGACGCTCTACGGGCTGCATCCCTTTAGGAGGCTCCCTAAGTCGATTCAGGCTCGCAAGGAATTCGAAGTCGAATTGGAGGTGACCAATCCAAAGCGATGGCTTGGGGCTTGGTTGGTTCAAGTTCAAGAGCGAATCGTCTTTGCACCGAAGTCGTCGACCGCCAAACAGGTGTCACAAACCATCGCACTCCTGTTCCCCATTCTTCCACCTCACGCACAACGATCACAGAAATATCGCTGCACTGTCCAACGCCGTGGCAACTATCGATTTCTGGACACAGAAATCTCCACCCGATTCCCCCTCGGACTGATGCGATCATTTCTCCAAAGCTCGAGCACAGCTTCGTTCATCGCGCAGCCTGCGATCGGTCGCCTGCTTCCCGGATGGCTCGAGCTCTTTGAAGGAAAAATCACTGGCGTCCAACAGCGCAAGTCGCGATCGATTTCGGACGAAGGGGAGTTCTTTGGATTGCGGGCCTACCAGCCTGGCGACAGTCCACGGTGGATTCACTGGCGCTCCTCTGCTCGCTTGGGGGAATTGATGGTGAAGCAGTTTCAAAGGTCTGATAGCCGCGAATTCATCTTGGTCCTCGATCTCTGTCTGCCCCCTAGCTCTTCCCGCATGACAAGGGAAGAGTTTGAGAGCACTGAAGACCTCGCGGTCGAGTTTGC
The DNA here is from genome assembly GCF_001610875.1 of Pirellula sp. SH-Sr6A. Classification (NCBI taxonomy): domain Bacteria; kingdom Pseudomonadati; phylum Planctomycetota; class Planctomycetia; order Pirellulales; family Pirellulaceae; genus Pirellula; species Pirellula sp. SH-Sr6A. The sequence continues at coordinate 3,839,518 of NZ_CP011272.1, read as the reverse complement.
GGCGAGCGTCGCCAACCAAATCGCCTCCTCCAACAATGCCGTCTTGACCCTGGCCATCGCGGACAGCGATCCGACCATCGCGATTCGCATTCAGACGCGAGCCCAGAACACCGCCTTGCTCGACAGGCTAGGAACGGCTCGCGCAGGCGAGACCGACGGTCTTCCGTTGGCTCTCGAGATGCTAGAAGGTGAATACCGACGAGTGGAGAATTTGCTCGTCGTTAGCACCCGCCCCAAACATCAAGCGATGGCTCCTAGCATTCGCTCGCCTAGCCAGGATCGCAACATCCTCTTCTGGAAGAATCTAATCTGGCTCAACGTCGCGAACGAGGAAATCACACCGTACTTCCAACCCTCCAACCCGGGGTAACGCCCATGCTATCGCTGATTCTCAGAACGATTGCACACTTTCGAAATCTCTTGATTCCCGTAATTGCAGGAGTAGCCGTGGCGGGCGCCGTCATTGTCGGCGCATTGATCGTAGGCGATAGCGTTCGAGGGTCGCTTCGTACCATCGCGCTAGACCGCATCGGCGACATCGATCGCATCCTCCTCGCTCCTCGCTGGTTCTCCGCCGCCCTGCTCGACAAGACTCAGGTGCAAGGTAGTGTTCATGAACTCATCTACCTACAACAGTCCACGGCTCAACACGAAGTTCGTGGCGAGGATGGCAAAAAGATCTACCGGGCGAACGAATTGACGTTACTGGGAGTCGATGCCTCGTTTTGGGAATTGGGTGATCACCGTCCCCCGAAACTTCCGAGCGGTGAGCAAGTCGTCCTCAACCAATCTGCCGCTGATACCTTGCGAGTCCGCATCGGCGATTTGATCACGCTTCGAGTTGCCGCCAGCGCGTTAGTCCCGGCCGAAAGCGCTCTTGGAAAACGAGAGCAAGACACGTATGTGATGCCTCGGTGGGAGGTCGTCGATATCTTGCCCGATGAAGGACTGGCTCGATTTTCCCTTCGCAGCGATCAACGTCCCCCCGTCAATGCATTCGTGGACAAGAAGGCGATCCAAGACGCCATAGAGATCGGCGATCAAATCAATGCGATGGTCACGACTATCGCCTCTACCGAGCAGGCCGCCGGCCCAAAATCGGTTTCGCTTCTACAGAACATACGCCCTAGCCTTGCCGATCTCGGACTGCAGTTCGACCGCGTTCAAGCCTCGAGCCCCCAAGATCGGTCGCTTGTGCTCGATTACTATCACATCACGACCGATCAAATGCTACTACCCGACACCATCGCCCATGAGATCCTTCGAGGGACGCAGGACTATTCTCCCAAGCCCATCCTGACCTATCTCGCCAACAATGTCGAAAACAGGAACGTCACAAAGCCTGCAGACAACCATCGCCAAAGCGTTCCCTACTCCACCATCAGCGCCGTCGACTGGGAGCTTTTAGCGCAGTTGTTGAAGCAGGCCAGTCCATCCGCGGCCCCCATCCAAAAGCCCGATGGCGACGAATGGGTAGTCATCAATCAATGGTTGGCGGACGAATTGAAGCTAGCCGTTGGCGACCGAATCACCATCGACTATTTCTTGCCCGAAACGGTCGAAGGAGAAGAAATCGAAAAGCAATTTGAAGCGACCATCGTCGCAATCGCCCCGTTGACGGAACCCAAAACACCCTACCTGCGGAATCGCCCGGCGGTGTTCGAGCAATCGCCGACACCCTTCAATGATCCGCAATGGACTCCTACCGTTCCAGGGATCACCGACCAAGACTCGATCAGCAAATGGGATACTCCCTTTCCACTCAAACGGACCATCGATTCGCGGGACGATGATTACTGGAATTCGCATCGACTGACTCCCAAACTGTTCATGCCATTGGAGCGAGGAAAGAAGCTGTTCGGTTCTCGATTTGGAAACGTTACGAGCATTCGTTTCGACGGGCTCGACGAAGCATCCCGAGATGCAGTACAGAAAAAGGTGCAGTCGATTGTTCAGAGCCATTTGGGTGTTTTGGGATGGAGAGAGCTACCCCTGCGCGAGCAACAGTTGGCGCGTTCCAGCGGAACGACTCCCTTCGATGCCCTCTTCCTATCGCTTAGTTTCTTCCTGATCGCAGCGGCTTTGCTGCTCGTCGCTCTTCTGTTTCGTCTTTCCATCGAACGACGCGCCAATCACTGGGGGTTGTTAGCGGCGACCGGTTGGACGAGATCTTCCATTCGTAAATTGTTGATGGCCGAGGGAGCTATTTTGGCAGCGATTGGAGCGACCTTGGGTATTGGCCTAGGAATGCTATACGCGTATGCGATGATCGCTCTTTTAAAGACTTGGTGGGTCGGTGCCATCACAGTATCGTTCTTGGATTACTACGTCATGCCGACCAGCTTGATCGCGGGATGGCTAGCCAGTTGGGGGACTGCCCTGGTGGCCATCTATATCGCATCGCGTCGCATTGCTAAATCCCCAATCACGCTCTTGCTGCGGGGGAAGTTCGAAGAGCCCGGCATTGCGATTCGATCGTCGAAATGGTCCACCTTCGCCGTCGGCCTATCCCTTCTCGCGGGCGTGGGCCTGCTCGGGGTCGGAGTCGGTTTGCAGGGGCAAGCCCAAGCGGGTGCGTTTGTGGGGGCGGGTATGCTATTCATGATCTGCGGACTCGTTTGGGTCTGGGGACGACTGCGACGGTTTCGCCATCGAGTCGATAGCATTCCAAATGAGTTCGCGCTCGCGAGCAGCAGCGCCAGCCGCGCTCCGGCGCGAAGCATCCTGGCAATCGCTTTGGTCGCCATCGCATCGTTCCTGATCCTATCGATGAGTCTTTTTCAAGCGACTCCGACGGAGCCTGGCATGGGAGGTTTCGTGTGGATGGGTAAGAGCAGTAGCCCCATATACACGGAGCTGGGAAATGCCGAAGCACGCCGCGAAAATCTTGCGGCAGCAGGCGATCCCTGGACCGATATCGAAATCGTTTCCCTGCGTGTTCGTGGCGGGGACGATGCGAGCTGCAACAATCTCTATCAGGCCAACGAACCGCAAGTCCTAGGGATGAGCCCTCGCATCGTCGAGATCGATCGCCAGGAGAACGGTAACTCCCGATTCGCGTGGTTTCAAAAGTCTGCCCCAGCAGGCCAATCTCCTTGGACCTCCCTAGAGGGAACGGGAAATGGGACCAAGGAATCGCCCATACCCGTGGTGCTGGACCAAAACACCGCTCTATGGGCTCTCCATTTAGGTGGGTATGTCGGAGAAGTCTTTTCGTTCGAATTCGATGGAGCTCCGATCTTTTTCAAGACCGCTGGCGTGTTGCAAAACACGATCCTGCAAGGGAGTTTGATCATCGGTGAAGAAAACTTCAAACGCATGTTCCCCACGATCGCAGGTTATAAATCGTTTCTGGTCGAAGTTCCTTCCGACAAGATGGCTGAGTTGCCTGCCTTGAAGAGCCTTTTGGAAAACGGATGGGAGGAGCAAGGCTTGGACTTGGTCGAAAGTTCCAAGATCCTGTCTCAACTCCTCGCGGTGCAAAACACCTATTTGTCCGCGTTCCAACTCCTCGGCGCGATGGGACTCTTGCTTGGGACCGTTGGACTGGGGGTGACGCAGATACGCGGCGCGCTCGAACGCAGGGCGGAGCTCGCTTCGATGCGAGCGTTAGGGTTCACCAAACGAAGACTTGTTTGGATCCTGACACTCGAGAACGGTTGGCAGTTGTTCCGAGGGCTCGCTATCGGAGGAGTGGCGGCCGCATTGGCCACGATCCCTGCCCTCGTGGCCGGCCAGCCTTTTGGAGGGCTGGTAACGCCGCTGTGGATGCTCGGTTTGATCTTGATAGTCGGCGGGTTAACGAGTTGGTTTGCAGCGTCGTTCGCGATGCGTTGGCCCTTGCTCGCAGCCCTTCGCTCCGAGACGTAAACTCTTCTTCGTCGGGAAGGGCGACTCGAGTGGACGGTTCGACTTAATTGGATGGGGCGACCCATTCATTTGCCGGTGCATCCATAGGAGCATCCGCATCAGGCTTCGACGTTCGTCGTCGACGTCGCGGCTTATTGGTCGCCCACTCCTTGGTCATCAGCTCGAAGACTTCAGGGGACTCGTATCTCGCAATATTCTTTCCTTCGGGAATGGGACCGATCAATCCGCGAAAGACTGGCATGCCGCGGAGATCCAAGTCGGTGCTACTATCGTCGATCCCGATTTGTGTATGCGTTCGAAAGATCGACTCGGCGGAATGAAAGTCCCGGATCCGAATCGATCCATCTTCCGCACGGGTGACAACTCGAAAGACATCTTTTTTGGACATGGGATCCTCCGTTCGTGTTCAAAAATACGGATCCCTCCATCCACCCGATGAGAGACCATTGCTAAGAGACCTCGCGAGAGGTTTCCATGGTCTGCGCAATTCAGGTCGCATCCATGCGGCCGCGTTGCAGATCGGGGATTGCCCAGCAATGGGCGACTCTTCCTCCTTGCGTGTATCGGCATAGGAGCGCGCCGATGTTTGAAGATGCTTTGCGTCGCGGAACCACCGGAAGGATAGGCACGACAGGTGTTGCGTGCACAACCGATACGGGCGTCTCGCACCGAACGACCGGACCTCGCCGCCCCTACTTGGATGTGGCCCGAATCGGATCTGCCTAAGAAGGTGTGAACTTTTGGTGGTGTGCGGCGATCGAGGGCCCAGAGGGCTCAGGTAGTGCAGCGAGATTCGAATCCAACCCGGAAGAGCCGCTAGGAATGAAGCCGCTTGAGTTGCAGGATTGTGCTTTCGGATTCCGTATCGGGCATCGGATAGGAGACCATCCGTCGGAGTTCGACTTTTTTAAGAGCGCCTTTGTGCCTCGCTTCGCCTCGTTCGTCCGGCCATTTCGGTCCTTTGATCGCTAACATTCGCCCGAAGGTATGCCAGTAGGGCTCTAGCCAACGGCAAAGCTTCACCAAAGGCCCGACGGCGCGCGAGGTCAACGTGTCGTAACGAAAGTCTTCGAGGAGACTCTGAACGTTTTGCGGATAAACCGGGACTTGCAGTCCAAGCTTTTTCACGATGTCATCGACGACCTTGGCTTTCTTGGCCACGCTATCGCAGAGAGTGACTTGCACGTCGGGTCGAAGGATGGCGACGAGAATTCCCGGCACACCGCTGCCGGTCCCGACATCGAGAACCTCTTCGTTGGGAGCCAGCAGTTGAGACACATGCCAGGAGTCGAGCAAATCGCGTTTAACAAAGAGCTCCGGGGTCGTGTGCCGGGTCAAGTTCACGCGGGTATTCCAATCCCAGAGTTGCAAGCAGTAGTTTTGAATTCCTGACCAAGCCTCTTCGGGGATCGTCAGTTCCAATTCCGTTGCCGTGGTGCGCAATCGTCGATCCAGTTCCTCGCGACTCCCTGAGAACACCTCGGCTGGCGGGGAAAGAGGCTCCATTTCAGAATCACTCATGCTCGGTTGTTAACGCTTTCGAAAATCGTCGTATTTGTTTCTTGTGTTGACCGTCTCGCGGTTCCAGAGCGCGGCATTGCTGGGAAAGTTCCAAGGCCTCGCGGGCCCGTCCGCTCCGAAACTCCACTTCGGCGAGTGTATCTAAATAAGTCGGGTCGCGTCGAATTGCAACGGCTCGATCCGCAAACTCCTTGGCTTTGTCCAGATTTCGGTCACAAAGGGCACACAACCAAGCGGTGTTGTTGAGGCTGACCGCATCGTTTGGAAAGGCGTCGATGGCTTGAACCATCGATTGGAAGTAGAGATCGAACCAGCGATCGACAACCTCCTTTGGAAAGATCTCGTCTGCCCATGGCAACACATCGATTGGGATTTGTATTTGAGTCGGTTCGATCCGGTGGGCCATGCGTATCCATCGGTCTGTTTCTGCGAGATTCTTTTCATGGATTGCTTGAAGGCAAAACACAGGGAGTGCATCGAGCAACAAGATTCGAGTGCGCGAGTCATCCGCTTGAAATGCTTCCCCATCCCCCGCTCGGACGAAGAGGTTCCTACTGGCTGCTTCGTAGGCCTCGGGAATTTTCTCTCGATGCTTCTTGGCGATGATATAACGCCAACTGCTTTCGATGCGACTACCAATATCGGGGTAAAGCCGCCGCCAGCGTTCCGCGATCCACTCCATCTCGGGGCGTGTCGCAGCATGTTCCTCGAGACTCTCTAAGTCAATGCGTCGAAGCCCGGTCAGGAGCGGCAGGGAATGAACGGCCGAGAGTTCTCGCAGTCGCAACGAGTCGAGTTCGCTGTGGCGACCGGATCGCTCTAACAAATCCGCCGTACGCAGAAATAAAAAGTGATTTCCCGGTGAGGAGTCCATCAGTTGTTTCATGAGGATGGCCGCCTGGTCCATGTTCCCCGATTTAGCAAGAAGATTGGCCAACTCGCTCGCACTATTCAAATTCTCGCGTGATTCTTGCAACAGCGCGATGGCACCTTGGGGGTCTCCCAACTCTTGCAACAACAGAGCAATCCCCCAACAGAACAGCGAGTCGTCCCGATGAAGCTCACCGATGCGTTGTCGTACCGCGAAGACCATTTCGCGCAGAGGCTCCAGGTCGTTCCATTCCTTCGGTTTGCGTCCTTCGTGCAAATCGTTCAAGTTCTCGAAGGCCTTTCGTATCGCTTGCTCGGCCGTGCCATCCTCACCTTGCATGTGTTTCTTGACGAAATACTCGTAGATGAGAAAAGGCTCGATCAAATAGCTTCCGAAGACCGCCTCAAAGCAGGGCTCTTCCAACGAAGGGCTTTCCTCCGTCAAAATCCGATTGCTGAGTACGGTGAGCGGATAGTTCTTTCGAATGGAAAGCTCTCGCAAATAGTTCACGGCTTTGGTGCGTTGATTGGTTATGCGCCAAATCTCAAGCAGCTCGCGCGAGAGGAAGGATCCGGCCGAACGCGAGTCGCGTAAAAGCTCCTGCTCGCACACCCCATCGATGATCGTCTCTATTTCGGGCTCGCCGATCTGATGGAAAGCGCTCAATAAACTACGCAGGAGGTCGTGAGGATAGGAATCGTTCGGCTTCCTCGTGGCGAGCAGTTTGCGAAAGTACGACTGCGCCCACGTTCGGACCGTTTCGGGCTCCAAATTGTTCAAGCCCACCACGGCAAACGCAGCCTTTAAATCTCCAAGCTGATTGTGGTAGATATCGAAGGCGACCGCGGGATCTGCTTTCTCGATCGCAGTTTGAAAAGTTTCGCGATCATCGAATGCGAGGGCGAGCGAGAATGGCGCTCCGGCCACAGTCCCTTTCGATCGGTCCTTGATGGCGTTCCAGTGATGTCGCATTTCTTCGTTTCGGCCCAAGAGCATCGAAGCAGCCAGTTTCTGCCCCAACGTGTTTCGACCGTTCATTCGCAGCCGTGAACCGGGTCGTTGGACTTCTTCGAGCCAAAGGGACCAATTCCCGGACCGAACCAACACGCGTTCGAGGGCAAGCTCCAAACCATTCGACTTGGCGAATTGCACCGCAGCATCCCATTCCTCGGCCGCTTGCAACTTGGCCAACTCCACGCTGGGGGTCGGCGGCAGGGAGAGCTGCCACGAATCGGGCATTCCCAAGTCCCTCCACCAGCGGTTGATAAAGGGCTTCTCTTCAGGAGGTGTGACAAGGTCGATCAGTCGAGGAACGATTCGCTCTTGGCCGGAACTCCAAGCCAATTCGATCAACCTTCCCAACTCGCCTTGGTCCCGCAGAATGTTCTGCACGATAGGTGCGGGCAAAATTTGCAAAACCTCGAGTGCGCGGTCCCACTGCCCATTCGCAACCATCTGTCCCAACAGTCTTGAATCCCCTTGGGACGCGCTTTGAAATGCGTTCAGCACTTCCAAACGTTCCTCGAGCGGACCGTCGGTACGGCGTAACTGCAAAAGCCAGTTGGCCAAGGCGGCGTCGTGGCGATTGTCGCTGATCGATTGCTCTTGCAACCACGCATCCACCGGATAGCTACGATCGCAGAGTTGCAAAAAGGACTCGCGACGGGTGCGGTAGCTCGGCGACTGCAACCCTTTCAGCAGAGGTTGCGGATCTTTCGTAATGGGTTGGGTGGAAGACTGTTCTCCTCCCCAAGCGGACGGACAAAACGTCGGCAGAATCGCGAACGAATGGAGAACGAATGGAACGGCTGCAAGGAGCATCCACGCGTGTCGGGTTCGAATCGAGTCGTTGCCAAAATCCATTTTCTACACATCCATTCCTTATCGAGCGGGCAGTCTTCAGCAAACGGCCATCCATCATCGAACGGTCAACACCCGTCGAATAGCCATCGCGAGCGAGGCTGATTCCGGTGCGTCTTGCTGGACGACGCGAACCCCACCTATTGGCTATTATTGTACGTTCCTGGAAAATGCCGAAGATACAGGACCGGGTTTCAGCAGATTTTCTTTTGAGTTCGACCGCCTCTAGCCCCTTGAGATGAACGATGAAAGTGCCTTCTCCGTGGAAAGACCTACTCCCATTCCCCCTTGAGAAGATCAAGGAAATGGCGCAGATGGTCGGTCAGCCCCAATGGGTTTCCGCCGTCAAAGAGGCGGTGGAAAAAGTGGGTGGCAAAGATCCGTTTGGCCCCGGAGGTATTTTGCAATTCCTACAGCAAGCAAGCCGCTGGGCCGAATCGATGGCCGAGCCATTTGTCAGTTCGGGAGGGTCGGGAAACCTCAGCGCTGGGGTGAACGGGACCGGGGAGCTCTTCTCTAGCCGATGGACCAATGGTCTGTTGACACAAGATGCTCTTGCGGCCCAATTGCTTCTCTCGGGGCATCCCTCGGAGGCTTCCCGGGTCACGGGGGAACTGCGTTGCTTGGCCGTCGGATTGATGGGGGGAATGGATGCGGTGGTGGTCGCCAATACCACCACGGCGATCGCCGCCTTGGGGTTGGCGCATCGCGACGAAGGATCGTGGATTCTGCCTCGCGTCGATTGCGTCCGACCCTTTCGTTTCGGCGTCTCTTCGGCCGGCAGTCTTCAAACGATTCTTCATGAAGCCGGCGCGTCGGTAATCGAAGTGGGTTCGAATCAGGAGTGCTTACCAAGCGACTTGGAGGCCGCCATCAAATCCCCATCGACGATCTTGCTGACGGCGACTCCCGGCGGAACACCTGATGCCGATTCCGCTGCCAAGTACTTAGCGGATATTTCGCAATGGGCATCGCAACAGAACACGTCATGGATTGAAGTCTTGTTCAACGGTTCGCTGCATACCGTGCCCGAACACGCGTCCCTCACATCGGTCGTGGCGGACCGCTGGCATCTCGGGATGGAGATGTTGGTAATTCCGTGCGACGCATGGATCGGTGGCCCAGAATGCTGCTTGATTCTGACGCGAAAGAAAAGCCCCCTCTGGGAATCGGTGCAACGTATTGTCCAGAACCTTGGAATGGGGGCTTCCACGCTCACGCAATCGATCTTGCTCAAAGCCTTGCAATCGACCGAGGGATTCGCGGGTTGGCAGCGTACTCCGGCTGCGCACGCCCTGACTGTGGGCTTGGATAACTTGAAATTTCGAGCGGAAAAGATCGTCACTCAATGCACGGGACTTGGGAAGATCGAACAAGTCACTGCACTAGAGAAGGATTGTCGAATTGGAATGGGAGTGTGGAGTGGATCGCGATGGAGGAGCGCCGTCATTCAAATCCGGATGCAAGGCATTGCACCGTCGGAGTTGGCACAAAGGCTGGCTGAGGGGAGCCGTCCCATCTGGTGCCAAGTTCAGAGCGACTGCATTGAACTGGTTTTGAGAACCATCGATCCCGACGAAGATCGATATGTGGTTCAACGCTTGAGCGAAGTTGCAGGGGCTACGGCGGCTCCTACCGACAGCGATTCTTCGACGAACAACGCGAAGACCTCGTCTTCGTAAACGAGCCTGAAGTGCTCTGTTGCGTAGTCGACCGACCCCAGGAGAGAGCGGACCGGGGCCGATTGCTTGACCAAAATCGCGTCGGCGTGGTATTCGTCTAGAACCGATCGCCACCCGGGCTTTGCAGCGTAAAACAGGTCATGCTTCGGCAAAACATCTGCTCGATAGGCGACTTCATAGCGTCCATCGAGGCTCACGCGAATCTGGGGGTAACACTCCCAGGTCAGGTAGGCACCTGCAGAAAAGGGAGTCATCACATTCCCGCTGAACCCGGACTTCTTGAGGTAGTTGACGGCTCCGACGGGATAGACCATACCGCTCTTCGGATCGCTATTTGGAAGTTCGATTCGCCAAACAGGGTGATGGATCGTGAAACAAATGGCTGCGAGGCTGGCCCCCCACGCCACCAACACCACGCCTTGCCGATGCAACTGGATCCATGTCAGGACTCGGCGGCCAAACGGTGTCGGTGAGAGCCACCCCGGTGCCAAAGCCACCCACACCACGGCGAATAAGGAACCATGGCGGATATGTTTGAGAGCCATGTAGGCGGCGAGCAAACAGAAAAGCCATCCCCGCAATCGGTCCCATCGGCGGTATCGCAAAACATACCCGAGTGTGATCACGAGCGCGGCGAACGAAGCCATAGCCAGACCCGGCTGGTAGGTTTTCCAAAGGGGCTGCCATTCCGCCATGGTTGGGCGAGACATGAGCAAGGCGTGCCACAAGTAACCAGGATAGTCCGCTCCCCAAGGGTTCAAACAAAGGCTGGGTGGAATCACCAGGATCAACACCGCGTGGTGCCAAAACGCAGACAGGAAAGAGAACGAATCAAATCGCCACCGGCGTTCTTTCAGAAAGACCACCCAGCGCTCGAGCATGTGAAGCCCTAGCATGGAAACGCCTACCACAAACCCTGCATGCAGGTTGAGCCAAATCACCAGCATGCACCACCAGAGCAATCCCCAGCGTTTCTCACCGCGCCAGTCGGACTGTTGCAACAGAATCTGCAACGACAGGAACAGCAGGGTGAAAAGCTGCGCTCGAAGCGTTGCAAACCCGACCCAGCCGATCGGAAAGGCCACGATCGCGGCGAGTCCGATCCAAAGTGGATGTGCCCCATTGTTCCGAGCCACGCGATAAAGAACCAATCCCAACAGCGCGATCATCAAAACGCGAATGACGGCCATCCCATGCAGTCCCAATGGACTGATCCCGGCAATCCAGTAGAGAATGAGGCCTGTTCCCCATTCATGATGGACTGTTGGAGTTACCGTGGGAGTGAAGGCAAAGATGTCGTCATAGGGAAAACTCCCTGTTGCGAAGAACGCTCGGACCAGCGCCATTTCATGGAACGCGTCATGCGTTACGTCTCGCAGACGGGCGACGTATGCGAGAAACAGGAGCCATGAAGCAATACAAACCGAACCGATCAGGCGGGCGTCTCGAAAACTACCGATGCGCAGGTTGCGATTCCAGAACATAGGGTTGTGTATCGAACAAAGAGCTCGTTCCTTCGAGCCCACTTCGCAATTCTCGGGGACCTGGTTTTCTCGGTCGGTTGGGTGTAGCGAATGCGCGGTCTGTATCGAGAGCTAGCATTTCCCAATAGCCCTAGACATTTTGTGAGATTTTCAAAACTTTGATTCAAGATTGGGCTGGAGGTCGCGATCGGTCGTTTTCTAGACTTCCGCTCCCGTATGTCCGACCCGCGGACTCAACGCGTCACTCGCTCGTAGTCACCTAACCCAGTCGCGAACGATCCCACATGGATGTGGAATCCTCGCGGAAATGCAGGGAGCAACACGCATGGAAGCTGTTCTTGCTTACTCTCGTCTCACCTTACTGACTTTCGTCGGAATCCTGTGGAGCACTTGCTTCAGTTCGATTGCCTGGAGTCAACATCGGGGGGCGCCGATGGTATCGGTCGCGACCCCCAATTTTGTGGTTTATGCACGCGACAATGCTTGGGCGCAACAGGTTGCTCAAGTGGCCGAGGCCAATCGCCGTGATCTCGCCCTCCACTGGTTGGGGGAAGAGTTGCCTCGCTGGTCGAAACCATGCCCCCTCGTCGTCCAAGACGGTCCGAACAAGCTGGCAAGTGGCGAAACCAAGTACACGTTGATCCGAGGTGCCGTCGTCAACTTCAACATGACGGTAGTGGGCACGCGAGAACGCATTCTCGACAGTGTCTTGCCACACGAAATCACCCACACCATTATCGCTAGTCACTTCGCCCCGTTTGGCAAGCCAGTTCCGCGATGGGCGGACGAGGGCATGTGCACAACGGTCGAGCATGAATCGGAACGTCGCAAGCATGACAAGATGCTCATTCAGTTCCTACGTGAACAAAAAGGGATTCCGTTTGCAACCCTGTTCGCGCTGCGCGATTATCCGGCTGACATGCTCCCTTTGTACGCTCAAGGCTACAGCGTCACGAGCTTCTTGATTGCGCAAAGTGGCCCTCGCGAATTCATCAAGTTCCTCGAGATTGGCATGCGCAACGACGATTGGTACACAGCGACCGAACAAATCTACGGATACCCTTTGGTGGGCAATCTGCAAACCGCTTGGAACAATTGGGTGATCGATGGAGGCGGTACCGTCACCCAGCATACAGCATTGGCACTGGGCTATACGGCGCGTCCACTGATCGCTTCCAACACACGAGGATCTTCGGTGCAACCTGCTGTTGCGAACATTGGAACCGAACCATCGAATGTTCAGGTGGCAGGGGGTGTCATGAGCGACCCAACTCGAATCGCATCGAACGCCACGATGACGGACAACAAGTCGATGCACCCGAGTACACAGAACTTACCAGCGGGTGCAGCCGCTTCGGATAACGGCGAAACGGGAAGTTACTACTTGCAGCAATTCCAGAAGCATCGAGAGGACCATTCCGTCGAAGCTCCCCGAGGTTCCCAGGGAGTCGAGCACACCGTGGGACAGCCGCGACCCATGCAGACGTTGGGCGGCGGGACGATTTATCGATAACCGCCTATGCCCAATGGTGAATCCATCGCGTCGGAGCGATCAACCGGGGGATTCACGAAGGATAAGTAAGCTGGAAAAGGCCGCAAAAGGTTGCCCAAATTACCTTTTGGGAAAATGTTACTTCGAACCGGAAAGTGATATTGACGGGAGCGGAGGACAAGGCCTATTCCGTTGGTTGTTACGCAAAAGTTGCCGGAGGTCGCAGGACTCAGGTGCCTTCATGGATGAAAGGCTTGGAGTCCCGCAGCCTCTTGAAGACTGTCGATACGAGACGAGCGTTTATTGGAAAATTAGTAGCGATAAAGGAGTGTCGCGTTGAAACACCTCAATCCTCTACGGACATTACGGCTATTGACCACGTTGTCAGCGGCGTCCTCGCCCGTCTATGTTCCATTGTTTGTGGGTCTAGCCACGCCAATGGTCTCGACGTCAACGGTCAACGCACAGAGCCAACCGGGCGGTTCATTACCCCCATTGCCAGCAGCTCCTGGAGCGACCGCATTACCAACGGCTGCACCTGCAGCCGATTCTGCGGCCCTCGCTCGAGAGATGTTGGCCAAGGCCAAAGCAGCTTTGGCAGAGGGGCGACGCGAAGTTGCGTTGCAGACTCTCGCACAAGCTCACTTGGCAGGTCCAGCGACCTCCGAATTCAGCACTGAGTTGATCAAGGCTCGGCAGGAGTTTATGGCCAAGGGCGTACCGACCTCGGCGATCGAATCCGCAGTCTCGTTGGCAATTGCCTCGAGCACGGCTGCTTCGAACAACCCGATGCGGTCTGCGGCCACTACCCCTGCAACACCCAATGCTCTACCACTGCTGCCACCTGCTGGCAATCAAGGGATTGCTGGGGGCCTGCCGACCACTCTCCCACCCCTCCCAGGGATGGTAGCCTCGGGAACAACCGCTGCCCCGAATCCACTTCGCGACCAGGCCTCCGGGTTGGCCTCGCAAGCCAAATTGGCACTGGATCGAGGTGACGTCGCGGGCGCTCGACAGTTGATCAATCAAGCCGGCGCGCTCAAAGTCTCGGACAAAGAGTTCGGGCCAGGGCAAATGAAACCTTGGGAAGTCGAACTCGCTGTACGCGGCCGAGAAGCCTTGCTCTCGGGCGGTGTAGCCCAAGCTTCGGCAACCATGCCAGTCGGAAATCAGGGCGTTCAAAACGCCTCCGCAACCGGGACCAACACCGGAGGTGTGCAGTCGGGTGTCTATCAACCTCAGAAGGACAACTCGAAAGTCGCACCTGCGAGCGGCGTACTAACCAGCTACGATGCCGATACCAGCGGACCTGAGCTTTACCAACAAGGCATCAGTGCTTTGTCGGCCGGCAATAAGGATGCGGCCATGGAGAAATTCCGTGCCGCTTGGGAAAAGAAAGACCAACTCGATCCCCCAACCCTTACCCAGCTCAAAGACAAGCTAACGTTGCTGCAGGGGAATTCCCGAGCATCGGGAGCCCCCGAAAGCGTCGCGGCACTCAGCGCCGAAGATCGCGATATGCAGATCCGAAAGCAACGTATCTTCTCCGAGGTAACCGGTGAAATCGCTGACGCAGAACGTCTGGCGGTCGCCAACCAACCTCTCGAAGCGCTCGACAAGCTCCGGACCCTTCGGCAACGCATCGGCCAATCCGATGTCAGCGCCGAATACCGAAAGAGCTTGCTCACTCGCATCGACCTCGTCTCGGCCAACATCGAGGCGTGGGTGGATCAAAACAAAGTTGCGATCGAACTGGATCAACGCAACAAGCAGATTGAAAACCGCATGGAGGTTGAGGCCGCAACGCGAGCCAAGACCGACTTGCAAGTCCAAAGCCTGGTCGACCAGTACAATGACTTGATCGACTCGCGACGATTCCCCGAAGCCATCGAAGTGGCGAAGAAGGTATCGGAGCTGAAGCCGGGATCGGAGATCGCTTCGGTCATGATGACCAAGGCGAAGATTCAAGCTCGTTACGAAGAATATGAGCTCATCCGTAGCGACAAAGATGAGGGCTTCACCCGAAGCATGCTCAATGTTGATATGGCCTCCATTCCGAATGATGATAACCGTCCTTTCTCGTACCCCGATGCGGAGACTTGGGCGCGCCTGACCAAGAATCGCTTGGGATCGGTGGAAGACACCAAGATGCTTCCTTCGGAACGCCGCATTCGTGAAGCACTCACGGAACCGTTCTCGGGAAGCTTCGACAAGAGACCGTTGGGCGAAGTCATCAATACCATCGGTGAAATGTTCGGAATTCCTGTCGCGATCGACACCCGTTCGATTACAGAAGAGGGAATCACCGAAGAGCAGCTCGTTAGCCTTGATCTCCGAGGAAACTCCATTCAGCTCCGGAGCGCCCTAAATCAAATTCTGGAACCTTGGAATTTGACCTACGCGGTGCGCAATGAATTGCTGACGATTCAAAGCAAGCGTTTCACGCAACGAGAAAATATCATCAAGACGTACAATGTGAAGGATTTGGTGATTCCAATTCCTAACTTTGTATCTGATAGCAACTTCGGTATGGCTGGAGCGTTGCAATCCGCGTTCTATGCCCAGTCGAACTTGGCAAGCGCAACGGTAAGCCCTGCGAGCAACGCTCTCAATGCTTCCCGAGTCGCGAGCATCGATCCGAAGTCGGAGGTGATGGCGCAAATTGCTGCGATGCCACCTTCTAACGGTATCTCCCCAAGCTTGGCGAGTGCGTTGCCCGGAGCGATGATGCCTCCAACGGCAGGTGGTTTGGGAGGTGGTAATGCGATGGCCAACTATGGCGACATCATGAATTTGATTCGCAGTACCATCACACCCGACCTGTGGGATCTTAACGGTGGTACATCGACCATGACCCCGTTCAGCCAGAACTTGACCTTGATCGTATCGGCTCCGCAAGAGACGCATGAAGCGATCGCCGACTTGCTCAAGAGCCTTCGTTTGCTGCAGGGCCTGCAAGTCACTATCGAAGTGCGGTTCATTCAGTTGCAAGACACGTTCTTTGAACGGATCGGTGTCGACTTCGACATGCAGATCGATGACAAGGTACGGCAGTTGCCAAACGATGACTCCGGTCCGAGCGTGGCGGTTGGGTTGGCATCGGGCGTGGGTGCCACCGGTCCGACGTTCACGACCGACCTCGACATGACCCTCGGTAATAACTTCTCCGTGACACCTCCTTTCGGTAACCCGGACATCAACCAAGCGACTTCGTTCGGGGTGGCAATCCTAAGCGATCTGGAGCTCTTCTTCTTCTTGCAAGCGTCGCAAGGGAACAGTCGCCAGAACGTTTTGAATGCCCCGAAGGTGACGATGTTCGATGGTCAGACCGCGAGTATCAACGATACGGCCCAGCGTCCGTTCGTGACCTCGTTCAGTCCTGTCGTCGGTGACTTTGCCGTCGCACAACGACCGATCGTGGTGGTCCTCAATGAAGGAACGCAAATGACGGTTCAATCGGTTGTGTCGCAAGACCGCCGCTTTGTCCGGATGACACTCAATCCTCAGTTCACGCGACTGGAATCGACCGACCGAACGTTTACCTTCCAAGGTCGACGGGTGTCGAGAACGGGAACCAGCGTCTTGAACCCGAACGGTACTCCGTCGGGAACGCGAGACGATGAGGAAGATATCATCGAAGGTACGACGGTCCAGCAACCGACGTTGGGTACGACCAGTATCGGGACCACTGTCAGTGTTCCTGACGGCGGTACGATCCTCTTGGGTGGTATCAAGCGATTGCGTGAAGGTCGAGTCGAGCGTGGTGCACCGATCTTGAGCAAGATCCCGTACCTGAATCGATTGTTCAAGAACGATGCGATTGGGCGAGAAACGTCCACACTGATGATGACGGTCACACCTCGCATTATCATTCCGGAGGAAGAAGAAGCCCTCATGGGAATGACGACGGGCAATCCTTAATCCGTCTGATGCAAACCACCGCTTCATCGAACGAACGGTGGAAAGAGTCCTACAGAACAACCCTCGAGATCTTCGCCGGTCTCGAGGGTTGATTCATTACCACATGAAGAAGGAGGGGATCGACTGCCGCCAATTACCCCCAAAACCGGACGGTTAAAGGCCTAGAGAAGCAAGTTGGTTTTTCATATTCTTTGCATCCTCATTGGCCAGCTCTTCGCCACTTTCTTTGTATAGCTTTGCCAAAGACTTTGTGATGCTACCCAGTTCCTTGCTCCAGGACTTCAGCTGTTTGTTAGCTTTCTCATCGAGCTCCGCTTTCGCCTCCTTGAGCTTGATGAATTTCTCAATTGCGGTTTCCAGTTTGTCTGCTTCGGTAAAACACTTGCCCAAACTCTTTTTGCCTGGGGTGTTTTTGCAGGCATCCAGGGCTTTTTGAAATTTCTCGAGCTGCGGCCCCACATCCGCTTTTTTGAAAAAGCTGGATTTGGAGAGGTTGTTCTCGTCTTTAAATTTTCTCCACTTGTCGCGGGTTAACGTTAGAACGCTCATCGTTTTGTACTTTGAAAGAAGAAGGAAAGGAGTGACGTTCCTTCGCTCCAACGGGTGTGCGGATGAAGGAATAGGATCTCGCGTATGGGAAATCGTGGATGGGATTCACCAAGGGATAGGAGAGGGTATCCTGAGACGCTGTTTGCATTTTAGGGGATAGCGCTGATTCAGTGGTGTTGAGGTACGAGTGAATTGGTTCAAAATTCCGGTATCGCGATAGGCTCCACACAGACTTCCGGTCGCAGGGGCGCGCGAAACGGACCGAGACCATTGAAACTTTGAGTGCTCCCTCTAAACTGCTCCCGAAGATCGCGGAACCACATCGGGAGTCGTCCGGGAATATGGGTAAACGAGGCGTAGTTCTCAACGGCGAATTGCTGACCAAACTCTACACACGTCGGGGTTGGAGTCAGCAGGAATTTGCCATGCGTGCAGGGGTCGATGCCCGTACCATTGCCAAGATCAAAAAGGGGGGGAGCTGCGATACCAGAACGCTTCAGATTCTTTCCGGAACATTGAAGGTATCACCCGAGAGTCTGCTCGCCGATGATCCTGGGTTCGATATTGCCACCGCAAAGGAAACCGAGGAAGGGGTCGATGGGAAACCGTCGGAGGGCGTCGCTTCGTTCCAACGATTTCGGCTTCAACATCTCTGGAAAATCGTCGACTTTCGTCGCTCGGACGTCGGCCAGCATGGAGCGGCAGCGCACGTTTGGAATTGGTACCGCATTCAAAAGCTGAGTGAGGATTGCGAGCCTTATGTGTTCCCCTTTCTCACTTGGGGGGAGGGGATCGAGTGCGACCATGCACCCTCAGGGGTCTCTTTCCAACGCGTCGGAGTGGTGCCTGGCGACTTGGTTCACAGCAACAAGCAATGGGAGATCTCCATCACTCCACCTGAGGGGCGTGTTGGAACAGCGTTTGATTGTGGCCCGATCGGCCTTCGATACGTCGACGCTTTTTTTCGCGAAGGACAGCAATGGTGGCAAACCAGAATCACCGATGAGACGGATGTGTTGTTGATCCAGGTTTGGTTTCGGCCCGAACAATGTTGCAACGAGGTGTTCGGCGAATGGGCGCCCCCCGGGGGACATCGCTTCCGACCGCTCGAAGCCTGCCAACCTCAACGGAATCCCGATGGTGAAATCGTGACCTGGATGATTCAAAAGCCCATGCAAGGTGCTTTTTATAAACTATCCTGGGGTTGGTAATGCCTCGAGTAGAAGTAAGCCTAACCCTTACAACGTTGACGCCGTCTGCTCGCAGCAAGTAGGATGTGGATCTCGGGTTAGGAATCGCGCAGGTTCCAGAATCACGCATCGAACCGATATCCCGAGCAAAACCCCCAGCAAGACACACACACATGAAACAATCGAGTAGGGAATAATGGGATCTCCGGCGGCCCGGGTGGGTGATTTGATTCTTCAGGACAACCCTCATTGCCACGCAGCAATCCATCCTGCTGCGCCGGTTCCCACTCCAGCGCCCCATCCTGCAATGCCGTTAGCGATCGTAAAGGGGCAGCCAAATGTTTTCATCGGAGGCCAACCGGCAGCTCGGGTGACCGACACCTCGGCCCCTTGTGCATTGCCGAGTTGTGTGCCCGGAGGACCGGGAGTGATCTCCAAAGGCTCCGCAACAGTGATAATCGGTGGCATGCCCGCAGCCCGCCTCAACGACCTGACTTCGCATGCAGTGTGTGTGGGGCCTATTCCTGGACCGACCGGCAAGATCACTGGCCCTGGATGTCCGACTGTCTTCATCGGGGGTTAGAAATCGAGCGTGCGCGTTTCCTTGTTCGAGTCGCTCCAACCGGTCTGTCCAATTTGCCTTCATGGCAATGGGATTTCCGATGCCCGTCTCCGGCTGCTTCAGTCATTCTCCACTTCGGGGGATCACATTGTTCAAGGCATCTTGCGGTGTCCACGCGAGGAATGCTGCGCCGAGTTTCCGATCATCGATGGTGTTCCGATCTTGGTACGCGATGTCCAGCGTTACATTTCCGAGAATATCCAAGCCATCTCCGAACGTTCCGATCTGCACCCTGCGCTCGAAAGCTTGATCGGGGACTGCTGTGGCCAAGGGACCGTGTGGGATTTGCAGCGGCAGCATTTGAGCTGTTACGGATGGGATCATTTCGGAGATTGTGTGGAGACTCCGTTCCCACCGGACCAAGCGGTCGAAATGGGACTTACCTCTCCTGGCTCGGTGCGAGCATTGCTCCGGGCGCTATGCGAGATGAAAGATCTAACGCACTCGGGACCCATTCTCGACATCGGGTGCGGGTGTGGCCGAACGACCTTGGACCTGGCCTTCTCGACCGAGAAAGCCGTAGTAGGAATCGACCTACAGTTCCCCCTTGTTCGATTGGCATCCCAAATTCTCCGAACAGGAGCAGGCCGCTTTCCCCTTCGGCATACGGGCATTGTTTATCGGGACACTCCTATCGTCTGGAGCGGCCCTCTCCCTGACAACGTCGACTATTGGGTGGCAAATATCCTGGAGCCTCCTTTTTCAAACTCCCTGTTCTCCGAATGCTTTGGTTTAAACGTCCTCGACGCCGTAAGTTCACCGGCTCATCTGCTTGTAATGATCGACCGATTGCTCCAGCCCCATGGCGTTGCGAGACTTAGCTGTCCCTACGATTGGTCTTCGCTCGCAACCCCTGCCATCAGTTGGGTTGGCGGTCACTCGCAGCGAGCGGATCATCGGGGTGATGGTCCCACAGTACTCAGGAATTGGCTCCAATCGCAGCGCGACATCGGCTTGAGGATCTTGGGTGAGATAGCGAGAGTTCCATGGGTGTTACGCCTCCATTCACGGAGCGCGATTCACTATACGTCCCATCTGCTTTGTCTCGAAAAGAAGCCTTCAGCAAATCCTGACGTTTAGCATCTGCAGGAGCGTTCCTAGAGAAGCCCCGAATTGAATGCGATGAACATCCCGAGGAGGAGCAACAACAGGCCCAGCACAACGAAGATCCCGATTGTTGCCAGCGCCGACTGCAATCGATGCGAGCGCAGGGCGGATGGGGCCCATTCGATGAACTCTTGCTCTTCGTTCAGCTTTTCAACAATTCCCTTTACGAAGGCTTGCCTGTCCGCGGTCTCCCCGGTCCCAGCGAAATAGCATCCACTGAAAAGGACTGCATCTCCATCCGGTCTCGTATTCTCCTCGCACCCGAAGCCCTGCGACAGGATTGTCGACAATCGCGATTTCCAATTGCATCGAACTTTCGAAAGCAATTCGTACAAGCGAGTATTCCCAGGTTTGGTCAGTGCCTGCTCCTCTCGGAAGAGCGAATAGGTCCAATCCTCGAAAGCGCTGCATGCCAGGGTCGCCAGCGACACCAATTCCGTTCGCGTCGGAATGCTTTGAACGTCAAATCGCTTCCCGAAGCGCTGACTCAGGGCGCGATCGCGTCCAACGCGGCGCACAAGCTCGCGAAATCCTCTTTCCTTTTCAAGTCCGACGATCAACGCAGTGACCGGACAGCGAATCTGAAAAGCGTATTGAACCGTCTCTAAATCGGAACGAATCGCTTTGGTCAGCTCCTCGATCTCGACAGGAGAGCCGTGGATCGCCTCCATCTGAAGCAAAGTCAATACGCCGTTGAGCGAACAAAGAGGTTGTCTCGATTTCCGAACC
The DNA here is from genome assembly GCF_001610875.1 of Pirellula sp. SH-Sr6A. Lineage (NCBI taxonomy): Bacteria > Pseudomonadati > Planctomycetota > Planctomycetia > Pirellulales > Pirellulaceae > Pirellula > Pirellula sp. SH-Sr6A. The sequence continues at coordinate 3,818,620 of NZ_CP011272.1, read as the reverse complement.
AAACTTCCCAGGTAAGCGAGTTCCTGCAGGCAAGCGGTCGAGTATTGGTGCGATACCAAGACGGGCTTTCGCGTTCCTTGCGAGTCCGAAGGTTCGACACCTGCGGAGTAAGCGATCGATGTGGTATTTCGATCCACTTGCGCAGGCCCACGAGATGTTGGCATTTCTGGTTGCCCCGAAGCGGCAGTCCCCGAGTCGGAACCGGCTCCGTTCAAGATCAACGTTCCGCGGTAATTAGTCGGCCCCGTAGTCACCTGCGGCTCGGGTGATGGTAGCGCAGCGGGTGGTGGCGCAAAGGGTTGCTGCGAGGGTGTCACGAAGGAATCGAATTCAAGCGTCCCGCGAAATCGGGGGGCTGGTGGGGCGTCGGGGGTCGCGGAGATAGGACGGGGTGGAGTCGATGGAGTGGAGGCCGAGGGCCCCAAGGGAAACGAAGACGGAGCTTGCTGAACCGTTGTGGGGAAGGCAGCTATGGCTGGCTGTTGCATTCCAAACGCCATCGGTTCGGGCAGGTCGATCGGAGAATCCGATACGAGAGAGGATTGCTCCTTGGCGAGCTCTTCACGGAGAGAGGCCAGAGCGCTGGTCCAGCTCGCATCCGAACAGAATAGGTAGATCGCTTCGGCGTTCGCGTACCAGTGAATAGGTGCAGGACCATGCGGTACGCCTTGCACGCTAAAGCTCATTCCTGTCGCTGCCATCATCGCCCGTTCCTGCGCCTCGCCATTCGAGCCTACGATGAGAAAGAGCGGCGCGTTTTTCGGTGTTAGTTCGTTAGCAGCCAGCGCGTTGATTCCCGCTTGCCATGCCATATCCAATTCAGGGAACGCGCGCTGAGGACCTTCTAACCAAGCCTGAATCGTTCGAAAGACCACCCAAGGAATAAGAATGATCAGCCCGAGGATGGTGAGGATTCTCAACCAGCTGTAACCGTGCCTCCAAGGAATGTTGACCGGATCCAGCCAAAAAACGATCCAAACCGAAACCACGGTGGTAAGGAGAAAGACGAGCGTGAGAGCTGCAGCGCATCCCGGAGTCGTGACGGGGATGATTCGCGTGAGGCATCCCGAAGGCTTCGCATCTTGCGATTCAACATCCGCGGCTTGTTCATCCACCGGATCGGTGCCCTCAGCGACGCCTGACATATCCATTTCTCCTAATGTAGTGGCATCCCGCGAGCCAACGGCATAATTAACGACTGATGATCAACACAAAGTAGAGGACATTCCATGCAGCCAGCATTGAAGCGATCAGCCAAGGCCAAACGACTCGATTCTTTGCGGCGAGCGGAGGCGCACCTACGATCTCACGTCGTGGGGGAGCCAGCGCGGGTCTCCCCTGTCCCAATCGGATGGACATCGCGACTTGGCGAGCCCAATCCTTGATATCGGAAGGGAGTCCGAGACTGCTACTAAACATCGCGGCCAAATTTGGTTCGCTGTAGAAACCCCGAAAGCCGAGGACTACGCAAACGTAGTAAACTTCCAACGCGTCGCGGAGAGATCGCGTCGAAGCCTCTTTGGCGTTCACGAAGAATCGTTCCGCGCAATCACGGCTGTTAAAAAGTTCCCGTTCCATCACGTTGTTGCTCCACCACTCGCGGTGAGACCAATTCGCTTCCACGAGCATTTCATCGATCCAAGAGACGAGCGCATAGCTCGCCAGATCCCAATCCATTCCCGTCCCGACGATAGCCTGACCATTTTCGAGAAGCACCTTCATCCGCACTCGTTCGTCTTGCGGGTTCGGCTCCTGTCCGTTGCCGATGCGATCGAGCAAATGAAGACAATGGAGCAGGAAGGGATCTACAGCGAGGGAGTACTTGGGGGTCACGATTGTGCGGGAACTGCGAAAAGAGCGAACTTCAAAGCGATCTTGCGTCCGAAAGCAACGACGACCAACGTCTGTTGCCCCTGCAAACGGTCCAGGTTGGCGATCAGGGAATCTTTCAAGCGAATCGCCAGCGTCTGCGTTTCTTGGACATCCCTCCACGCGGGCGTGTCCTGCCGAGGTACTTCAAAGAAGACCCAATCGGCGCGTCCCGGCAAGGCCCGGACGGGTCGATCGACAGGAGTCAACGTCACCCCTGCCACGCGCTGTTTAAACAGGAACTCCACTTGACGAGAACTTCCCACTTTCAAATCGAGCTGCCCCGCCGAAAGAAGCTCCAAGCATTCGCGCTGCGTGAGTTCACCTTTATCCACGCCAATGAACCATTGCCAATCGGAATTGAACCACCTCGGATCGAGCGCGACCTGGAGTCCGTGTCCGATACCGACAAAGTAGCGTTGCTGAACCTCGTAGTCTCGAACCGCGTGGATCAACGCCTCGATTTTACTCCGCACATCGATAAAGATTTCGTGCAAGTTATCGTGGTCGTAGGGCATCAAATCGGCAACCTTTTTGGAAGCCGAGAAGACCGATAGCTGGCCGACAATGCGGCAGAGTTCGAGGTAGGCGGCTCGAGGGGGTACCCCACGATCGAATGCGAGGATCGAGAGGACTGCGTAGGCTTCGTTCAATTGACTGAGCATGAGGATGCGTTCTGCATCGCCAGGATCTCGGCTATCCAAACCGATGCCGCGATTGATGACTTGCTGACTGAGCACCTCGATCTTTTGACCGATCATGTCGTACACACCCCTCAGGATGTCTCGATTTAGATACGGCCAAGCGTCCGTGGTGAGCAAGGGTGGGATGTACGTATTATCAAGCTGGGGAGAGCTCTCGCCATCGCTCGACCTCTTGATCTGCGCGATGGGCAAAACTTCGTAGCCCGAAAGATCCTGTGTAGAAACCAAGAGCTGAACATTCAATCGTTTCAATTGGATCTCTTGTTCGTCCCCTCCCCAACTTTCGTCCGGCAGGGAGCTGATGTCTTCGATGTACCGAAGTTCATTTTGGTTGGCTTGATTTCTCGTCCCCACGTTGGCTCGCCCCAGTCTCAGCTTGGGGATGGCGAGATAGACTTTCAGCGTGCGTTCTTTTTCGAAAGCGTCGGCCAAACTGGCCGTTAAGCCACCCTGCTGGTCGAACGATTTATGGAGATCGATGCGGTTGGGTTCTTCGCCGACGGCGATGTCGATCAACGTCCCGTCCGGCATCCGCGCCTGAAGCCTTCGCAATTCGAATTGATGGTTCGCAAGCGCTTCTCGGCTAAAGTCCACCGAAACGATCCCATAATTGTGAGGGTTATCGAAAGCACTGCTGCGCGCGAGATTCGAAGAAAGATATCGCTCAGCCGTCTGGAAGTGCTGAGGTCGAAGAAATGCGCCTTCGTACCAATGAACGGGATGTTGATGCATAGTTTCGTTTCAGTTCCGACGGTAAAACGCCCATTCGATTGCTAGCAGTCCTGCCGAACGGACCCGCGTTGGCTCTCTCGGGAAACGATCGGGGGACCGGTCCGGTCCTTTTGAAGAGAACTCAGGTCCTCTTGGAGAAAACGACGTGAGATCCGATTTTGCAGCAATCGATGGCTATCTCATTTGTCGGCTCAATATAGCGATTGGATGCCTTTGGATGGAAGGATTTGATCGAATTCCGAAAGGTCGCCATGAGCTCCCCTCCTAGGTGTATCCGGATGGCGGATAATTTTGAATTTCGGAAAAGGAAGACTCTTCCTCTCAAATTCGCGAGTCGTCATTCCCGATACAACCGTTAGGGACCCTCTCTCTATCGAAGTCTAGATCCAAATCTAGGTAGACTTGCGTGAAACCAAAGCCAGCGAACATTCTCTCTCTCATCGCGTTTCGACGTTCGCCATGCGATCGCCCCACGCGCACACCCAGCGAGCTTTTGCCGCAGGTGGGGGGTCGGACGGTCGCATTCCGCTTTCTCGCTGGCTTCGCCTCGTTATTTTTTCTGTGGCAACCGGATGCAAGGGCGCAAGTCGGGTCCGCGGAGTGGGAGGCGAACGAGGCTGCGATGCGATCGACTCGCGTGCTTTCGTTACCGCAATCGATCGACACCCCTCGTTCGGAGCTCGAAGTTGTTCCGAGGCTCCATATTGAAACCGGCGAGGAAGGCTTTGAGGCGTCTCGAGCTTCGTTTAGTTATTTCCCCCGACCCAGCGCGAATCTGGCGGGGAATGAAACTCCGTTTGCCTACGTCCAAGAGACGTTGCCCCCTCCTATCCTCACGCCCGATTCTCCGTTCCCCACCGAAATCATCGCAGCCGAGCCTGTCTTTGGGTCTCTCGCGGATGAGTTTGCGAGCACACCTCGGTTCTATGCTGCGGAATCGTCCGAGCCAGGATTGGGACATGAGCGATTGGCGTTTTCGTTGTTCGACATCGACGCGGCGCAGCCGGCCAATCAGTTTCGAGCTCGCGTTCAAATTGCTCATGGATATCGAGTACCCGATCGCGCCGAATATTTTTGGGCGGCGACGGGGGGGCCTCTCGGTCCGCCTCTCGGTGAATCCTCTATTAACTACCAAGAAGCTCGGTTGCGGGTGGAGATGGGAAGTAAAAAGTTCTCGACATCGTTTGAAGTTCCGTTTCGAGCAGTCGACCCCGAGTTGAACAGCAACCATGCCGGCTTATCGGATATGCAGCTGGCAATTAAAACCGTTCTGTTGGATGGGAATCAGTGGATGCTGACTCAATACTTCGGCACCAAGTTCTCGACCGGTTCCGCGAAGATGGGGCTAGGGACTGGGAGCGTTGCCCTCGAGCCAGGCTTGCTGTTCAGAAACCGCCTGCGCGAATCGACGTGGCTTCATGGGGAGATGAAATTCTGGTTCCCGCTGGCAGGTGACTTGAATCATCGCGGCCAAGTCTTGAAATTTGCGACCGGGATCAACCATGTTTATTGGGAGACCGATTCCAAAGCGTTGATCCCTTCGCTCGAGCTCTCGACGTATAGCATTCTCAACGGCTTGGCTCGGGACTCATCCCAGCAGTTGCGAGAGGTCGATGGCGATTTCGTTCTGAATCTGACGCCAGGGATCCGTTACGCGGCGGACAATCGGGGGGATTTCGGACTCTTTGAGATTGGAGCGGGATGGGCGATTCCCGTCACCACACAGCGTCTGGCCGACTCCTTACTGATGATCGAATCCCGTTGGTTCTGGTAGCGTGTCGGACAGGATTCTTTCAATTTCCTTGTCTGCTTCGCAGTCGACGATTATTCTGCGTGAGACGATTAGCCAATTCTAGAGATTCCGACGAACCTACCGGATTTCCGCCCTAGAGGTCCGTTTCCAAAGACTCTTGCGAAAACGACCGATGATCCGCTGAGCTAATCGTTCGTCCTATCGCATGCACCGAGCCCCCCATGACGGAAGAGTTTTCAACCCTCCTATCCCCGATCTCTCCAGATCAACCGTCTGGGATCGACCTCGAATACGACCCCGACTTTTCCGCCATGGAAAAGGCGTCCCAAGGGACTTCCGATCAAGAATTCGGGTCCACCGTCATCGAGGGAGCACCGCCGGATTGGGCTTTGGTTCGCCAGTTAGCGGTGAAGCTCTTGCAGCGTTCGAAGGACTTGAGAGTCGCGAGCCTCTTGGTCCAATCGGAACTGGAGCTGCGTGGCTTACCCGGAATGCGTGATTCGCTAGAAGTCATCGCGGAGATCGTTACCCATTTTTGGGAAACATGCTTCCCTCTCCTCGACCCTGACGATGACAACGATCCGACGATCCGCATCAATGCCCTGCTGAGTTTGACCAAACCAGGAGGAGTTTTACGCCAAGTTCGGACTTGCCCGATCGCCAAGAGCAGATCGGTCGGGCTTTTGTCATTGCAGGACGTGATGATTGCCAAGGGCGAGATGGCTCCTCCGGCGGGAATGGATGACCCGCCTACTCTGAAGAAGGTGGAAGCCGTTTTCCGGTCTGGCAATCTATCAGAACATCGAGATTTACACGCGGCCGTCGAAGAGAGTATCGCGCTGCTAAAGAAGATCGAAGAAGGGTTTTCTTCGCAAGTTGGAATGAATGACAGTCCCGATTTCGATCCGCTTCTCAAGGAGCTGCGGGCGATCGGCAAAACGCAGGCCATGTGGATTGCAAACGTCATTCCCGCCGAGGAATCAGGCGTGGAAGTTAGTTCGTCCGATGAGGGGACCAGCGGATCGGAGTCGTTTGGAAATTTCGCGCAAGGAGAAGGTGCTAAACCGGTCGGTGGGATCGGCAAACTAACCGTCGCCCAGTTGCAACTTTCCTCGCGTTCGGACGCGATTGAGTGCCTTGCCAAGATCATCGCTTGGTTTGAGAACAATGAGCCATCCAGTCCGTTGCCCATGCTGCTTCGACGGGCGAGAAAGCTCTCCACCATGAGCTTTCTGGACATCCTCCGGGATATTTCTCCCGATGGCATCAATCAAGCCATGTTGGTAGGTGGATCGGGAGTGGAGGACGAGGAGCCCAGCTCGGAGTCGCTACCCGCTCCGGAACGCCGCGAAGAAAAACCAAACATATCGCCACCTCCGCCCCACGATCGGTATTAAACTGTTCCCTCAAATCTCCTATTCCCGTGTTACCACTTCGCCATGCTGATCCATCGGACATGACGACGTATTCGAATTATCCATCCATCTCTTTCGTTTCGATTCTTGAAGGTTTCTCGAATGGCTAAGCAAAGTGCACAGAAGTTCATCGCTCGGAATCGCGCCCCACGCGTTCAAATCGAGTACGACGTCGAAGTCTACGGCGCCCAGAAGTCCATGCAGCTCCCTTTCGTTATGGGTGTCCTCAGCGACTTGTCGGGCAATCCGAGCGAAAAGCTCCCCGCGGTCGGAGATCGTAAATTTCTCGAAATCGATGTGGATAATTTCGATGAACGATTGAAGTCGATGAAGCCTCGCGTGGCGTTTTCGGTACCGAATACGCTCACAGGTGATGGCAATTTGATGTGCGACATTACGTTCGAGAGCATGGATGACTTCTCCCCCGCGGCGATCGCGCGAAAAGTGGAGCCATTGCGCAAGCTTTTGGAGACCAGAACGCAGTTGGCGAACTTGCTCACCTATATGGATGGAAAGTCGGGTGCCGAAGAGCTGATTGGCAAATTGATCAACGACCCATCGACGCTTCGATCGCTCGCATCGACTCCCAATCCCGCGTCGAAAGCTCCGGCAACCAGTGCACCCGCTCCTGCCGCGACCATCCCAACACCGGCCGCAGCTGCTCCCGCTGCACCGGCTGCTGTCGTTCCTCCCTCCTCGCCCACCCCGCCTGCCGATGCGGGAGGGGAAGACGATTTGGATTCGCTCTTGAACGATCTATAAGAATTGGCTGTCACACCGGTCACCACCACGACGATAGGCGATGCCCTATCGACAAAAGAAATCTACCAAAGACCTATTCAAAACAAGCACACGGAACACTATGGAACGACAGACCGAGTCCCTCTTGGGAGCAACCCAGTTCGCTGACAGCGACCTTTCCTCTTTGCTCAAGAAAGAGTTTCGCCCTCAATCCGACGATGCCAAATCAGCTATCGAAGGTGCGGTAAAGACGTTAGCCGAGCAAGTCCTTCAGGATGCGAACGTTATCTCCAACGACGCATTGGCTTCGATATCCGCCATCATTGCATCGATCGATAAGAAGCTCACCGAGCAGATCAATGTGATTTTGCATCATGAAGATTTCCAGCGTCTGGAAGGTGCATGGCGAGGGTTGCATTACCTTGTCAATAACACCGAGACCGACGAGATGCTCAAGATCCGAGTCTTCAATGTCTCGAAGAACGAGCTCGGCAAAACGTTGAAGAAGTTCAAAGGGACAGCTTGGGACCAAAGTCCTGTCTTCAAAAAGATCTACGAAGAAGAGTACGGCCAATTCGGGGGAGAGCCTTACGGAGCGTTGGTGGCCGATTACCATTTCGATCACAGTCCACCCGATGTGGCCCTCCTCACCGAGATGTCGCAGATTTGCGCTGCAGCCCACACACCGATGATAACGGGGGCGGCACCGAGCATTCTTCAGTTGGAAAGCTGGCAAGAGCTCAACGATCGACGCGACTTGACAAAGATCTTTGGCACCCCCGAGTATGCGGCTTGGAGATCGCTACGAGAATCCGACGATTCGCGATATCTCGGTTTGTGCCTCCCAAGATACTTGGCGAGACTACCCTACGGTTCGAAGACCGATCCCGTCGAGGATTTCGATTTCGAAGAAGAAACGGGGGGCGGTGACCACTCCAAGTACTGTTGGGCGAACGCGGCCTACACGATGGCCACCAACATCACGCGATCGTTCAAGCAGTACGGTTGGTGTACGTCGATTCGTGGCGTCGAGTCCGGGGGAGCAGTCGAGGGATTGCCAACCCACACCTTCCCAACCGAAGATGGCGGGGTGGACATGAAATGCCCCACGGAAATTGCCATTGGCGACCGTCGCGAAGCCGAATTGGCGAAAAACGGTTTCATGCCTTTGATCCACAAGAAGAACAGCGATTTCGCGGCCTTCATCGGCGCTCAATCGCTTCAAAAGCCTGCGGAGTACGACGACCCGGACGCCAGCGCCAACGCGCAGCTGGCCGCCCGTCTCCCCTACTTGTTCGCGACATGCCGTTTCGCGCATTACCTCAAGTGCATGGTGCGAGACAAGATTGGGTCTTCCCAGGACAAAAACACCTTGGAAAGCTGGCTGCAAGGTTGGATTTCGCAATATGTCGAACCCAATCCCGCAGCTGCATCACAAGAAGATAAGGCGAGAAGGCCCTTGGCAGAAGCCAAAGTGGTCATCGAAGAAGATCCGAGCAACCCAGGATATTACAAATCGAAGTTCTTCCTCCGACCACACTACCAGTTGGAAGGCTTGACGGTCTCGCTGCGATTGACGTCGCGGCTGCCCACTTCCTGATCGATGCGCGGAGCGGTTGATTGGGAGGCGGAGTGGTTGATTGGGAGAGCAGTCCCTCGATTCCAGATTTCCTGGCGAGGGAAATAGCTCCCAGAATGCGGCAAAATTGTATTTATGATGTTTACCGCATGTAGTATGGTTTCCATTCGGATATGTTTTGGTCCGGATTGTGGATTAGACAATTCGTCACTGCCTGTTTTTTGGAGAATGCAAAGATGATTCTTGTGTGGATCGAAGGTGTAATGGGCGACTGCCAGATTTCCGGATTCAAGGATTACTTCACGGCCGAGAGCTTCGGTTTCGGAGTGGAGCGAGAGTTGGCAGACAGCGCCAAGGGTGGTACGGCGGACGTGAACATCGGTATCGGTGAACTGCAAGAGTGCACCATCTCGAAGAGCATGGACACTGCCTCCGCCTATCTCGCGAGGAAAGCGATCAGCGGATCGTCTTGTCGCGAAGCGGACATCAAGTTTGTGGAAGCGATCACGACACCAGGTAATGATCGAAAGAACGTCGTCTATTTGGCATTCAAGCTCGATAACGTGTTCGTCAAGTCATGGAGCATGTCCGGAGACGCCGACGATCGTCCCTCCGAAGACGTTGCATTGTGGTACAACAAGATTGCTTTCATTTACTTCCCAACTGTCAACGGCTACGACTTCTTGGCTGGCCATGACTGCCGCTGGGATCAGGTTCAGTCGAAGCCTTGGACGGACGCAACGTTGCCAAAGAAGGCCGAGATGCATCCAGCTGGCTAATCGGACATCCATTTCGCCTGCTCGTTGGCTGGTGCTGGGGGGATCGAGTCCCCTCATGTTCAGCCCGAGAGGGTGAATGGGTCTTCGACCGCAGGCATCAGCCACCGCAGTCCATAGCCAACGCGGCGACATCTGCGGATTCACGTTGTCGTTATACCTGATTCAGGTGATCTATGATCCTTGTCCGAATTGACCGAATCAAAGGTACCGTGTTGCTTCCAGGCTACAAGGATTACTTCGTTGCGGAATCGATCGGCTTCGGAGTAGGGAGAAAGGTTTCGGCCTCAAGCAGCGACCGAAACGATCTCACGATAGGAGAGTCCGAGGAACAGGAGCTCTCCATCGAAAAGTCGGTGGATGCAGCCACCGTGTACTTGATGCACGCAGCCATGAAGGGTCGGACCGATACAGGGGGCCCTCGTACGCTCAGTATCGACATCCATCTAGTTCAGTCGAAGCGGTACGAAGATGCGAGCGCGTCAGGCGGTTTAACCGCCCCTTATATGAAAATCCGGATTGAAAACGCCATCATTCAGGACTGGAGTATTGACGCATCGGGGGACGAGCGGCCTACCGAGTCATTAAAGATTTGGTTCAATCGTGCGGCGATGAAGTATCGCGCAACTCAAGACGGCAAAGTCTATGAGACGCATGGCCCGTTGGGATGGGACCAGCAGACAAACAAGGATTGGAAATCGGACGAGCTCCTGCGGCGCGACGAGTAGTCGTTCCCTCGCTCCACAAGGCCGCCGCATCCAGTCGAGATAGATGGAAGATGAACCACTGGGAGAAAACATGTCGGCGTTGCAATTCTTAAAAGCTGGCGATCTTGCGAAAGCCCAATCCGCTTTGCAGGACGAGGTCCGGAACAATCCGTCTGACCCCAAGCTACGCGTCTTTCTTTTCCAGTTGTATTCCATTCTCGGCCAAAGCGAGCGGGCCCTCAACCAGCTCAATGTGCTTCGGGATTTGAGCAGGGACGCGATGACGCTGGTGCAAACGTATCAAGAAGCATTGCAATGCGACTCGCTTCGAGAAAACGTTTTCGACGGGAAGAGAACCCCGTTGGTCTTCGGCCAACCCGAGGAATGGATCGCGATGATGATCAATGCGCTCTCGATGGGAGCAAATCCTGCGGCCGCATCGGAGCTTCGATCGCTCGCGCTCGACAAAGCGAGCGCTGTCGCGGGTGTGATCACGTTCTATCCGAAGCATCAGCCTAAGGACGAAACCCCGCCGAGCGATGACGGAAAGAAAGAGACCAAAGAGTCCTTTGAATGGATTGCAGATGCGGACTCGCGAATCGGTCCTGTTTTCGAAGCGATCATCCACGGTAAGTACTACTGGGTACCAGCAGGTTGCGTGCGATCGGTCACGTTGGAAAAGGTAACCGATCTCCGTGATTTGGTGTGGTTGCCAGCGAAATTTGAATGGACCAATGGTGGAGAAGCCGTAGCGTTCATTCCAACGCGATATCCCAAGTCCAATCAGCATCCCGACGATTCCATCAAACTTGCCAGGACAACCCAATGGACCGAAGTGGACGAAAATACCTATTTCGGCGTTGGATTGCGAATCTTGGCTACCGATCAAGGTGAGTACGCGTTGACCGATATCGCACGCATCGAATTCCAGCAACCGGAGTCTGATCTCCATGCGTCACGAGGATAACAAAAGGTCTTGGCCGAACTAACTCAAAAAGAAAAGCTTCAACCCTCCCTCCTGGATCGCCTGACCGACGATGCTCCTCAAGATTCGCTTGAGTCGCGTGAGAATCGGGTATTGAGTCTTCAGCGGTTGCGCGAGTGCGTGCTGCGCGATCTTGGATGGCTATTGAATACGGAGAATCACGAGTCGGTCGAGGACATCGAATCGTATCCAGATGTACGATCGTCGGTCGTCAATTTTGGGATCCCTACCTTATCCGGGTTAACAGCATCCGGGCTCGACCTCAAGAAACTTGAGGAACAGGTTCGCGAAGCAATCTCGATTTTTGAACCCCGAATCTTGAAGGACTCCCTCTCCGTTCGCGCCGTCAATGCATCGGACTTGATGAGCCGCAAGACCCTATCGTTCGAGATCCAAGGTGAATTGTGGGCTCAGCCAGTCCCTTTGAAAATGTATTTGCGAACCGAATTGGATCTTGAAACCGGCGCGGTTTCCATCGCGGAAACCCCGACCTAAGAGGCGCGGTGATTCGTTCCCTTCCCTTCGATTGAAATAAACGATGCATCCTCAGTTCTTGGAATTCTACAACCGGGAGTTGCAATTCATTCGCGAAATGGGGGGGGAGTTCGCGCGTGAGTTTCCAAAGATTGCAGGCAGGTTGGGGCTAGATGGATTTGAATGCGCGGACCCCTACGTCGAACGTCTGATCGAGTCCTTTGCCTTCATGGCCGCTCGGGTTCATTGGAAACTGGAGTGCGAGTTTCCCAAGTTTACCGATCACCTTTTGGAGATCGTCTATCCCCAGTATCTCGCCCCCATTCCATCGATGGCGATTGCGCAGTTCAGCCCGGATTTAAACGAAGGATCTTTGAAGGATGGTTACCGCATCCCCCGAGGAACCTCGTTGAATAGTCTATTGGGACCCAACGACCAAACACCCTGCGAGTATCGCACTTGCCACGAGATCGACTTATGGCCGTTGCATTGCGTCGAGGCCTCGTATGTCAGTCGCGATTCGGCATCGGCCAAACTTCCGCCGGGATATCAGAGCGCTAAAGCGTTGATTCGGATCAAGCTTGAAGCGACAGGTGGCAACAAGTTCAGCGATCTGAAACTGGATCGATTGCCCTTCTTTTTGAGAGGGACCAGTGCACGCACCAACAAACTATACGAGCAGATCTTCTGTGACGCATTGGGAGTGATCATCCGTCCGAGCGGAGCGGGGCAAGAACGCGTGCTGACGCAACCCATCGGGTCGGTGGGATTCGAGGATGAATCCGCCATGCTTCCTACGCATTTCAACATGTTCAAGGGCTATCGCCTTCTCACCGAGTATTTCACGTTCCAACAGCGTTTTCTCTTCTTCGAATTTCTCGGGCTCGGGGAAGTTCTGCCGTCGATGGGTGTCGACGAGTTAGAGATCCTCATACCCTTAAAGCGATTAGATCCACAGCTGGAGAATCTGATTGATGAGAGCAGCTTTGGACTTTTTTGTTCACCTGCGATCAATCTTTTCACGCACCGCGCGGATCGCATTCACTTGAATCACGGTTCGCATGAATACCACATTGTCCCGGATCGAACCCGGCCGATGGACTACGAGGTTCACTCGGTTCTTCAAGTCGAAGGCTACGGACAAAGCTTGGAGAAGTCAGTCAATTTCAAGCCGTTCTACAACTTGAATGACGGCGAGATGGACAATAGTCGCGTCCATCGCAATGCGTTTTATTCATTGTCTCGGTCGACCCGGAATCTTTCGACCAAGCAAAAGCGGCGGGGGCCTCGGTCCAGTTACCTGGGTTGCGAAGCGTACCTTTCCATCGTCGATTCGGATTGCGCTCCGTTTGCCCCCGATTTGGAACAATTAGAAGTGATGTTGCTGTGCACCAATCGCGACCTTCCACTGACGATCCCGATTGGAAAGGGGAGTACGGACTTTGTGATGGAATCCGGAGCCCCGATTCGTTCGATTCGGTGCGTCGCGGGGCCGACCGAGCCGAAACCATCCTTTGCCTCCACATCCGGAGATCGAAGCTGGAGACTGATCAGTCATCTTTCGTTGAATTATCTCTCCCTGGTGGAGGGCGAGGGAGCAGGGGCGTTGAAAGAGCTTTTGTCTCTCTATCAAGAGGGTCTGGCATCGGGAGCCTTGGATCAATCCGATTCCATTGTCGCCTTGGAGTGCCGTCCAATCATGAAACGATTATCCGATTTCGGTCCCTTGTCCTTTGGGCGAGGACTGGAGATCAAGGTGCTGTGCGATGAGTCGAGAATGGCCGGTTCCAGCGCCTATCTGCTGGGTGCCGTCCTATCCGAGTTTTTTGCCAAATACGTTTCCATCAACTCTTTCACACAGACCACTCTCCATACGAACGAACGAGGGGAGGTAAAACGATGGCCAGCGAACATCGGACGGCGCCGAGTACTGTAACGCAGCTCGAAGACCTTTCTCGAAACGCTAACGAATACGATCTGTTCGAAGCGATTCGATTGCTCGACTCCTTGTTTCGATCCAGTCCGAGGACCGGACATGCAGAACGCCCTGTATTCGAAATGTTTCGAATCTCCCAGGTAGCATCGCTCAAGTTTGCACCGACCGCGATCGCCAAATTCGAAAAACGAGCGGGCCGCGAATACTGGGATTTGGCAAATCATGCCTTCGGCGTTTTTGGCCCCAACGGTGCATTGCCGCTTCACCTAACCGACTTTGCCGAACAGCGGATTCGTCATCATCGCGACGAAACGTTTGCTCGATTTGTCGATTTGTTTCATCACCGCATGGCGTCGTTCTTCTACCGGGCTTGGGCCGATTCGCAGCCCACCGTGCAGATGGATCGGCCCGAATCGAATCGCTTTTTTGACTACGTCGCTTCGTTGGCTGGAATCGGAACACCCGGGCTTCAAAACCGAGACGCCATGCCCGATTCGGCCAAATTGCACTTCAGTGGTTTTTTAGGAAACTCCGCCAAGAGTGCGAGCAACCTGGAGTCGATGCTGCAATCCTTTTTCGGCGCCGAGGCGAAGATCCTGCAATTCGTAGGCAAGTGGGTGAGCTTGCCTGACGATTGCGAGTGGTGGTTAGGTCGGACGCCCGAGTCGGGCACTCTCGGCAGGAACGTGACATTGGGAAGCAAAGTGCTGTGCTACCAGCAACATTTTCGTGTCCTACTCGGCCCATTGGACCTCCCTGCCTTCCGAAAGCTTCTACCCAATGGCCCGAGTCTCAAGCGACTGAAAGCCATGTTGGATAACTTCGTCGGTTTCGAACTGACCTGGGACGTTCAACTCTGTCTTCGGAAAGAAGAAGTCCCACCGTTTCAACTAGGGCACGGCGGAAACCTCGGTTGGACTACCTGGTTTCCGAGCAGGGGCCGCAAGCGAGATGCGGACGATTTGGTTATCGATCCCTCGAAACGCAATATGGTCGGCGCAACCTGAAATCATCTATAGAAAACATTCCATCCAAGTCAAACATCAAACGGAGCGATAGTATGTCGGAAATCAGTCGATCAAAACTATTTGGAAAATTGAATTCACTATGTTTTAAAGCGATCGAAAGCGCGACGACCTTCTGCAAGTTGCGTGGAAACCCTTACGTTGAAGTGGTTCACTGGCTTCATCAACTTCTCCAGCTGCAAGACTCGGATCTGCACAAGATCATTCGCCACTTCGAATTGAATCCGGCGAAGCTTTCCAAGGATTTCACCGATGCGCTGGATCGATTGCCCAGGGGAGCCACCAGTATTTCCGACCTTTCTTCGCACGTTGATGACACGGTCGAACGAGCTTGGATTTATGCGTCGTTGATGTTCAATCAAACATCGATTCGCAGCGGGCATCTGATGCTTGGGATACTAAAAACCGGCTCGCTGCGCAGCGTTCTGCTGAGCATCTCGCGCGAATTTGAAAAAGTGAAAGTCGAGTCCCTTTCCGATGAGTTTGGAAAGATCACGGGAGGCTCGCCAGAAGATCATTTGGGTGGCGAAATGAGTGGCGGTGGCGCAGCGCCGGGTGAAGCGAGCGGCGCTATGCCCGGGGCAAGCCAATCCGCAGAAGCTCTCCAAAAGTTCACGGTCGATCTGACGGAACAAGCTCGCAATGGGAAGATCGATCCGATTGTCGGTAGAGATGATGAGATACGCCAAGTGGTGGATATTCTCATGCGGCGGAGGCAGAACAATCCATTGCTCACCGGGGAAGCCGGAGTGGGCAAGACAGCTGTAGTCGAGGGCTTGGCCTTAAGAATTGCCTCCGGGGACGTTCCCCCGTCGTTGCGCGATGTTTCTCTGCGAACGCTTGACGTCGGACTGCTTCAAGCGGGCGCGAGCATGAAAGGGGAGTTTGAAGAAAGGTTGAAACAAGTTATTGAGGCGGTCCAATCCTCTGAGAAGCCAATCATTCTGTTCATCGACGAAGCCCACACACTGGTTGGGGCGGGAGGTGCCGCAGGGACAGGAGACGCAGCGAACCTGCTGAAACCTGCACTCGCGAGAGGATCGCTCCGTACGGTCGCCGCGACGACTTGGGCCGAATACAAGAAGCACATTGAAAAGGATCCCGCCCTCACCAGGCGTTTCCAGGTGGTTCAAGTCGAAGAGCCATCCGAAGACAAGGCGATCTTGATGATGAGGAAGCTTGCTAGCACGCTCGAGAAACATCACCGCGTCCAGATCTTCGACGAGGCCATCGAAGCTGCCGTTCGACTTTCACATCGCTACATTCCCTCGCGTCAACTGCCGGATAAATCTGTCAGCCTGCTCGATACCGCAGCCGCTCGCGTCGCCGTTAGCCAACACGCGGTGCCCGCTCAAGTCGATGATTGCCGAAGAAAAATCGAGGCCTTGGAAACGGAACTGGAGATCATCGCAAGGGAAAAAGCGGTCGGTGCACCACGCGATGAGCGAGAGCATGTCGTGCGTGAATGGCTCCTGGCCGAGCAAGTCCGTCTGGAGGGACTGGAAGAGCGTTGGCAGTCCGAGAAGAAACTGGTGGATGACATTCTCAAGATCCGCGCGAAGCTGCGCGGAGATTCCGGCAAAGTGGAAGGGACCCATACCAAACTGGAGGAGCAAGCGGACCAAGTCGCCAAAGAAGGAGAAGGGTCCAAACTCAACGATGCCCAACGAGAGAAGCTGCTTTCTATTTTGCAGGACTACCAGCAAAAGCTCGGAGAACTCCAAGGTGAGAATCCATTGATCCTGCCGACGGTGGACGAGCAAGCGGTCGCATCGGTGGTTGCCGATTGGACGGGTATCCCCGTCGGAAGGATGGTGAAGAACGAAATCGAAGCGGTCCTGAAGCTCGGCGAAACGTTGAACAAACGAGTGATCGGACAACGCCACGCACTGGATATGATTGCCAAACGAATCGAAACCACTCGTGCGAAATTGGACAACCCCAACAAGCCGATTGGCGTGTTCATGCTGGCAGGGCCATCGGGGGTAGGGAAGACGGAAACCGCTCTCGCCCTGGCAGAATCCCTTTATGGTGGCGAGCAGAATATCGTCACCATCAATATGAGTGAGTTCCAAGAGGCTCACACGGTCTCCACACTCAAGGGGGCACCTCCAGGATATGTCGGCTATGGAGAAGGAGGTATCTTGACCGAAGCCGTGCGCCGAAAGCCGTACAGCGTGGTTCTGTTGGACGAAGTCGAGAAAGCTCACAGCGATGTCCACGAGATCTTCTTCCAAGTTTTCGACAAAGGGATCATGGAGGATGGTGAGGGGCGATTGATCGACTTCAAGAACACGTTGATCCTTTTGACGACCAACGTGGGAAGCGACTTGATCATGAACCTTTGCAAAGATCCGGATCTGATGCCTTCCCCCGAAGGAATCGCCAAGGCTCTCCGCGAACCGCTTCTCCAAGTTTTCCCAGCAGCCCTCTTAGGCCGGATCGTTACGATCCCGTACTATCCTCTCAGCGATGACATGGTTGCTAACATCTGCAAACTGCAGCTTCGTCGAATCGAAAGCCGAATCGTGGAGAATCACAAAGTGCCGTTCGAATACTCGGAAGACGTGGTTCGATTGATTGTCGAGCGATGCACCGAGTTGGAGAGTGGCGGTCGGATGATCGATGCGATCTTGACCAACACGATGCTTCCATCTATTAGCCGCGAGATGCTTTCGCGACTGATGAACGGTCAGAAAGTCTCGCGAGTGAATGTCGAAGTACAGAACGGTGAGCTTTCGTATCTATTCGATTGATCGATTCGATCAGCATCTTTGGGGAGATCAACATGGCAAAAGGGGAATCGATTGAGTTGAAGGAAAAGTGGCTCGATTTGAACACTCTTCCTTACTCGAACGGAATCAGCGCGGAATTGGTGCGCGAGGTGGTCACCTGGGCACCCATCAAGCTAACGGTCGAACTCAGTTTGCCGTCGGGCAAGAGCGCTGAGGGATTCGATCCTCAGCGCAATCCAGCATTGCAAAGGTTTCGAGAGCGTTGGAAGAAGGATGTTGGCGAATCGCTCAGCGCCCTTGTCCGTTTTCGCAATGACGATCGAGACGGGGATGACGAAGCCTTCAAAAAAGCGGATTCGGAACTCAAGCGGTTGAATAGCTTGATCGAGGACTCCTTTGGGGAGTTTCGGCAGGTTCTGCGCGAGGCTGTCGCGGAGTATGTAAACAGCAACGGGGGATCGAAGCTCAAGGCTAACGATTTGATGACGATCGGTTCCAACAGCTTTCGGGCCTTGAAGATTCTCCCCGGCGTTTTTGAAAATCAGACCTCTACTCCTTCCGAGTTACTCGACATCACGAAGGCTCTCAACCGTAAGAAATGGCAATATTGCGGAGTAGCTTGGAAGTCAGGCGTCGCGGTGCTCACGATCCGGATGAAGAAGCCTTTTAAAGAGTCGGAACTGAAAGAGCTACGAGAATCGATGCCGGAAGGAACGAACCGGGGCGCGCATATGATCTCCGGTCGCATCCGAGCTTGGTCGGCTACGAAAGTCGCCTTTGAATTCCCAGAACAGCCGAAGCTTCCCAAGCGGAAGACATTGGCCTCTGCATTGAAGGAGCAGTCTGGAAAGGCAGTGGTTGTCGAAAAACCATTCGGTCTGTGGGTACCAGATTCGGATGAGGACAAGTCCAAGAGCAACAAGAAAAAACCGACTAGCAAAGAAGATCGATAGCGGAAACGGAAAACATGGAATACCAAGTTCATTTTGGGACCTTGAATAGTCAACAAGCCCCTGCGCGCGATACCAAAAAATTCAGAATCGCGCTGTTGGGTGATTTTTCCGCCCGAGGAAATCGAAACGAGATTTCTGTCGGAGGGGAACTTGCTCAACGAAAGGTGCATTTCGTCCAGCATGACAATTTGGACGAGATCCTGCAGCGCCTCGATGTGACACTGCAGCTCCCTGCGGGTCCGAGTGGCGCCATGATCGAGGTTCCGATTCGGAGCCTCGACGATTTTCATCCGGATCAGCTATACACCAATGTTCCCATCTTCGAGAAGTTGCTAGGGCTTCGTGCCAAACTCCTCGACCCTGCGAGCTTTGACAAGGCAGCCTCAGCCGTTCGAGCATTGGCGTTGCCCCCAGGAACGGTCTTGCCAAAGAAAACCAAATCGACGAGTTGCCATATTCCTCGCACACGATTTGAAGACTTCTCGCAGCTGCTCTCGGCGGCACCGACAAAGCAAGAGCCGGGGGAGCTTAAAACACTTTTACGAGACATCGTCGGGACGCACGTTGTTTCAAGTATGACCGGAAAGGATGAGCTGGTCGCAGCCGTGGATCAAGCGTTATCGGGGTTGATGCGAACGTTGCTGCATCATCCCGATTTTCAGGCGTTGGAGTCCCTCTGGAGATCCTTGGATCTATTGGTCCATCGCGTGGAGTTGGATGAAGGGATTGAGATTGCACTGCATGACGTGCATGCTGCAGAGTTTGCGGCCGATCTTTCGATCAGTACCGAGCTTGCAGAAACCGGGATGTACCAGTGGCTGGTGGAACAGCCAGCGATGCAGGTCCATCATGGTGCTTATGCAGTGGTCGTTGCGAATTATCAGTGGGAGAAGATTCCACCGCACATCGATTTGCTTGCGAGGGCGAGCAAGGTATCTGCCGCGGCTGGTGCATCCTTCCTAACGTCCTTGGATCGGGCGAGTTTAAAAGGAAAAGGGGATGAAGAGCACCCCTTGGTCAAGCAAGCATGGAATGACTTGAGAGAGTTGCCGGAGGCGGCGTACTTGGGGGTTATCTCGCCTCGGTTTCTGCTTCGTTGGCCATATGGGAAGAAGACCGATCCGATTGAATCGTTCGCGTTTGAAGAGTTTTCGAGCCAAGCAGGATTGCAATCGATGCTGTGGGGCCATTCGACCTATTTGGCGGCGATCGCCCTCTCGCATACCTTTACCACCGATGGTTTGGCAGCGATGAAGCCGGAGAACTGCTTGACGATTGACGATCTTCCGTTTTATTACTTTCAAGACCGATACGGAGATCAGATTGCATTGCCGTGCACCGAGGTGTTGGTCAATGTAGCGCTGTCGCAGCAGTTAGTAAATCAAGGGATCATACCGGCATTGTCGATGCAAGGCCGACCGGAGGTACGTTTGGGTGGATTGCACTCGGTGCAAGGCAAACCTCTCGCAGGGCCTTGGAATCCCGTAGACATCGCTGGGATTACCCCCGTCGCATCGGTCCGCGTCGTGGAAACGCCAATGGCCTCGGAACCGGTGAAACCAGTTCAGGAGGTCGCAGCAGCGCCAGCAGCTTCCACGGGCACCGACGAGCTCGATGATTTGCTCGCAGCGCTCGATGCCGGGGACACTGCGAAGGCCGACACGGCAGCCGCCACCGGCATCGACCCAGAACTCGATGCGTTGCTAGCGGATTTGTAGCACCTGGGTAAGAATACACCCACACCAGTCGCTGCAGCATTGCACTGGACGACCTAAAGTGGATGGGACTGCACAGACGGGCTGACTTCCTTCTCGCGCGGGATAGAACGAGCGAGAATAGCGGAAGTCTATATCTTTTGGCTTGCTCCCTTAGCGAGCTTCGCGCCTCAGCGAGAAATCTCCCACGACTGTTCTCCCTCTCCAAGGCGCCACGGCGCAAAGGGAAGAGCAGTCATCGATGTAGGTTATCACGACCGCATGAGGAGCAGTTTTAGGCACCTAACACGTTATCAGTCGGTGACGCCGTAAGGATTTTCTTCGTCGGATACATCCGTGGAGAGGGGAGCGAAGGGATCCTCTTCTGTCTGGGAATCAACTGTCGATGCGCCGGGCTCTGGCAAGAGCCCGAAGTCGCTAGCTAGTTTTGGAAGACGGTTTGGCAAATCGACTCGCTTAAATTCCTCTCCGTCCGGAAACTCCTTCTCGACCGGGAGGTTGGAAGTTGGGAACTCCTCCATCGTCACCTCCTCGTAAACATCGGGAGCAAGTCTCCCCAGTTCAAAGAAGTAGACTTCTTCCGGTACCAAATCGAGTTCAGCGATCGAATCCATATCCGCTAATATCGCTTGCATCTGTTGTTCCCCTCGCGACACGATCCAGAAGCGGAATCCATCGACGTCCAAGCGATCGCAATTGTCACCGAATACGATCGCTGCAGCGGCGACAGCGTCCCAGTGAAATGTTTTGTGAAACTCGGTCATCAATTGAGTTTGAAAACCCAAAATCTCCTCGGGCGCCAGCTCCGCGAGTTGATCTCGGATAGAAAGAAAAAATGACTCACGGTCCTTCCCTTCGTTATCTTCGGAGAGTCTAGCGGTATCGATGATCTTCCAAAATTCAGATGCGTTCATAGTTGACATTTTCTAAGCGATAAGAGTTCGTGCATTCCTACTTGGCAAATTTCGGGAATTGTAAAATCTCGTCTTGAGCAGCCGCCACTTCCTTCAACAGGGCTTCGCGGCAGCTTGTCGCGTCAGCAATGAGACATCGCACGATATCTGCGGTTAGGGCCATGTTGGACTCGTCGTCCGGCGCCTTGAGTGCTCGTTCGCACTTTCGAACGCCTGTAGCTAGCGAGTGACGGAAAAAATCAACATGGGTAACAATCTTCGGCGTGGTGGCCGTGTTATCCTGCAGCGACTTTAACAAGTCCGCCGCAATGCCTTTTGTAAGGATAGTGTCATAAAGCTCGGTCGGTGTTCTGCCTTCAGGAGAACCGAATTTAGGAATCGCAACCGCGATCGCTGAAACACATGCTTCCCCAGAAGAAACAATGTTTTCAAAGCCCTTTTTCTGTGAAGTGAGGATACTCTGCTGGATGGTGATTTTTGACTTGGTCTCGTTGACGTATTTCCGAGCCACACTCGCTAGCTCATTGAGGTAGCTTTGAAATTGTTCAAACGGCAAATCTTGCACCGTTAGTGGTTTGAAAGCGGAAAGCGCCTCTTCGAGTTTCTCAAGATTCGATATATGGGTATTCCAGCTCGGCAGAAACTCCTCCCATTGCGATGGCTTGAAGATCTTCGCGAGATCGCTTTTGGCGATTTCCTCGGAGGATAGTTCCACCTCGCGCATCGCAGAATCGATAGCGATTGTCTTCTCCGTTTTCCATCTTCCTGATTCAGGATTCTCGAGGTGTGCGGCCATTTCTTTGTTCTTAATCCAAACCGCGAGCGTTAGCGGCTCGCCGACGTCGGGCGCAAATCGGGACAGAACACCTTCCACCTTGATATCGTCGGAGAACTTTGCCTCTAGATACAACACGACCTTGTCGACGTTCGAAGACTCTTGGGCCAATACAATGTCATTGAGTCCAATCTGTCGCAATGCTTCTCGAGCGATCGGATCCTCCATCTCGATCGCACCATAGGCAATTCCATATTTTGCCAAGGTTGGATTCGTGCGGAAGGTTTTCAAGATGTGATTTCGATCGCGAGGGTTGTCGATCGCCTTTTTGTACATCTCCCAAGCTTTCGCAGTCTTTTTATCTTCGAACTTCTTCTTGAGCAGGTCCTTTGATTGTTTGAACGCATCGAGGGAGGAGCTAACGGCGCGCCCCACTACCCCAACCACCGCGCCTGTACCCATCGCACCGCTCGCGATATCGCCGATCGCAGCGGCCGACAAGCTAACCGCTTGCCCAAAAGCGATCGCAGCTTCGATCGTGTCATTGGTCAAGTGTCGCTTCAATTCGTCGACTTCGGCCAACAGCGTTGCGACTTGTGGGCTGCCCGCTTTCCGCGCGTCGGAAACCAAATTGACAAAGTTCATCAAATCGAAACTTCGTTCTGCTGCTGCTACCACGTTCATCGCGAACGCCTTGGCCTTGAGAGGACCACCCAACTGCGGGATGAATGTCGTAATGACAGCGCCTGCGGAATCAAAAATCAGATTGAAGATCTCGAGTGTCGCTCTATCCTTTTCAATCTGGGCAATCAGTGCATCGATCGAATACAACTCATCGATGAATTCCGTATCGCCATCATCGGCGCCCACGGACATATTGAACGCTGCCGCTAATTGCTTACCGAACAGCTCGCGCCCTTCGGCTAACTCTTGGTCGGATGCCTCGGCACCTTTCTCCAATGCTTTCTGTTCGACCTTTTTGGTTAGCTCCGTCATGATAGCGCCGTCATCGCTGACGACACCTTCAAAGATCTTGTCGAGGCCATCGAGCATCTTGGATTGCTTGTCCTCGAGCTCCGATAGTTTCTTTTCCCATTTCTTATAGTCTTCGGAATCCTCCTCAAGACCAACCATCTGATCCTTGATCTGTTGCCGCTCTGCTTTGAGGGTCGTATTGTCGAGCGAATTCCGGATGGATAGCTTGATGGCCTTCTCGGTAATCTGAGCAAGCAGCTTTTTCACCGCTTGCATATCGACGGGCTGTTGATTCAGCAGATAGACAAGCTGCCCGGACCGGTACGCACCTTGAAGTGCCGAGCTTGCGCTGTTGGCGATCGCAGTAATTTTCTTGTTCTCGGTCGCGTCTCCAATGCAACTAAGCGCAGCCCCTACGGCATCGGCCAACATATCAAATGCGCTGTCGTATTCGCGTTGAATGAACTTCTTTCCTAAGAGCCCCAAACTGACACAGCCGTTGAATGCGGTCTTCGCGAGAGACCCAATACTCTTGCCCTTGTCACCGCCGATCGAGGCCTCGAGAACGGATCCTAGGATCTCTGCCACTCCCGCGCCTGCCGTTTGAAAATCGGCCTCCATTTGCAGCAATGCGGAAGTCGACTTGATCGCTGATTGAGAACACTTGGTCGCAATGGCGACGATCTTCTGAGCATTCCCGCCAACTCCAACGACCGATAAAACAATATCTGCAGCTCCTGCTCCGATACCGAGCACCGTAGAAAGATCGTCCAGATGATCTCGGACGTTTTCGTGCTTATCAATTGGCTTTCGTGCCGTCGCCTCAAGCCGCTTGTTGTAGAGGGTGCTCGCTCCGCGAAACAATTGCAACACGCGGGAAAATTCATCCGGGCACTGTGGCTCGCTAATCAGTCCTTCCCGAACCATTGGCGTCCAAAGTTCGTTCATCAGTTCCTGAGGTGAGAAATCGATCTCTTCGTCATTCTGAAGCTTCTGCGTCAATAATGTAAGTTGATCGATTACCTCCTGAATGGCCTTTGACTGCTGTGGAGAAGGACCTTCAATAACTCGATTCTTATAGTGTTCGGGATCGAACGATTTCTCGCTCTTTTTTTCTTTCGACGAAACGGTCTTTGAACCGAAGAGGATCTCCTTTCCTCCCACCTCAATCCGGCGTTTCACTTGCATATCGTAGTCCATCGACGCGCGAATTTCTTCTTTCTGAAGTTCGATCAAGTTTCGAACTTCTTGAAGACGCTTGTCTTTCTTTTCCGCTCCCTCTCGAAACTTTGTAGCCGCGTCAGAGATCGACGGGATTCCATAGCGAGCAAGAATTGCTTTCTTATCGGTTATTTCGAAATCGATTCCGAATCCGTCGTCGGAGTCTGGGGCATCGGCGACTTCCTTTTGAAGTGCTTCGAGATCGATGGGATTTCCGTCGTCATCTTTCGCGATAAAGCCACAATCCGGGGTGAACAGAATCTGTCCACCCACGATCTGGCATAGCCAAGCCTTCTTCGAATCACTGAGAACTTTTTTGCTGTTCGTTTTCTGAGCTACGTCTGACATTATGTACTTCCTCAATTACTGTTTCTTGAACCGAATGCGCATGGAGTCCTGCCTCGCCTACCCGACTCCTCTCTCCACATTCAAGTTGATGTCGTTAATCGCTCTCATCAGTTCCACAGCATTGACAAAGCCGTTTTCCTTTTGCCAAGGATTAGGTTGAAAAAAGATCCTGTTATTGACCGGGTTCTTCTGGATAAAATCTTGATACCGTCGAGATATGACCAACAAGCTTTCGCGATATTTCTTCTTGTTCGCTAGATCCTTTTCTTTCGCTGCTTTGTCTTTTGGCGCGGGGGCTTGCAGAACGAGCAGCCCTCTTTCAAAGGCTTGTGCATCGAAATCGGACAGGACACGCGTCACGACCTGGTCGTCGAACTTAGATTGCACGTTGCGGCCTTGTTCTGGAGTGAACTCGTCGGTCGCCTCCGCGAATGACTGCGAAATGGCGTTTGATAGGTTGCCAAGGGAGCCTTCGAGCGTTTCAATTCCTTTCCGCCATCGTGCATTCAATTGACTGAGATTCTCTTGCCCACGGCCGGTGACTTGACTTCCTTGTGGATTTCTAGCCAGGCCCTTCATCATCCTGCTAGCCAATTCCATTCGCTTCGCGGCTTCCGCGAGATTCTTGTTCTTAAATGCCGTCTTTGCAGACTTCGCCGCATCTACATAACGTTTGAATTCAACTTGATCCACCTCGGAAGACTTCGACGCGATCGATTTCGCCTTTTCAAACTCGCTTAATGCAATGTCATATCGCCCTCGCAAGCCAGCGTTTTCGCTTTGCAGCTTCTGTTGAAGCTCCTCACCCTTCTTGTCTTGATCGATAAAGTCTTTGAACAAACCATTCGCGGTATCTTCAATGGCCCAATCAATCTCTTTATTGATTTCATCGAGAAGCCGGATTAGTTGGTCGAATCGCTCTTTGCTATCTGCAGCAATGGCCCCTCCCTGAACTTCGGTAAGACGCCCATACAATTCCAGATTGAGACCGGAGATCGTTTTTCCGGATGCCTCTTTGATCTTCTTGCACAACTCACCCATGATCCGTTCACGGATGGTTGCGATTTTCTGAACGCATAGCTTCTTGCTACCCTTCAACGCTTCGTACTTATCAAAGACCTCTCTTTTTACTTCCGACTCCAGATCCATAATCGTCTTGGACCATGTTGCAAACGTTCGAGCCATCGAGCCGGCTCCATCGTTGCGAAGCTCCTGGAGCGTCGCAGCTACGATCCCTTGCTTTCCACCGTAAACCTCAGCACCCTTCCTCATCGTGGCCAAAAGCTCCTTCTCAGCCAGCCGTTTGAGCATGGACTGCAACTGATCCTTCAGCAGGTTATATTGAATAAAGCTATCCTGTGGGATGAGGATATTCATTCCGGTGTCTTTGAGCAGATTCTTGCACTGATCTTTCAGAATCGCGATGCGGGCAATGGCTTCATTCATCGCGGATTTATTGTCTGTTTTTGCGATCGCTTGAAATCCCTTTAATTCTTCATTCGCAGTCGCATGCCATGTTTCTTCTCTCAAAGTCGTCAACCGGCTTGCTTTGAGCCAAGTGCCAAGCAAATCGAGTTCTCCCATCAATGTCTTTCGAATTTCATTGATTTGCTCAGTGGCCGTTACTGTTAAGTCGGTCGCGTCCAAGATAACTTGCTGTACGAGATCCCAATGGCGTTTCTGTGTTTTGGACTGTTCGTCATAGATCAAATCATTCTCGAGGATGAAATCATTCTCGCGTCGCTGCAGCCACAGCGAAGCATCTGCAAAAATCTTCGTCCATTCCGTTTCTTTCGTCGTGTCGATCGTGGGATCGGCATGCATCGCCAAGTAATCTCTAGCGAGCTTTTTCGCTTGCTCCAACCCCATGCTCAATTGCTCGACGAGAGGCTTGATGCTCCGATTCTTTTTATAGGCTTCCTCGAGATTCTGGACGGTTGTCGGATCGGAAAGGGATGCGATTTGCTTTTGCAAATCAGTCAATTTGTCTTTGGCTGCTTGGATCGCTTTTGATATTTCGTCGACAGTTGGAATGGAACTCTTCGCGAATGGAATCAGAACAAGCTCGTTGTGGAGGTCGGAGACGACCTGGCTAATTCCGTCGACGAAACCTACCGCAAACTTCTGGGCATCGCCCGTCACACCATTGGCAAGCTGGGTCACCGTAGACGCCAGCTTCTGAACCTCTAGCTGACCGGCGATAAAGCGATTGCCCGCATCCAAACATGGCTGTACTTCTTCGATCGCTTGATTCAATAAAGACACCGCTTTCGCATAATCCTTTGTCTGCTCACCTACGGCGACAGCGTTTGCCAAATTACCCAGACCGATGATACGATATTGAGGTGGTGCTAGACCCTCCAGTTGCGACTTTAAGGTCGCGTAGTCATTCTCGCGAAATTGGGTCCAGAGATCGTAATTTTTCTGAGCGGGCCCCAAAAGAAGCTTCAACTTGCCGAGCTCTGTCGCATTGATTTTGTTTCCAGCAAGGCTCCAGTTCTTTTCCCCGGCACCGTTCACTCCTGCAACATAACCCGCTAGTAGAGGCTGCAATTTATCAACTGGCACCACCGTCTCCGCGACGGCCATTAACCTTCGGTACTCTTCAATCGATGCGTCGTATAGCTCTTTGCCATTTTTATGAGCCTGTTTTACGGATTCCGCAGCGTTCACTGCATTGCTAATCGATTGCAGATGCCCATCCGCATCCTTCTTTGTGAGAACCGTCGTCCAGTCCAACTTTGCGAATTCGTTTAACTTTTTGCCAACCTCGCCCGCTGACGTGGGGTCAAAGTTTTTGGCAAAGGACTCGTGCAGCTTCCTGAGCAACACCAACTTCTTCCCGAATTCCTTCCTAGCCTTTAATATCTCTTCGCCCTCTGGTAATTGCTTGATCTTCGCATTGGCAATTTTCACAGACGATTCTTTGTTCTTAACCGTCGTATCAATCTTTCCTTGGAGCGCCTTTAACTCCTTTGCTTTGGATACAATTTCCTCATATTTCTTTTTCATGTTCGCAGAAGCATTTTCACGGTCTTTACTAAAGAACTTGCCTGCCTCCTTCTGTTCTTCGAACTGGCGGTATTCGCGGCGCAATACTTCGAGATCAAAGGCCAAGCCCATGAATTCGCTGCTGTAGCCATCCAGAATGGACTTTAACGACTCGTCGAAGCCGGCGAAGGATTTCAAATCATCGAGGCCATCCACTGTCTTTTGAATGGATGACTCCATTTCCGAGCTATCGGTAAACCCAATACCGAGCCCCAAGACCTTGCGACAGTGTATACACCAGTTCTTCGCGATCTCGACGGTACCCTTCTTCTGGAACTGTTCCTTCTGGGTCTTCTCAACGGATTGGGGGGTTCCAACTGACATCGTATCCTCAGGTAATGGATGGCTAAAACTAGGAAGGGTGATGGAATTGCAAAACTTAGTTTGCTAGTTTTGCTTCAAGATCGTTCAACGCAGCTTGAAGCACTTCACGAACCTTGATGTCTACTCCGAGGGCCGCTTTGGCATCGTCCAGCATCTGAACCACTTTGTGGTTCGAAAGATCGCTCTTGAATTGGACCACTGCCGCCAAAGCTTGTTTCAATGGGCTTTGATCCGAATCGGTGGCGGTTTGAGCGCTGAAGATGGCGTCGTTCAATCGATCGGAAAGGCCTTCAATCGACTGCACAATCTCAGCGACTAATTCGTTCGGATCCTCGTCGGGAACCATTTCGGCGATGGGCCCGAGAAGCTTTTGCACTTCATCCGTCGCGTTGGCCAATGCCTGTTGCCATCGGCTGAGTAGAAACTTCTTCCTCTCCGCCACGATTCCCTTCGGAATGGAATCCGTTTCTTTCACGCCCGAGGCCATGGCGGTCGTCACGGCCTGAAGTAGCCGGTCCAACGCTTTGATCGCATTCGCAAACGATCCCGCGCTACCTTGTTCTTGGATATACGCCATCACGGCCCGGAACTTGCCTGTGTCGCCCAGTTGTTTACGGATCGCATCATTGTAAAGCGGCTCCAATTTGGCGAGCTTCTCCTGGTACTCCCCTTCCAATCCTTCCGGCTGCGCGGTTTCGCTGGGAACAGGTGGAACCGGTTCCGCTTTGTTGCTCGTTAAAATACCTTTCAACAGCTGTCCGACGCTTAGAATACCTGCTCTCGCTTCTTGAAGCTCGCCAGACTCCAGCTGCTTTTTGATCGTCGCAACAGGTGTAAGCAGCTCGACTTTGCGATCCGGAAACGACGCTACCGCCTGCTTCAGCTGCGGAACCAATTTGTTGAGAGCCTCCTGCAACTTCGCTTTCAGCGGGTCTACGCCCTGCGGCGGTGCGGGGGGTGCGGGCGGGGCCGGAGGTGCGGGGGGCTCTGGGGGAGCGGCAGGTGGTGCCTCCGCAGCAGGTGCAACTGGAGCGCTCTCACCCGATTTCCAAGCGTTGAGCTGGGCCTCGAAACGGTTGACGCGAGGCTCCGCTTCGTTGAAATTTCCATCTTGAAGCAAGCTTCGGATCGCCTCATTCTCGCTCTCGATGGTGCCCACCAAATTGGGCTGACTGCCCGATACCGTCGCGATCAACTCCGCCAATCCCATAAAGCGGGCGACAAGCGGGTGACTCAGGTCTTCGTCGTCAAACGGAATGGATGGCAGAGTCGAAACGATCGCAAAACTAGGCTTTGCCTTGAACTCCGCATGCTCCTCCAAGAAATCCTTGAGCGTCTTTTCCTTGCATGGTTCCGAGTCATAGCCATCCGCGGTGGACAGGTTGAACACAAGGTCCATGCCCTTTCCCGTGATGACGCCGATGTATGCGTCCCCCTTGTAACCAAGCTTCTTGGCGTCCGCAATTTCCGATTTCTTGACGGGCTTCTTTTTGACGAGCAAGTACTTCAGCTTCACTCCTTTGCAAATCAAAAGAAAGCATCGGGGCTTCCCTTTCTTCGCTTCTTCCAGGAATTTCACCGTGTCTTCGCCGAGAGGAGGCAAGCCGTCATCTTCGTCTTCGCGTGCCATCGATCATACCTTTGTCGGGAAAGGGGGTTTTTGGTTTCAAGATTGAGAATTGCGGTTAACCACGCATTATCCTACCAAGTTTTTCCATTTCGCTATCACCTTGGTAACACACGGGGACGCCGGAAACACAAGTTTCCATCTGGATAGTGTCGGTGAACCGCGGATCACGATCCAAGCATTTTCAGTACAAATTAAGCGCGTTCAGACCGGTCGCTGCTGCCAGCAGCGAATCGAGCCAACTATCAGCGTGACGAATCGGCTGGAGAGCTCAATGCAATTCCCCGGTCTGCAGAGTCCAACGCAAGAGTGATTTGCGTCTCGGAAGAAAGACTCTCATCCTCGGCACGGAGGACACGGAAATAGAGGATTCCCTGGGTTTCCGCCAACGCATCCGAATCAACCGCCCGGACGGCGATCGCTCCCAGCAGATCTTGGATCATCGCCGGAGTTGCGGCTCGAAGCGGCTTCAATCGAAGGCTTTTCGCGCTGTCGCGAGGTCGCTGGATTTCAGCGATGGGAACTCCCTCGCCCCCCTCCGAGGCCTTCGCTAGGAGTTTCGCCCCGACCTGCTGATAACGTTCGACCGGAAGCTGAAGTTGCACTTCGAAGGGCAACGAATCTTGAACGCCGCAATCGACTTCCATCATGTGCTGAGAAAGATTTCCTGGAGTCGGGACGCTCAACTCGAATAGGTGGCCAACGGCACTCCAAGCATTGAGTGTCGGGATCTCCACTTGGTCCTGTGTCGCGCGCGGATGCGGCGGCAGTTCTTCCGACTCCCAAACCACGCTATCCCCCTCCTGCCCCACCGACAAAATCGAGCCCCCATCGCTTGAGAACTCGGCCATGTTCACGGCCGAGCGATGGTAATTGAGTGCCATCAACTCTCCCAGGATGGTACGACCTGCCTCTCGTTCTCTCGCATAGCCAATGCTTCGCGTGTCCCAGATACGAACCGAGGTATCTTGACTCGAAGAAAGGAGTCTCATGGAGTCTCGAGAAAACTCCAGGGACGTGATGGCCGCAGAGTGGCCCACCAATGTTGCAAGTTTTGAATTTGTCGACAGATCCCAAACGCAAATAGACTTGTCATTCGAACCAGTCGCTAACGCGAGGCCATTCGCTGTTAGGGCGAGACAGCCCACCGTCTCCGAATGCGCCTTCATTTCCGCTTGAATCTCCAAAGTCTTGGGATCCAACCGAAGAACGCGTCCATCGGAAAGGGCGATCCAAAACGAGGAAACATCGCGGGAAAGAACCGCTGCGGTAGGAACCATTCCGATTGGAAGCTGCGCTGTCTGCATCGGTTTGGCTCGCTCGACATCCCACAGAACAACCAAGCCTGTCTTATCGACCGAAATCAAACGATCGCCCACGGAGGAAAACTGCATACTGACGATCTCCGTCGGATGCACCTTTTCCCACTGCAATTGACTTCTTCCATCCTGCACGGACCACATTTGAATGGTCCCATCGCGGCTTCCACTGAGAATTTGGGAGCCGTCTGGGGTGTACTGGATTTCACAGATAGACACGTTGGGACGAAAACTGGAAATCAATCGATTCCATTTCGTACTCCAGAGGCGTGCGCCACGACCTCCATAAGTCACCAAACGTTTTCGCGTCGGGTCGTTCAACACACCCCAGAGCGAAGCATTTCGCGCGCCTTCGACCGGAAAGGTTTGTGCTTGCCCACTAACCAGATCGATCTTAGTCACCGACTTGGTCGACCGCTGCGGGGCAATGAACATAATGGCGAGTTGCTCTCGGGTATCGAACTCGAAGTCGAGCGACTGGACCATCGAGTCGGCGAAATCCTCCTGAAACAATTTCTTTCCGGTGGTACGATCAAATATCCAAACTCGCGTTGAATCCTTTGATAGGGGAGCAGAGCAAGCCAAGTGAGCCCCGTCCTTTGAAATCGCCGACGACTGCAACGGTGCATAGGTCTGGATCCGAGATTGGGGAACTTCATCTCCCGTTTCTGTATTCCACGTACTGATGCTCCCATCGGTGCTGACAGCCACCAGGCACTCCCCCTGCACCAACGTGGAAGGAGCTGATGCAAAGAAGCATTCGACGATGTTCTCTTTGTGCGCCTTCCATGTTCGAATGGGTCTCTTTGTTTCCACGTTCCAAAGCGTGAGGAATCCTTCCCGATTTGCGGACGCGATCTTTTTTCCTTCACCGGAAATCGCAATGGCGCTCGGTTCCGCGAATGGTTTCTTACCATTCAATGCTTCTCCACCCAATGCATCGCCGTCCAACGACTTCAATCGCGCGACTTCGACGTTCTTGTCCAACGACCAAATGGGGATTCCATTTTGATCCCCTGTTGAAACGAGCCATCGTTCGTCTCTTGAGACTGCGAAACGAATGTTACGACCACTATTCTCCAGAACAGCTGTTTGTGTTCCTCGTTCGACGTCCCAGATTCGAAGGGTGTTGTCACCTGCCGCGGTGACGAGGACTTGGTGATCGCGAACGAAACGTGCCGCATTGGCTAAGTAATCGTGTCCCTCGCGCAGCACACTCAGTAGCTCTCCGTTCTCTCTGGACCAAAGCTTGATCGAGCCATCGATATAACCGGTCGCGACGCTCGAACCATCGGGAGAGATTCTCGCTTTGAGCGCTGCAATACCACCGCCCGACAAAATCTGCTGTTCTCGGTAGTGATCCGGGCTCCATATCTTGAGTCGCTGGTCATCTCCTCCGCTGGCTATTCGATCGCCGACAAAGGCACAGGACCGGATCCAACCGCCATGTCCACGAAACGATCGGCTGGGTGAAACGTTCCCGTCCTGGGCATCCGTTGAATTCCCGGTTTGGTTTGATGTGCGGGACACGGGGGAAGCTTCTTTTTTGGCCTCTCGCGGCACCTTCCACAAGCAGACGAGATTATCGCTCCCGCAACTGACGAGATCCTCTCCGTTTTGAGCGAACCGAATGCAATGAACGCTTGATTCATGTCCTCGCAAATGTTGGTATTCGATCGCTTTGGGTGGCACACCCTGGATCGCCAACTGTATTTCCTGAACTGCATCCTGCCCCGCCTGTCGAATCGAAACAGGCCATACCATGATATTTCCACCGCTATCACCCGAGGCAATCCGTCGGCCATCGGGGGAAAAATCGAGGGATAAGACTGATGAGGTATGTTCGGAAAATCGTTGCACCTCGGACGACTCATCGTTTTGGACTTGGGATGCGTCCCAAACTCGAACGGTCCCATCCGTGCTTGATGAGGCAATCCAGCGTTGATCCGGGGAGTATCGGACGCAGGCCACACCCTCCAAATGGCCTACGAAGGTCTTCAAGGTCTGTCCGTCTTTCCAGTTCCATACCTTCACCGTCTTTCTCTCCCCCCCACCGACGAGCACGGGAACATGGGAATCGGGGTGAAACGCAAGCGAATCGATCCGTGTCGTATCCAGGTTCCGATCCTCTGCTTGAAACGCGTCCTGCTTCCTTAACCACACCTTTACCGAATAACCGTGTTCCGCACTCCACGCGGAGGTAGCGATGCGTCCGGTTTCAGGAGAGAAGGCAATAGCGAACAATCGGTCGCCGGCTCGTCCCGAAGCGATCTTCTGACCGGTGGTAGTGTCGATCAACCCAAACTCGCCATTGAGCAACCCGTATGCAATCTGTTGCCCGTCCTTCAGGGAATCGATCGCAACGACATCTTCAGGAAAGTCGATTGTGCGAACGCCTGCGACCGTCTGCTTTTGGGTTCCGCCTTGAACCAAAAATCGAAACCTTCCCCACTCCCAATGCCGCAGCTTGCTTTTGGCATCGGATTGCTCTAGTCCATTGAGCAAATTCCATGCGATGAGAAAACTGTTTTGTTGGATGCTAGCACCGATCAAACCGATTTCGGCGAAGTAAGCGCTTTCATCCGCTTTGCGTTTCTCGCTCGCTGTCTCCAACCTTGATTTGTCGGCCGCGAGCCTCGCCGATTCCGCGATGCGAGTCTGGGTTTCCGCTCGCTGCTGTTCCTGGATGGCATTCTGCTTTTCGGCCTCCGCCACGGTTTTTGCGTCGTTTGCGAGTAGAACTAGACCCTTTAGTTCTTCTTGAGCCCCCAGCAAGTCATCGTTGAGTTGAACCGACCTGCTATAGAGAAACAGGATCACGCAGGAACCCAGCGAGCCCGTGACCAGGATAAAAGCGCCGAGCACCACGGCGATCCGCCTGATCGCTGTGAATCTTGCCTGTCGGGCAGCTCGATCGGACTGACCTCGTTTTAGTCTGGCAATCAGCTCTGGAGCATTGAACTCCTCTTCCTCCAAGACTGAAAGTCCAAGGTCAAAATCCTCCTTGCGGTAGGCTGCCTCCGCATACGCCATCCTCGCATTGGTAAGTCCTTCTCTCGCTTCCGCATTTTCTGGCCATAGTTTGATCGCTTCACCAAATGCGAAGATAACGTGGTTGAACGCTGCGTAGTTTGCCGACTCCTCCGCCGCGATCAACTCCGCCTTGGCGCTTTCCATCAGAGCGAGACTTTCGCGATGGTATTCGAAGTTGCGAATCGCTTTCTGAAAGTCCTGAACCGTCCGATATCGGCGCCCCGGGATGGTTTCCATCGCCTTCATCGCGATGTCCATCAATTCACCAGATCGATCGGTCTCGACGATGACATTGTTAGCGGCATTGCGCACGCACTCCAAGACGTCGTTCCCGTCATGCGGCGGCTTACCCGATAATATCTCAAAGAGAATAGCCCCCAGCAGGTAGACATCGGAGGCCCTTCCGATTCGCTCGACCGGCCCCGATGCTAACTCCGGTGCCATATAAGCCGGCGTACCACCCATCGCCTGCGAGCGGAGAATGCTAGACGATTTGTTGAAACCCTCCGTAGGCATCGCAATGCCCCAGTCCATGACGAGGACTTCACCGAATCCTCCAAGCATGACATTTTCGGGTTTCAAATCGCGATGGATAACCCCGCGCGAATGAGCGAATGCGACAGCGTCGGCGACTTTGTGGAGGATCTCCAAATTGAGCTCGAGCGTTTGGCTGTTGATGACTCGATCCCAAGGGGTACCGACCACATTCTTCATCGCATAGAACAGTTCCCCATCCTTATTGCGTCCCAAATCATAGATGGGGACGATATTGGGGTGATCCAATTCCCCCGTTAACACTGCTTCAGCTAGAAACTTGTCCCGATGTTCGGGTCGCACACGATACTCGTCGCGAAGCATCTTGATCGCGACGCGACGATCGATGCTCGCCTGCCTCGCCGCATAGACGACCCCTACTCCACCTTCGCCAATCACCTCCAACAATTCGTAGTCGAGCGACGTACCGAATTGGAGATCTTTGCTTTCCATTATCTCGCGAGGCTGGATCGAATAGACCGAATCCGATACCGTCAGTTCCCCGGTATCCGATTTGATCGTGCGGTGAAGATCGGAATTCGTAACAATCGATTGCTTCCAGAGTGACGCGATTTGGTCCGTTTTAACCTCGGGTTTCCCCTGGGTCTTCGGTCTGCGTTCCGGTTCGCTCTCACTCGATGAATCTGCCCACTCCATCATCGCCCCGCAATGAGGACAACGTCCCTCGTTTAGAGGAACATCGTTCAAAACCGCACGGCAAATCAGGCACTCGCGCACGTTATTTGGCTCCTGAGGAATTCGATGGTTGCTGCGTCCGAGAAGCAACTTGCTTTCTCAGTTTCCTGGCAGCCCGTCGGAATGATTGTTGTGGCAGCAATACGGAAAGAATGCTGGACGCGAGCCCCTCGTTCCCGACGAATTCCTCGCTTCCCCCTTCCTCGGTTGCGCCTCCATTTCGCGTCGAACTCGTGGGATCAAGAGCCTTGCGTTCTCCTTCACGAGATTCATTCCGAGGCGTTTCCTGCATGTCGCTTCCGGGCGTTCCCTCGGGTTGGACAAGTCCCGGAATAGGGACTTCATCTGCAGTGGCTTCGTCCAGTTCGAAAGGCAAATGCTTCTTCAAATAGAAATCGCGAAGCAACAGCTCGATCCCACCATCCAAAATGGCATAGATTCGATAACGATTGTCGCCTAGACGTCGGAAGAGACTCGGCAGATCGGAGATATCGCTCTCCGATAGCTCTATGTTGTCGCTCTCGGTGACCTCGCCAGCTTCGTTACGAGGAGTAACCAATCGAAGAACATACTGCCGTTCCGATTTGGAAACGACATCCGAGACACTCGATGGCAAATCGGTAGTGGTATTGGATGCGGCAACCAGCGAGTTGGTCTGGAGGATCACCTCGCTCGCTAAGACCAGCACACGGCTCGTGAATTGAACCTGCGGCAACTCAATTCGCAATGCAAACAATCCTGCCGCCGGGACCGTTAAATCGACCTGAACAACTTGTGTCAGCAAGTTTCCTGTACCGAATTGATCGGAAATTTGTATTCGCTGAAAAGGGTCCGTCGTCAGCGTAAAGACAATAGGAATGGGGGCAGCAGGATCGTTGACGTTCGGATTTCCGAGATATTGATGCTGGATCAAGAAAGGAATACCCGTCGCATCAAACCTGAAAACGCCAGGATAAGTGGATAGCGGGGATCTAGCGCCCAACGGCACGTTGTCGACCGCCCCATCCGCCCAATCGATCATGATTCCAAAATTCTTGTCGACCGTAGTTGGATTGGAAGCACCGATGCGAACAATCAACGATGCGCTCCCAATCGCATCCACGTTGACTCCATCTGGATTCGCGATGGGTGTAATTTCTAACTCGGTTGGAATCCGATTTAACAAAGCTTCCGTTTGAGAATTGGAAGCTCCGACTTGAATGACGGCGCCATTTTGCAATTGAAACCGACCGCCGGACTCGGCTTTGAAAATTCCCGCTTCACTCGAGGTCTGAGCAAGAGAACCAGGCAGCAACTGAATATCGCCCCCGGCGATCAACTCAATATCGCCGTTTCCACCTGCGAGAATATTTCCCACAATCGAGAGGGATCCTAAGGGATTCGCCAAAGTG
This sequence comes from Pirellula sp. SH-Sr6A, assembly GCF_001610875.1. NCBI lineage: Bacteria > Pseudomonadati > Planctomycetota > Planctomycetia > Pirellulales > Pirellulaceae > Pirellula > Pirellula sp. SH-Sr6A. The sequence goes on along the minus strand of NZ_CP011272.1, from coordinate 3,782,313 downwards.
ATATCCCCGGTCCCCGACGCCGTCGAGGCTTGAAACACCACCAAGCCTCCGCCTCCGGTTTGCTCGAGCGAAACGCTTCCTGACCCGCTGGACTGCAAGCGGAGAACGGAGAGTGGCAAAACGCTCTCGTTGCGGACTTGCACGTCGCCTAATTGAGAGAATGCTCTCAGCACCGAAGTCTTGGTACGGATCGGCGAGCCGTCCCCCACTCCGCTCTGCGCAACAAACTCGATCGAGTTCGATTGCAGCGTGGCCGCTCCAAAAATGGTCCCTCCTGACACGACTTGTAGAGCACCTTGCTCCACGACTACGTCGCCTTGGAAGTCCACATCCCCTGTTCCGGAGCCGAGGAAGGAAAGCGAGCCCAATCCACCAACTTGAATACCACTTACCCCTATAACAACCTCACTGTTCAGAGACTGAATCAAGGCATTCGATTCACCCACGCTCGGGGTTCCATCCGCACCGGTTAGGAACCTCTCGAGGCTCATGGTGCCACCGGTCTGCGAGACATGGATGTTCGTTCCGTTTTGTCCCTCGACGTCCCAAAGTGCCACACCCGAAGCGGTGTTTGCCAGCCGAATAACTCCCCCGTGCGAATTCTTTGCCTCGATTCGACTCGTCTGAACTTGAATCGGCGTAGCAGAACCAATTCCATTGGCTGCGAAGAATCGCACCTCGGTCGCTTTAACAGTCCCTCCCGATTCCACACGCCCAATGCCTAACCCATCTTGAGCGGAACGAACCGTAAGCCTCTTTGCCAGATCGGTCCCTTGAAGGAATACGTCGCGGTCCGCGATCACCTCCACTTCTCGCGACAATCCTCCGCTCTGCAACGATGCCAACCGGACGGACCCTCCATGACTGACGAATTGAACAGGAGTAAGAGAAGTTGCCAATGTAATGCGAGCGACATCGTCCTGCATCGATAGGTCACCCGTGTTGGCGATTACCTCCGTGGTCGCTCCCAATCGCAGGGCATCGAATATCCGAGAGAATGTAGCTTGCGTAGCGCTGCTCACATTTCCTTGAACTTCGAATACTCGCCAATTCTCCGCGACGATGGCCCCCGTCAATGACGTGAGAGGACCGGCGATCAAGGCGTCGTCATTCCGTTGCACACTCCCTCGAAGACTCAATGTCCCCGCCTGCAATGCCTGCGAGGAAAACGACGCTCCCACAGAATCGGCATCGCTGTCCACCTGAATGCTGAGCTGCGAAGCGGGAACTAACGTTACGACTCCTAATTGCATCCCTCCCTCCGAAGAAAGGGATAACGATACCACATCGGAGGAATCAACGTCTGCCAACTCCAAACCATTGGCGTCTCCCGTTGCAATGATCTGGAAGGCCGCACCATTCCCTATCAGTCGAATGGAGCCAACTCCAGTCCGCGCCAATACACCTGCCCCTCGAAGAGTGAGAGGGTTCTGCAACTGAACTTCACCCGAGACATCGCGAAACTCGACCGCCCCCAGAGATTCGATGTCGGATTGCAAGATTACCGATTGCACATCTTCGACCAGCAGCCCATCGATGCCGAGATCGAGCTGGTCGGTGAAGAGTGCCTCGTCGTTGGCAGGGTCACCACCGGTTACGCGAAGCCCTCGCGCTTGCACACTCCCTGCACGGAACATCGTATCGGTGCGCGCCGTCGAGCGACCGATCGATGCCTCCACCAACCCGTTGGTCAGTAACACATTCCCCAACAAGATCGAATGGTCGCTCAACAGCTCCAGCGTCACGTTCCCAGTTCCCGTGATACTCGGAGTCTCAAGCGTCGTGTTACTCCCTCGGACTTCCAAGATGTTCGTGCCACTGGCTCCTACCAGTTCCAGGACTCCTACTTCCCCGGCCATACTAATGTTCGTCGCCGAACGAAGGTCTGTGTTCGAGGCTAGCTGCACCGAACTAAGGTCCACGAATTGAATCGCTCCGCTTCCCGTCGTAACATCTCCTCCCAACCATACCGTATCGTTACCTAGCGCCGAACCGGTAAACGTGATCGAACCTGCGTCCAACGCACCCGTTGCCGTCAACGCTGAGATCGAATCATTGTCCGTATCCAACTGTATTGATAGCGAGCCTGTGTTCAAGTCGATCGAACCAACCGAAATACTACCTTCCGAGAGAAGGTTCAAATTCTGCGAACCCGATGCCACTGCATCTCCAAGCTTCAGCTCGTTCGTATCTCCCAACACTCGCAACGTCGCGCTATCGACCAACTCCGTCAGCGTGTTCCGGAAGTCCAAGTCTCCATGGACCGTTACCGTCACGGCCGATCCCGTGGGATGCTCCAACCGTGTGCGACCAATCGTTGTACCTCGCGTATCGATCGATAGGGAACTCCCGGCTGTCGAAAGATCCACATCCGCTAAGAACACATTCCCCGCCACATTCGAACTGTTCCCAACAACCGTTGAACCGGTTACCAACGACAAGCTACCAGAGCCCGTAAAACTCGTATTGCGAAGATCGATCGCTCGGGAACTCAACCCCGCAACACCTCCGGGGTTCGTCTGCAGCGAAAGGGGATTGGCTGCTGCAAGCTCCACCGTGCCTAAGATCTCAATACCAACCGCCGATGCGCTCCCACCATTGAATCCATCGACACTCAAGACGCGAGCTCCTGTACCAGTCACGCTCAACGTCCCGCTCTCGTTGGGGGTCCCAGCACCTCGCATGTCGATCAACAGGGTGTCGAAGTACGCGCTACCCTGGTTGGCTACTCCTCCAATGCGAATGTCACCACCATCGTTCCCGTTGTCCACGACACCAAGCCCCGTATGCTGCGTTCGCAACTCCAACACACTGGTGCTATTGAGCGGGGTCAATCGCGAGGATCCAAAGTCGATCGAACCGGCTTGCTGACCCAACGTCCCATCCCGAAGATCGATCACGCCCGATGCGATAATATCTGTCGCCGTCGCATCGCTCTGGTTGATCTGAAACAACGCCGGTGTACCGGACTTGCCAATCAAACGAACACTACCAATCGTCACCGTTCCATCGCTCACCGAGCCGCTGCTCTGAATCGAAAGTCGATTCACACCGCTGCCGGTTCCAACGACAGTACCCAGAGTGACCGCTCCACCTTGCAGAACACCACGGGTGTCGATCTCCAAAGCGGCTGCGCCGTCCACTCCCGCAATGCTTGTTCCTGCTCCCCACTGGACTTGCCCTGCCGTGTTCGCTGTGACTCCGGTCCCACCTGTCGTCAAAGTCCTGACTGCCGTGCCATCGACATCGACTCGGCCTGACAGAAAGAGAATGTCGCTGCCATTCGTGGTGATATCGGAGTTGAGAAGGATCGTTCCTCCAGTCCCCACTTCCAACGACATATCCCCGTCGGAGAAAATATCTCCTGAGAGATCGACCGATTGCACATCTTCGACCAGCAGTCCATCGACGCCGAGATCGAGCTGGTCGGTGAAGAGTGCCTCGTCGTTGGCAGGGTCACCACCGGTTACGCGAAGCCCTCGCGCTTGCACACTCCCTGCACGGAACATCGTATCGGTGCGCGCCGTCGAGCGACCGATCGATGCCTCCACCAACCCGTTGGTCAGTAACACATTCCCCAACAAGATCGAATGGTCGCTCAACAGCTCCAGCGTCACGTTCCCAGTTCCCGTGATACTCGGAGTCTCAAGCGTCGTGTTACTCCCTCGGACTTCCAAGATGTTCGTGCCACTGGCTCCTACCAGTTCCAGGACTCCTACTTCCCCGGCCATACTAATGTTCGTCGCCGAACGAAGGTCTGTGTTCGAGGCTAGCTGCACCGAACTAAGGTCCACGAATTGAATCGCTCCGCTTCCCGTCGTAACATCTCCTCCCAACCATACCGTATCGTTACCTAGCGCCGAACCGGTAAACGTGATCGAACCTGCGTCCAACGCACCCGTTGCCGTCAACGCTGAGATCGAATCATTGTCCGTATCCAACTGTATTGATAGCGAGCCTGTGTTCAAGTCGATCGAACCAACCGAAATACTACCTTCCGAGAGAAGGTTCAAATTCTGCGAACCCGATGCCACTGCATCTCCAAGCTTCAGCTCGTTCGTATCTCCCAACACTCGCAACGTCGCGCTATCGACCAACTCCGTCAGCGTGTTCCGGAAGTCCAAGTCTCCATGGACCGTTACCGTCACGGCCGATCCCGTGGGATGCTCCAACCGTGTGCGACCAATCGTTGTACCTCGCGTATCGATCGATAGGGAACTCCCGGCTGTCGAAAGATCCACATCCGCTAAGAACACATTCCCCGCCACATTCGAACTGTTCCCAACAACCGTTGAACCGGTTACCAACGACAAGCTACCAGAGCCCGTAAAACTCGTATTGCGAAGATCGATCGCTCGGGAACTCAACCCCGCAACACCTCCGGGGTTCGTCTGCAGCGAAAGGGGATTGGCTGCTGCAAGCTCCACCGTGCCTAAGATCTCAATACCAACCGCCGATGCGCTCCCACCATTGAATCCATCGACACTCAAGACGCGAGCTCCTGTACCAGTCACGCTCAACGTCCCGCTCTCGTTGGGGGTCCCAGCACCTCGCATGTCGATCAACAGGGTGTCGAAGTACGCGCTACCCTGGTTGGCTACTCCTCCAATGCGAATGTCACCACCATCGTTCCCGTTGTCCACGACACCAAGCCCCGTATGCTGCGTTCGCAACTCCAACACACTGGTGCTATTGAGCGGGGTCAATCGCGAGGATCCAAAGTCGATCGAACCGGCTTGCTGACCCAACGTCCCATCCCGAAGATCGATCACGCCCGATGCGATAATATCTGTCGCCGTCGCATCGCTCTGGTTGATCTGAAACAACGCCGGTGTACCGGACTTGCCAATCAAACGAACACTACCAATCGTCACCGTTCCATCGCTCACCGAGCCGCTGCTCTGAATCGAAAGTCGATTCACACCGCTGCCGGTTCCAACGACAGTACCCAGAGTGACCGCTCCACCTTGCAGAACACCACGGGTGTCGATCTCCAAAGCGGCTGCGCCGTCCACTCCCGCAATGCTTGTTCCTGCTCCCCACTGGACTTGCCCTGCCGTGTTCGCTGTGACTCCGGTCCCACCTGTCGTCAAAGTCCTGACTGCCGTGCCATCGACATCGACTCGGCCTGACAGAAAGAGAATGTCGCTGCCATTCGTGGTGATATCGGAGTTGAGAAGGATCGTTCCTCCAGTCCCCACTTCCAACGACATATCCCCGTCGGAGAAAATATCTCCTGAGAGATCGACCGATTGCACATCTTCGACCAGCAGTCCATCGACGCCGAGATCGAGCTGGTCGGTGAAGAGTGCCTCGTCGTTGGCAGGGTCACCACCGGTTACGCGAAGCCCTCGCGCTTGCACACTCCCTGCACGGAACATCGTATCGGTGCGCGCCGTCGAGCGACCGATCGATGCCTCCACCAACCCGTTGGTCAGTAACACATTCCCCAACAAGATCGAATGGTCGCTCAACAGCTCCAGCGTCACGTTCCCAGTTCCCGTGATACTCGGAGTCTCAAGCGTCGTGTTACTCCCTCGGACTTCCAAGATGTTCGTGCCACTGGCTCCTACCAGTTCCAGGACTCCTACTTCCCCGGCCATACTAATGTTCGTCGCCGAACGAAGGTCTGTGTTCGAGGCTAGCTGCACCGAACTAAGGTCCACGAATTGAATCGCTCCGCTTCCCGTCGTAACATCTCCTCCCAACCATACCGTATCGTTACCTAGCGCCGAACCGGTAAACGTGATCGAACCTGCGTCCAACGCACCCGTTGCCGTCAACGCTGAGATCGAATCATTGTCCGTATCCAACTGTATTGATAGCGAGCCTGTGTTCAAGTCGATCGAACCAACCGAAATACTACCTTCCGAGAGAAGGTTCAAATTCTGCGAACCCGATGCCACTGCATCTCCAAGCTTCAGCTCGTTCGTATCTCCCAACACTCGCAACGTCGCGCTATCGACCAACTCCGTCAGCGTGTTCCGGAAGTCCAAGTCTCCATGGACCGTTACCGTCACGGCCGATCCCGTGGGATGCTCCAACCGTGTGCGACCAATCGTTGTACCTCGCGTATCGATCGATAGGGAACTCCCGGCTGTCGAAAGATCCACATCCGCTAAGAACACATTCCCCGCCACATTCGAACTGTTCCCAACAACCGTTGAACCGGTTACCAACGACAAGCTACCAGAGCCCGTAAAACTCGTATTGCGAAGATCGATCGCTCGGGAACTCAACCCCGCAACACCTCCGGGGTTCGTCTGCAGCGAAAGGGGATTGGCTGCTGCAAGCTCCACCGTGCCTAAGATCTCAATACCAACCGCCGATGCGCTCCCACCATTGAATCCATCGACACTCAAGACGCGAGCTCCTGTACCAGTCACGCTCAACGTCCCGCTCTCGTTGGGGGTCCCAGCACCTCGCATGTCGATCAACAGGGTGTCGAAGTACGCGCTACCCTGGTTGGCTACTCCTCCAATGCGAATGTCACCACCATCGTTCCCGTTGTCCACGACACCAAGCCCCGTATGCTGCGTTCGCAACTCCAACACACTGGTGCTATTGAGCGGGGTCAATCGCGAGGATCCAAAGTCGATCGAACCGGCTTGCTGACCCAACGTCCCATCCCGAAGATCGATCACGCCCGATGCGATAATATCTGTCGCCGTCGCATCGCTCTGGTTGATCTGGAACAACGCCGGTGTACCGGACTTGCCAATCAACCGGACACTACCAATCGTCACCGTTCCATCGCTCACCGAGCCGCTGCTCTGGATCGAAAGTCGATTCACACCACTGCCATCGACATCTTTGACAACATTGCCAATCGTGATGTTCCCGCCGACGTTGGTAGCTTGGCTCCAGACTTGAAGGTTTGCGGCGCTCCCCTTTCCGTCGATTCGATTGATGTTCCCCAGTTGGATTACACCGCCTGTTGCACTTCCTCCGCCGCTCGATTCGATGGTTCGAGTCGCACTACTGTCGACCAAAAGTCGATCTGCTACGATAGAAATGGATCCGCCACGCGTTTGAAGGTTCCCGGCAAGCTCGACTTCGGAGGCATTAGATCCTTGGATAAGCAGCGAGTTTCCCGAGCCCTGGACAGTCAAGGAACTGTTGATAATGACATCGGCTCCACCGGACGCGACAATGGTCAACGCGTCGGTGTAGGTATGGGAGGTACCGGCTAGAGTAATCTTCCCAGTTTGGAGAGACTGACCGTATTGAATCCCTCCCGTGAATCCCGATGCGATCGCCAGCAGCGATGCGTCGCTCATCCTCAAGTCACCTGAAGCGCCCGTTCCGAACCCCAATGCCGTCGTTGTCTGCAATCCTTGTATTCGCAGCTGACCAGACGTTGATTGAATGGAACCTGCTCCACCGACGAAAGCCACGATAGATGCCGCTTGGATTTCCAAATCCCCGGATGCGGTGCTAACGTCATCAAGTGAAATAGATGTCCCTGTTGTGTCGGTCGTCTTAAGTTGAATATCCCCACCCAGGCTAGTGAGAGGCCCGGTTGTCGCGAGAGATCTGGAGACAGATGTCATGGCGAATCCTGGCAATCCGACTCCGTCGCCGATAGAGACCGCTCCCAAAGTAATATCGCCGCTGGTGGCTGATAGGTTGAGTTCTCGCAGTGCAGACAAATTTGCGGAATCGGTTCGGAGATTTCGGCCGGCGGTGAGTTGCAACGAAAGTTTTTGATTGCCCGCGATATTCCCCGATGCGTTGAACTGAATATCGCGAGTGGCGTTGAGGCTTAATGTGGCATTGTTCGTTCCGGTGACATTGATCGCGGCTTGTATCAAGATGTCTCCATCCCCGGTTCCCGTGGAGGTGATGTACGAGACCGAGACGCCATTGTTGAGTTGGGACTCGATTGTGCTAGCCAATACATAGGTCACCGTCGCGGTATTGGCGGTGGGGGTGGAAACGATAACGATACTGGATGGATCGACCAACCAGAGCCCACCGCGTCCCGCGTTGGCCGTTAGGACCGCCGGGTTATCCACCTGGAGCGAGCCGCGACTCGACGTCTCGATGAAACCGCCGTTCCCACCCGTGAGACCGCCGCGGGCACGCAGGTTTCCGGTACCCTCCACCACCGTGCTCGCTTCCGACCAGATCACGATGGATCCACCGTCGCCATGTTGGATCGAATCCGCTTCGACCAGCGCGGATGCGGAGACTCTCACGGACTGGGCGTTGCCGTTTCCAAGCAACGCACCCTGTCTTCCTCCACCGATCCATATTTGTCCGCCGTCGAGATCGGAGGACGCATTCAATCGAGCGCCGTCGTTCAATTCGACTCGATCCCCCAGCAATACAATCTGACCTCCCCCATCGAACCCGCGGCCCGAGACATCGATGGTACCGGATACGAAAATCGAATGTTCCCCTCCCGCGTCCAGCGTGACACGGGCTCCCGAGCTGGCGGTGATCTGGCCGTGAACCAGAATCGTACTACCTTGGATATCGATTGACTTTGCATTGGTTCGAAGATCAGACATCTCCAACGTCGCGGTCGATGCGGGCTCGAAGAATCGAATCTGCATCGCACTGCTATCGGCGAAGGCCCAGCGTCGGGTTCCGTTGGAGAGAACCTGCAACTCCTGCCCGACCCATCCTTCGCTCGTGTCCCGCGCGAGACTCTCGAGCCCCCATCCTCCAGCAGCCTGAAGAATGTCGTAGGTCTGCGAGGTGGATTGCGAACGATCCTGCATGGATTCGACACCTGAAGCTTCGATCAAAAGCCCCTGGGAATCGGAAGCGGCGTAGTATGTTCGGCTCCAAGTGTTCGATTCCAAACGCGTTTGAATCTGCTCCCAGAGTCGGTTTGGCGAGGAGAGGACCTGGAGGGAGTCTTCGCCCCCTTCGTCGTTGGGACCTCCAGAGAACTGAATCGTCCCCTGCCAATTCAGCTCCGCGTCTATTTTCACCACATCGCTGTCGCTGGATCCTTCGATTCGAATTTTGTCCAGCTGGTTGTAGGCCCCTTCCCACACCTTCTGCGCATTGACGAGGACTTGCAATTGCCCCGTCGATCCGGACGACGCCTGGCGTATTTCGAAGGTGTCGGCCCCACCATCGTTTCGGCCCTCTCCTGCGTCGATCAGCAGTTCGGAGACGTCGGTGGGAAACGGTAGCGGGGCTGCATTGAGAACGCGCCGCGACTCCAACCTCGACTCGTACAAGCGGGGATAGACTGAATTGTCACTCTTCCGTGGGTTGGCGGCGCGATCTTCGACGTTCCCTTTCCAGAATCGCAGCAACTTCAGAAGAAACGACATCATGAATCGACAACGTGATCAAAAGGAAAAGGGTCGGGACAAACACTTTTGAGTGGGGCTGCAGCACACCCTACAGATGGGTGAAACGCTACTCTCGGACCTTTAGTCATAAAGTCGACAAAACAAACAAGCCTTACAATTTTAACTGTGCCCGTCTCGGACGTTCAGCTTTTCATTTGATTTTCGTCTACAACCGCTCCAAAAGTCACACCTTATCAGGCTTGGATCACAAATAAGTTCTGTTTGTTCCTGTCGTACCGCGCAATCGGTGTTTATCGCTCGTAGGGAATGCCTGCAATTTCTGATTTTATGAACCGGGCTAATACGAACATTCCCGTGAGCAGGGAAGGATTCCCGCTGTCTCGCTCTCCCGGCGGACTGGATGAAAACCGCGTTTGGAACAGGATGTTCATGCGATGCCAACTCTTCGAACCACCCCCCTTTGGCCATCCCTCGCTGTGGCGGTAGGTGTGGGCTACGGGCTCCCTGCGATCGCTCAACAGGGGGTCAAGCTCCGACAATCGCAGGGACAGATAGGCCGCTCCATTGTCGTCGAAGCACCTGCGGAGGCCTGGGTGCAGGACGAACCGAGCTTGATGCCACCTCCGCCAGCATCGCCAGCATCGCCGCAGGGGACGCAGAAATCCGGAAATCCGCAGGCCCATTTCCTGCCTCCGATGAAGCCGATTGGGTCGGTGTCTATCGGATTGGCACCGAAATCGAAGGGGGACAGCACGCTTCTCCCTGAAAACCAGGTGGAAGCCGTTCTCGGCCCGATACCGACTGTGGAGCCGCAATGGTTCGCCTCCCCTTCCCATGCCTCGACCCCTGCCATTCGGTCAGCGTCCGCAGTTCCCTACCAGCCTCTTTACTTCGAAGAGGTCAACTTGGAACGCTACGGTCGCACCTGCGGTCTCGTGCAGCCCGCGCTGTCGGGAGTTCGATTCCTCGCGACAATACCCGCGTTGCCTTATGCAATGTCGGTTCACGACGCGCGGCAACCGGCGTATTGGGATTGGCCCTACGAAGCCGGTTGGCCCGCACCGAAAGTACGCGAGTTGCCGCCCCTCCAACTCAAACCTCTCGTTATCGAAGGAACGGTGTTGACCGCGGGAGCCTTTTTAATCCCGTGATGTCGCGGGCGGAAGCTCTCACCATGCGTCTACCAACGCAAGTTCGACGCCAGGGACCGCCACAAAATAGCGGCGAGTGGGAGGGGTGATGTCGTTACCCATACACGTCCGATGCCGTCGGCGTCGATGGAGCGAATCTCTACCTTCAGCTCAATTTCGACGAGATATACCGGCTCTTTGGACTTCGTTCCCTCGGTAGTGGCGTACCATGAAAACAGGGATTCGCGTTGCAACGCAGGAGGAATCTCTCCCGTGGTGTCGAGCTTCACTTGTCGGACCACGCCCGCACACGGACGATCAGGCTGCCGCCTCAAGATGACCTTGGCGTCCTGTCCAGATTGAATCCCCGCCACATCCGACTCGCGAAAGTAGGCTCGAAATACCGAACCTCCTTGTTGTTCCACGGTCGCTTGCTCCAGGGGGATTTGTTCAACCGGGGCATTCTCTACCGTGGCGACCCATGTTCCGCGCACGATGTGGCAACCGAGGTTCTGAAATGAAAGGAGCGGAACTCGCCATGCCTGAGTCTGCGACTCCTCCATGGCACCGCGATCAGGCTCGACGCACCACCCCGCTCGGTCCGCGCGAAGGGTGAGGAGTTCTAGATTTTTGTCGAGCAGTGCGAGTTCTTGCTCTAGTCCCAGGACTTGCTGCTCTGCGCTTAGGAGAGACTGCGATGCGGATGGCTCGAAGGCGCGTTTGCGGCGAAGACTCTCTTGACGAGCTCTAGCCTGCTGAAGCTGGACTTGAAGATTGGATCGTTCCAGCTCCAAAGTCGGGTTCTCCAGCGTGGCAATGACCTCACCCTGACGCACGTACTGCCCCGCCTCCACACACGATGCGAGTCTCCCCGCCACGATGGAGAGAATCGGTTGCCGTTGCTCCGGGAGCACAATCCCGAAGGAAGTGGCATTCCATGAAACGGGAAAGGTAAAGAGCAGGACGATGCCCACCACGATGGCGGCCGCGGTCCCTAGGCTGCGCGCGAGGCTCAACCTGCGTCGGAAGGAAGGGTTCTGAATTTGCGATCCCAGTTGCAGCGAAGTCACCAAAACGATCGTTCCTCCGATTAAGAACAAGACCATCCAGAACACGGAAAGCAGCCGCCATTGAATTGCCAACGCGTGCAGCACCCAAAGCATGGCAGCCAACACTGCGAACTGGTAGACCGAGGAAGCCAGACCGAACCATAACGCCAGGGTTCCTGACCGCATCCATGGATCGCGTTGCTGGAACGCAGGTTTGAGAAAAAACATCCCAAAAAGCCTTCGAACATGTGCGCGGGAAGCGGTCCACAGGTTGGGACGATTCAACGCATCGGAAAGAACAAAATATCCATCGTATCGAAGCAGTGGCTGGCCGTTGATCAAAATGGAATTGATCGAACAAACGATCATGACTTGAAGAGAAATTGCGTGGATCACTCCAGGATAGGTCAACCACCAACACCAAAACGCGAGCCCCCCGAGCACGCACTCTGCCGCGATTCCTGCTCCCGCTACCGCCGCGCGCTTCCATCGACTCTTGAGCATCCATGAATCCGACACCTCGCAATAAAGACAAGGTACGAACAAGAGGAGCATCACTCCAATCTCATTGCATTCGGCGCCGAATCGTCTGCATACCATCGCATGGGACAGCTCGTGAAGGATCTTCGCGATCGCGATCGCGAGAATAAGAAGACTCACATATCGCAGGGATAGATATTCGTTCCATGCTGGTAGCCTGTCTTGAAAGGCCTCTCGGTGAATTGCCGCGAAGCCAACCGTGAAGACCAAGAACAGAGCGAACAGGACGATGGAAACCGGATGAAGCAAGAAACGGGTTCTTCGTTCGACCTCGTCGAGAACATGTGGAAAGGAAAAACCACGAAACCGGATGCAAAGCAGTTTTTGAATCAGGCTCGCAGGAGACAACTTCTTGTTCTTCAAGGACCTCGCATAAAGCCGTTCGCCAGTCCCAGGCCGATCGGCTAGGACCAATCCTTCATAAAAAAAGTTTGCCAACAATCGTTCGAGATGAGGGATGCTTAGACGCTTCCCTGGAAACTGTTTTTCGAAACGGCTTTGCAATTCGCGACGACTGGTTCGCCCGTCCAGACACGCTAGCAGAAAGTACTCCTCATGAAGATACTGAAAATGCTGGAACGCAACCGGATCTTTGATCGTGAACCGTACCCCCTCACGTCCGACCGACTGGCGAACGATCAGATCGAGCCGCCTTCTAAGAGGGATAGGACGATCCATCGCAGAGAGAAGAGCGGGAGAGTTTCCCAGGACGAGACTCATACCGTAACTACCCGCATTTCGAAAAGTGTCTGACCAGACGATCTAACGTCCAGCCTATGAAACGAAGGGGAAGTGTCACGGGATCTTTCGGCGACGAGCGTCGATGGAGGGATTGTTTGCGGGTATGCGAATCGCAACGCGCATCCCAGGTGCAAGCCTTTGTTGAGCGTTGTCTACCTCAGCGACCACGCGACGACGATCATCGTTGATATCGACTTCGGGGCTGATGAAAACGATCTTCGCACGGATTTCCTTGCCACCTTCCTTGGCTGTCCCCTGCGGATTCATGTCGTGAACCAGGACCATAACATCCCCTTCGATCGACAGGAATGAGGCCTGCTTTTGTGTGATAAAGGCCTCCGCTCGCAATCGATCTAGTTGCAGGACACGGGCCACCGGAGCTCCTTGGCGAATCCATTCACCGGGCCGCGCGAAGATTTGAACGACTGTGCCATGGATAGGGGATCGTATTTGACATTGATCGAATTCGAGGTTGGCTGCCTCGAGCGAGGAGCGAGCGAGATCATGCGTAAGATGCGCCAACTCAAGATCTTGTTTGGCCCTTTCGAGATGCTGATTCGCCTCGGCCACGCGAAGACGAATTTGATCCATCTCTGCTTGGGACGGGGTATCTGGGAATCGCTTTCGAGATTCGTTCGCCCTTTGCAGCGAAGCACTGGCTACCTCGACCTCGATTTGAGCGAGTTCGACCGTGGAGTTGTCTGCGGCCTTTAAGCCTGCGATCCTCGCCTGCAACTCGGCTTGGTCCCGTTTGTGTTTTGCATTTCGGTCGTCCATATGCACCAGGACGCTTGTTGGGTCGACGTGCCCCCCTTCTTGCACCACGATTTGCCGAACGGCGCCGTCGAGAAGAGCAGGGACTTCTACCTCCTCCATCGCTTTCAGCAGGACAGGGGAGATGACGAGTTCGTCTGGGGACTGAGCGGGGAGCGCGCTGGTCCAGACCATTGCGATCCACCCACAGGCTCCCAGGGCGAAAAACGTCCTCCTGGCCACTCGAAGATACCCATGAGAGACGACGCTCAGAGCGTGTCCCAGACCATTGGGTCCACCTCGATGGCGAAGCGTTAGAAGTACCACCATAATCTCCACTGTTGAAGGACCCGACTGCACCAAAGACCACCGAGTGTTGTATCGCCACATGGTATTCTCCCTCGAACGTTGGCACCTGGTTGCGGGGACACATTCTGACCGACCGAGACCACGGCTTCGACTCGGATCGATCGAACCGCTCGATCCGAACGTTCGGCATTGATTGCCGTTCGCACTACTTCAGCCCGATGGGTAACCGTCGGATCGTTCACGAACGTAAATCGAACTTCTACAGGTGCATTGCTCTCGCGAGTTCGTCGAAACAAAGCCGGCGCATCCCTGTCGTCTATTGTCAAACGCAATTGACCTGGACTTTGCAAATCGACGATCGAAACCAATCGCTGCCCCTGACGAACGGGCCGACTTATCCAATCTTTGGTGTTGTTCCAGCTGATCACTTGCCCCGTGATGGGGCTTCGAAGCGTTAGCGACGCGATCATTTTGTCGATAATTCCTAACTGCTCATTTTGTCCCGCTACAAGTTCTCTCAACTCTTTTTCTGCAGCGGACCAATCGGTTGGCAGGGCTGGATCCTGCGAGCGATTGCGGCGATCTCCCAGACGCGAGGCTTCCAACGCGCGAAGCTTTTCCATAGCAACCTCTCGCTGCGTCATGAGTTCCTCTCTCTTAAGGTCCAGTGTGCGACTTTGCAGCTTCAGTAACACATCGCCCTGTTGGACCTTGCTCTCGTGGTCAACACGCATATCGACCACTTCGGCGTCCAACGGTGCGAAGACGTCGCGCGAGAGTGAGCACTCATAAACACCTTCCGCCCAAACTTCATAGTCGATCGGAATCGTGAACAGCGCGACCAAGGAACCGGCAATTGCGAGCCCCAAACCGATCCCTGCCCATCCCGATGCGGCAAGTCGCTTGTGCCATCGATCGATCCATTTGCCCGTTCGGAGAAACCAACCGCGGTCTCGTTTCCAAGCCAACCCGAGAGCCGTTTCGGCTTGTTGGAAAACGAATTCAAGCTCCTCGGGTATCTCTGCTCGGGATGAGTGAAAATTCTCGAGGGAGACGACCGAAAACGGTGCTCGAGCTTCTCTCGGCCCTCGCGTCTCAAGCGGTAGGTTCCAAGTCGCTAGACAAACCGAAGAAGCACCGCTCGCATCGACATAATTCTCGGCCAATACCACCAGCGACGGAGCCAACTCTTCTTCACTTGGAAAGACAACCTTCAAATTGGCTCGAGCGACAAACGTCATCAACTCTTCCATCAAGGAAACTTGCTTCGCGCGTCGATCCAACACGGGGGTTCCACTGATCACCGTCAGCTTGACCCGCTTACCTCGAACCGACCCGATACTGACTCGATGGTACGCGCCCAGTTCCAGGAGGTCGTTGGCGATCAGGAATGCCGTCTGATCCAAATGATCGCAAGCGTACCATTTCGGGATGCGCTCGGACCAAACATGGAAGCCATCGAGTTGTTGCTTCAACGACTGGATCGTGGAGCGGCTACGGAATTCCCTCGCAGTCTCGTGAAAGGCCGCGAGAATCGCCATGAAGGTCGACTCGGTCCCTTCAGAAACTGGATCGGTCGCGATCTCGAGGACGAGGAAAGTGTCTCCGTCCAAATCACCCGCGAAGAAGAGATAAACGAAATTTCCATCGCCCCCTACGACGCGAGCGGAACGCTCATCGGAACGGCACGCCAACTCCAGTCCTTGTTCATGCTGGACGCGGACCGACTCCGATGCGTGGATCCCGATGGAAGCAAGGCTCCGCTCGGCTTGCAATCGATAGCGAGATCCTTCTACGGTCCAAACTGCTGCAGCGCGGGCATTCGTCGCTTCGCATAAAGATTCGACGAGTGTATCGAAGTAAACCTTTGCAGCAGGCATTTTTGCGGCCAGTTCGGATAACAGGTCCAGTCGCTGATCCAGATTCACTTGCTCGTGCACTTTCTCTGCGCTACCTGGTTTACCACACCCAGTTCACCAGCCGTTTCAAAACAATGGAATTTTCGTCTGTGCCGATTTTATCGCTTATGTCGGCTTTCGCACCAGCCCGATAAAGGACCGTGGTGTGTTCCTGTGGACATTGTGACGGAGTCGCCCCGAACATCCGGGCGGATTCTTTGCACTTCAGACAAATCTCGTTGCTATCTCCATGCGTAGTTTGCACCGCAGTCTCTTTCTGGTGAGCTTGGGCCTGGCGTGCCTGCCAGGTTGTGCTCGCGACTACAAGCCTGCGGTCCCCGCTCTGACTCCGCTGCAAAAGTTGGCCCACCCCGGCCCCAATTCCTACTTGCAAGACCTCGCCGAGGAGCCGCGCGCTGTCCTCGTCGAGTCGATCGCGTCAGAACCCCTGACGTTGCTCTCACCGGAGAGGGCGGCGTGGCTTATGACACCGGACGAAGCGATTCAAATCGCGGTGGAACGATCGAAAATTCTGCAGGACCTCGGTGGTACCACACTTCGCACGGCCAACGGAGTCCAATCGCTCCACGATCCTGCAATCCAAGCGACCGATCCGAGGCTTGGAATCGAATCGGCCCTCGCTGCCTTTGACGCCCAATTCAACAGCAGGCTCACTGTCAACAAAAATGACTTGCCTCTGAACAACCGATTGATCGGTGGTGGTACCAACTTGCTCCAGCAAGACTTGATCAACTACCAAAATGAACTCACCAAAACAACTGCGTACGGAACCGATCTCTACGCGCGTAAAAACACGTCGTACGATGCGAACAACGCGCCGAGTAATCTTTTTCCCAGCGTTTGGCAAACGAATATCGAAGTCGGATTTCGCCATCCCCTGGCACGAGGAGGGGGGCTCGAATACAACCGAATCGCGGGCCCGAAATCCACGCCGGGGGTCTACAACGGTATCCTCGTCGCACGCGTCAACACCGATTCCGCAATCCTCGACTACGAGATGGCCATACGGGATCTTGTCAGCGACGTCGAGAACGCCTATTGGGATCTCTATTTCGCATACCGCAACCTCGAAGCGAAAATCGCGGCCCGAGACGCCGCTCTCAATACGTGGCGAATTGAGAAGAACTATCGAGACCAACAGTCGGGATCGAGCGATTCAGAAGCAAGGGCGAGGGAACAGTACTACCGGTTTGAAGCGCAAGTCCTCGATGCGATGACAGGACGAGAAGTCGACGGTACACGAACCAACAATGGAAGCAGCGGCGGGTCCTTTCGAGCGATCGAAGGGGTTCACACCGCAGAGCGCCGGCTCAGGCTCTTGATGAATCTTCCCATCAATGATGGACGAATGATCCGCCCCGCGCACGACCCCATCCTGGTTCAAGTCTTATTCGATTGGGGACAATTAGTACAAGAGTCGCTGAGTCTGCGACCCGAACTGAGAAAACAAGATCTTCAAATCTCGCGTAGCCGATTAGAACTGCTCGCTAGCAAAAATGCTCTCAAACCACAACTCGATCTGATCTCGCAATACCGCATCCGCGGCTTCGGCGATAGCTTGTGGAGCCAGAGCCAAGCGGAATTCGACAACGCGGTAGCGAGTATGACCTCCGGTCAATTCCAAGAGTGGCAATTCGGCCTGGAGATGAACCTACCCGTGGGATTCCGACGCGCGTACAACAACGTCAAAAATGCACAGCTGAAGCTCGCGAAAGATCAAGAATTGCTCCAAGCGAAAGAGCGGCGAGTCGTTCATGATTTGAGCAATGCCTACGCGGCCGCTATTCGAAGTTTTTCTGTTGCTCAAACCACCTTCAACCAGCGATTGGCAGCCTACGAGCAACTCGCCATCCTAAAAAACTTGGAAGAGAATAACAACCAAGTCAACGTGAACGAAATCCTGGATGCACAAAGCCGTGTTTCGCAGTCCGACACCGCTTTCTACGATGCGTTGGTTCGATACATGATCGCGTTAAAGAATATCCACTTCGAAAAAGGAACGCTGCTGGAATACAACAACATTGTCTTTGCCGATGGAATCAAAACATCGAGATCCTCCACTCCGAAGTGGCGAGTGCAAGCCCCAGAGGGCGATTTACCGATTTCGCCGCTCCCATCGACCACCATCGATGTTCCCCCAGAGGCACTCCCCCCTCCAGCCCTACCGCAAATCCCTCTCGAGCCGACGACCCAAGCCTCAGCATTATCGAACCCAGCTTTATCGAACTTGGGAACATCCGACTTGGGGATATCGGACTCGATCGTTGTACCGACGACCGAGCCCTCCTTTGATCCTATCGCTCCGCGAATCGACTCGTTTCCAACGAACGAATAGCTCGATCGCGCCCGTCGGTGGGACCGCGAAGCCACTCAAGACAAACGGTCTGTTTCCGACGGCGGATTTTGAAGCTTCGCGACCTGAGCAGCGATTTTGTGAAGCTGATCGTTGATAATAGCCAGCTCATCATGCAAGGTTAAAAAACCTTTCTCTGCCAGCTGCGTTTCTCGGTCCCCATGGTCGGCGACTTCCGATTGGGCCTCCTCCATACTACTAATGATCACTCCCGTAAAGAGATTGAGCATGATCATCGTTCCGAGAAGAATAAAAGACATGAAATAGAACGTAGCGGACAATGGCATCGGCTGCGATATACGATTCGACGAAGTGATCTCTTTCCAACTTTCATCGTACGTCACATCGCTCCCCATGACTTGCGTGTCGCGCACGTCATTCCAACCTTCCAACGTGAGGACTTGAAACAACGTGGATGCGGTTGCATGAAGCGACCCAAATCGAATGGGATCGTTCTTTCCAAACGCGATGGTCCCAATGACCGAATAAATATAGAAGTGAAGACCGAGAAGAACGCCAATATACCCCAGCGAAGGGATCGAACGGAGCAGAGCGCTAACCAGCAATCGCAACCTCGGCAGGATGGTAATCATGCGAAGAGCCCGCAATATACGAGCCATGCGAACCACTGCTGCCGACTGCAAATTAAAGGGTAGCAGACAGATCAGAATGATGGCGAGATCGAATAAGTTCCAAGGTTCCGCGAAAAACTTCTGAGGCTTGCTACCACAAGCGATGATTTTCATCGCGATTTCGATCACAAACACCAGAAGAATTACGGACTGGATCCACTGCAGTAGCTCCCCCCATCGAGTCCCCTCTCCAAAAGCTGGATAGGTTTCCACGCCGACGAGAATACCAGACAAAACGATCAGCCCAAGGATCGATCTGTTGAACAGCGACGATTCGGTGACTCGTTTACAAAACTCGACCACTTGGTAACTCCGTAAACGGAAATAGGAAAGCAACTAGGGTAGGGACGTGTCTATGTCTACACCGGCGATCGATTCACAGTTCGCCTCCAGCCATTCAAGCGTTTGGATGGGAGTGGTACCGCGGTCCGAGAGCAATGCAGTGCAAAGCTGAAACGGTGCATCAGGATCAGCGGTGAATGTAATTCCCCACATCGCCAAAAGCCAGCGGCTGATTTCGAAAAGTGAACTAGAATGCTCTCCCTTCCAATGACCCTCGGTAGAATCCAAGCGTTCGGAAAGATCTGCCAGCAACATGGACAAAGACCGCAAGAGCTGCCCCGTCGCTTCCCGTGTCGGCAACGCGACTTTCCCCGAATCATGCACGCCGTTGGCGAAAAAGAATCGATGCACCAAACCGAGCCATTCGTTCTGCGGAGCATCAAATGACTCAGGCAACGCCGAATCGGTCGTATCACGCTGACTGTGCAGGATACGAAGGATCTGCTGCTCGACGAGCTTCGGGCTCGAAATCCTGCGGCCTGGCAAATCGAGAAGTGGACGTATTCGAAGCCCCTCTCTCTTGGGTGCGCCGAAAATCCTCACATCGCCTTGAACCTCGAACCCCAGCTCGAAGTCGGACGGGTCCACCAACAACGTTTCCCCCCCAGGTAACCGTGCTGAATTGCGTTGCTCTCCCCAAGCAACCTCGATCGACGAAGAGGTACCGTTTCGAATCCGAATCCACCTCGATCGCTCGCGATCGCTACGGGTGGGTGAGGTAGGTTCGGCCGAAACGCTCGCAACCGATCCCGAAGAGGGAGTTCCGTCTGGACGACGCATTTCCTGCACAACGCGATGGATACTCTCCGCGACGCTGTAAGCCTCGCGTTCCTCCAAGACCGAAAGGCTGAATATCAAATTCGGTACCAAGCTCCGAAACTTGGGATGATCCTCTCGAGCGGTAATGTAGAGGGTTTGAGGCGTCTCCGAATTCTCCAGTTGTTTCTGAAAATCGAGCCGATCCCCACGTTGCATGGAAGACCAGCCAGTCTTCTCCATGTAAAGGCAAATGCTCTGGTGCGTGATGGAAGCGAAAAGCTTTTGAATGTTCTTCGTGCTCAATTTATTTCCTGATGGTTGTGGCCCTTCGTCAGGCATTCACTCGCGAGAATCGATCGATGACTTCCAACCAAGCATCGTCGATCGAGCGAGCATAAACGTCCCCCTTCGCAAGTGGCGAACGCAGAAACGCGTGTCGTCGCTCGACTCGCTGCTGTCGGTAGACTCGGAGTTGCTCGAGCTTCCCCCGAAGCGCGTCGATACACTCTGGAACGGTGGAGCCCAGAACCACGGACTCGGGTAAGAGCGACTGCAACGGTGCGAGCCCACTTCGGGGAGCAGAATCCCCGAGCAAACCCGCTACCGAGCATCCCGTGGAAAGGGCTGCCAGCGGGCTCGGCATCGAAGCGACAGGCAGGCTCGTTACAAAAACGTCCAGCCCTTGACACCATTTTGCAATCGACGCAAAGGAACTTGGATCGTAATCGGAATCTACGCAGATTCTCGACTCGAGAATACCTCGACGCGCGAATCCGTCGCGAATCTCCCCATCCGTTCCTTGGCTTCTTAACTCCGACGATAGTAGGGTTAGCGAGGAATCGGGAAACGCAGCGAGGAGGGAGGCCCAAAAATCGAGGGACTCGTGAGTCATCCATTTCATCGCGCCGCAAAACCCAAATCGGAGCGGAAGTATCTTCGACGTTTCATCCAAAGCAGGGTCGAATTCCTCCGGGGGCAGATCCGATTCCGTCATCGCTGGATAATTCACGACGACGGCGGATTCCGTTGCTTCATGCCGGAACGCGGCGGGGTCGGAATGATGCAAAAGGCGAAAGGCAAAATCGGGCTGACCGCTCGTCTGTTGCGAGTAGTTCCAAAAAACATTTACCTTTGCGGGCTGAAGCTTGCCCACTCCCAGCCTCGTGGAAGGACCATGCCCGATCATGTCGACCAAGATATCGGACCTCTCTGCCTCCATGCGCCCTGCGATCGATGCGTCGGTCCATTGGTGGGACATCGACCACTGATCGACGAGCGGTTGTAGCTCCTTCTGAATCGGATGCTCGTCGAGGGAGCACCAATAGATATGGATCGAGTGAAGGGATCGGTCGCGTTGCTTCAGATAGGGCAAAAGCTGAAATACAATGGCTTCCAACGCCTCTTCATGAACCAAAACAGCAATGCGCCGACCTCGAGTTGTTTGGGGACTCGAGGAGACTACTTCGTCCTCCCCGTTTTTGGTTTCGGAACGCGTGGGATGCGCTCTGCCAAACGGGGGGACGCTCGATCGCGTAGGCCCAGACTTCGCAACTCGCCAATTCTTCGCTTCATCTCGCACTTTGTTCGGATGATGCACCGAAGAGAGCTGGAGCATCTGAATCCAGTGGCTAAATAATTCTGCAGACGGTTCTCGAAGCGTGGCCGCACGATGGATGCAGGCGGTAGCTTCCGACACACGACCTCGCCGTGCGTGATGCTGAGCCAACCTCGAAAAGGTGCGCGGGTCTTCCGGAAACCAGTCGACCGCTTGCACCAAGTACGACAATGCTAAATCCCAGCGATCCCGCTCCTCCCAGAGAGCGCTGAGCCCAAAACAAGCATCGATTTTACAACGATCATGCGCGAGAGCCTCCTCTCCCAAACGCACCCCGCGATCCCATTCGCGAAGGAGTCCCAATGTTCGGAGACCACGCTCCACGGGACGAGGATTGCCGGGGGCTTTCTCCCAAGACCGGCAAAACGAATCTGCGGCGTCCGAATAGCGAGCGAGTGCCAGCTGGACACGTCCTAAATGGAAGAAACATTGCGACGCCAGCTCAGGAGGAATGCTGCTGCTCCGAAGAGCTCGAACGTAGGCGGCTGCGGCATCTTCGGACTCCTGCAGTTCGCTCAACGCGTTGCCAAGATTGTTCCAGCTGGCAGGGTCATCGGATAATGCCAGCGCTGCACGGTACGCGTCCGCCGCCTCACGGAATCGAGCCAGTTCAAAAAGAGCGTTTCCCAGATTGAAATGCCCCGCCTCCACCTGCGGAGCGAGCTGGGTAACACGACGATAGCATTGCACCGCTGTGTTCCAGTCACCCGACTGGGCCGCCCGCGCCCCTAGCTCGAATACTTCCCTGGGGTTGATCCCAATCAGCGAGAGATCCGGTTCCCGGGCTTCGTCTTCCGATGATTGCATTTTCCTGATGGGTTTCGTTATTTCCTTTGACTGCAACGAAGTTGCAGCTCGAAATCGACGATAGTATAGTGGGAGCCGAGCCGCACTGGGTAGCTCAGGTTCGCATACAACCATCGCTTTGACCAGGAGTCGTCTCTTAGGGAAGCGGAAGAATCGCATGTTCGAATTACTCGATAGCATCCTCAATGAACTAAAAGAAGTTCCCGGGCTTTCCTTCTTGAAAAACCTCCATCTCAACTTGCGAGCGAAACACGCCCGTCTCCAGCGACATTATCAAGTCGCCAAGAACCGGAGACGCGAGATGAAAGAAGTGGCTTCGAACATCAGTACCATGCGGGGCGGAAAAGGTTCGAAGAGTCGCGATAGTTGATTGGTTTGGGTACAGTGCGAGTGACTGGTTTGGGTACAGTACGGAGTTGGGCACTGAATGTTCTCGAGCGATCCGGAGCGATGCCCACACCACCGAGATCTTTTCCTGTTCGATATTGCAGTGATTGCTTGAAAGGTAGTTCGAAATGTCGAGCGGAGTCAACGCCCAACGCATCAACAAGATTCACGGTGTTTTTGACGAGTCGACGATCTTCCGAAAACTGGTTGCAGAAGAACACTTGGGGCGGCTGTTCTCCATCCAGGTCGAAGTCCTTTCGACCAAATCCGACATCAGCCCCTATCTGACGATCGGCAAATCGGTTGCGATCGAAGTAGCGAACTGGGGAGAATCACGATTCTTTCACGGAATCATCTCGCACTTTGAACTGGTCGGCGAGATCGGTAGTTATTTCTTGTACAAATTCGAATTGAAGCCTTGGTTCTGGCTCTTAACTCACACGAGCGATTGCCGGATCCACCAGCAATTGGATCCATCGAAAATCATTGAATATGTTTTTCGAACCAAGAATGGGTTGACCGATTACCAATCCAAACTCACGAAGACGTACAAGGTCCGAGATTACTGCGTGCAATATCGAGAATCGGACTTTCAGTTCGCGAGCCGATTGATGGAGCAGGAAGGGATCTACTATTACTTCGATCACTCGCAATCCGACCACAAGATGATTTTGGTCGACAACGTTTCATCCCACGCCAAAATCAGCGGCACCCCCACAATTCCATTTCGACCGCCCAACAATGCGGAAGCGGCCGACGAGCATATTTACGTGTGGAAACATCGCCTGGTAATTCAACCGGGCAAGTTTGTTTATAGGGATTTTGACTACATCAAGCCGAACGTCAATCTGGAAGTCCGACTCAACGGGGAGCAATCACACCCCCATTCGAGCTTCGA
This sequence comes from Pirellula sp. SH-Sr6A, assembly GCF_001610875.1. Taxonomy (NCBI): domain Bacteria; kingdom Pseudomonadati; phylum Planctomycetota; class Planctomycetia; order Pirellulales; family Pirellulaceae; genus Pirellula; species Pirellula sp. SH-Sr6A. The sequence goes on along the minus strand of NZ_CP011272.1, from coordinate 3,758,801 downwards.
ACATTTCGACTACCCCGGACTCTACTCCGAAACAGCGGATGGCACTAACTACGTGCGAGTCCTGTCGGAATTGCATGGTAGCCAGTTCGCGCAAATCCAAGGTGTTGCAAAGTCTTGGAGACTAAGACCGGGATACGTCTTCCAATTATCCGAACATCCATCGAATTCCGAGAATGAGCTTTATCTGATCATCTCGTCTCGAACCACCATCACTTCGGGAGAGATCGACCAAGCCCGACAGGACTCCGATAACGAATCGATCGTGGAGTTCGTTGCAATCAAAAAGACCCAACAGTTCCGAACGCCGGTCACCACTCCTAGGCCGATTATCGCGGGCCCCCAGACCGCCAAGGTTGTTGGAAAGAACGGAGAGGAAATATGGACCGATAATCTCGGACGAGTCAAGGTTCAATTCCCTTGGGATCGCGAAGGGACTTCCAATGAAAACAGCTCCTGCTGGATTCGCGTCGCGCAAATCTGGTCAGGCAAATCCTGGGGAGCCATGTTCATTCCGCGAATCGGTCAAGAAGTCGTCGTGGAGTTTTTGGAAGGTGACCCCGATCGTCCCCTTATCACCGGTCGTGTCTACAACACCGACCAAGTCGTCCCATATGCACTTCCCGATCAAGCGGCGACGAGCGGTATCAAGACCAGGTCGACCCCCTCCGGCACCGCAGAGACGTATAACGAGTTGCGATTCGTCGACAAGAAAGACGAAGAACTCGTCTACTTCCACGCCGAAAAGGACTTCGAACGGGTCGTCGAAAACAACGATAGCCTCAAAGTTGGATTTATCAAAAAGGATAAAGGCGATCAGACCGTCGACGTCTTCAACAACCAAACCATCCACGTGGGGACACAAGAATCGAGCGACGGCAGCCAAACGATCGAGATCTGGAAGGACCAAAAGGAGACTATCAAAACCGGCGATCGCACCACGAAGATCGAACAAGGAAACGATTCGCTCACTATCTCGGCTGGTAACCAATCTATCTCCATTCCATCAGGCACCTGCACCATCGACGCTGGGCAAAAAATCACTTTGCAGGTCGGAGGTAGTAGTATTGTCATCGATGGATCGAGCATCACCCTCAAATCCACCAATATCAAAATCGAAGCGGGACTTTCGGCCGAGATGACTTCGACAACCGGAAAAGTCGAGGCATCGGCAACGCTCGACTTGAAGGGTGGAGTGATCAACATCAACTAATCACGCGAGGGCGTTTTTCAGATGCGAATTGCCATCACCGTCACTTCAGGTCCTTCTACGGGGCAGCGATTTGTTCTGCGCAGCGGTCAGCTGGCGAGCGTTGGACGCTCGGATTGGAATGACTTTGCCATCCCGGAAGATGATCGTATGGACGACTCACCATTCGTCATTCGCTGCGAACCCCACGCAGGAGTCTTGGTCGTCCGATCCGCGTCGAGCAGCCCGCTGCTCAACGGCAGTCCATTAGCCAATCCCTGCGAGCACCTTTTGCATGATCGCGACAGGCTCAGCATCGGTCGATCCGAGTTCCTCTTCGCGATCGAAGGTGCTTCGGTACCCATGCCGGGAATGGGAATGGTCGATACCCAGACGGCGCGCGCTGAATTCGATGTAGCGCATTGGGCGGAGAGGGTGACTTACCTCGAAATCGAAGAGGACCCCTCCGAACTCGTGTCGGATGGCTCCCAAGGCGATGCCATTGAACGCAAGCTAGTCAGTGCCAATCGGTACAGCGATTCCCTGCGATGGAAAGGCTTCCACTGCGATCGACACGAACTGATCGCATGGGCCGGTGCATTGATCGGGACTCATCTTGAATCACCCCAAAAGCCGGCCGAACGGGATGCTTGGACTCACTGCCGCAATTGGATGGAGCAACCAAACGACGCCGATCGGGTCGCGGCCTTGGAACTAGCGAAGAAACTGAAGTGGGCGGGCCCCGTCGCGGCCCTGGCGGCGGCAATCGGATGGAGCGGAGGATCCCTCGGTCCTGCGGAGGGAGAACCGATTCCCCCCGATCCACGTTTGACTAGCCGGCTCGTTGCGATCGCGGTCGAGCAATTGGCGCGTCGGCATCACCCCACCGCATCCCATCTCGTTCTTCAGACCTGGATGGAAAGCATGCCCCCCACAAACTACCTTATCCCGGGCGCAAGAACGCAGGAATAGAGATGCCAAATCGAACTATCCGACCTGCGACGCTTCGCGAATCCTGGCGACCTCAGAACGAGGGTTCGTTTCGCGAACTCCAGTCGATCGTCTTGCGACGAGCCCTGTTCTCGTTCGTGCTGACAGCGGTACTCTGCTTCTTTGCCTACCTCCTTTTCGCGCCGTTCTATCACCCAAACGTTCGACTCTATTTCTTTTCTGCCGGGGACTATCGGTCTCCATGGGTTGAGCCTGTTCCCTTTTTTCGAGATGCTGCCATTCGCTTTCTCTCCAGCGACGGGTACTTCGACGAAGCAGAGGCGTCCTCGCAATTTCGAGAATGGTCCTCCCCCCCCGAGGCTCTGGCTTCCATCGACAACCTTCTCCAGGAAAACTGGCGAACCTCCGATTTACCGATCATCTACCTCAGCGGCAAAGCATCGATCGTCAACGGACGCGCGTCACTCCACTCCTCCGACCTGATACCCGGAAACGCCGATGCCAGCGCCGTGCTGTTTGAAGACATCTTTAGCAAGCTCGCTCAGCTACCCGTCCAGCGCGTTCTGGTCCTCGTCGATTTCGAATCTCTCCAAGCTCCTCCAACGTCGGGACCACCCTCGATTCTCGACAATCTGCATGAGCTGCTGAAACAACCCAATTATGCAAAACTCTGGGTGATCGCATCCCATTCAGCTACCGAGCGCAGCCATCTGTCGGTAACCCATCGCGTTCCCGCATTCCTCGTCGCGTGCTCCCGCGCACTCGCAGGCGACGGCTCGATCGGCGAGGACAAGAAAGTATCCTTCCAAGAATTCTTTCGCTTCGTCGAACGCACGACCGCTGAGATCGTCCAATCCGAATCGCAAGGTGAAGTCGCCCAAACTCCACTCTTTTTAGGAGATCGTCGGAGACTGGAGGCCTTCAACGATTGGACCGTGGCCAGCGTCCCTGAATCAACTTGGAAGCAACGATTGCTCGAGATGCAACAAACGGTAGAGCAGTCGGCTTCCCCAACCGAACCTCCCCCTGAAGCGGAGGTGCTCAAGGAAGAAAATAAAAAAGCGCAAGGATGGCTTTCCAAACTTGCAGCAGAGAAGTCGGAACGGGTCTCAGGACGCATCGCCGACGAAATTTCCGATAACATCGATCTACTCCCCTCTTTTGTCGCCGACCCCATCAAAGTCTCGATCGGTCTCCGCCCCGATCTCGCCGAAGATCCCGCCGCTACCGACAAAACCGACAGCTCGACGCCTCCCGCCGATCTCCAACTCCCAAATGGTCCCGATCTCCGATCCCTCGCCGCTGCGATCAACGACTCCGTGCAATTGCTCCAACTGGCGCGACAGTATTGCTCCTACGTCGAACAGAATCATGCAAGTCCCTTTCGGCCATGGGAATCGATCCCCGTCGCATGGGCCTACACGATTAGCAAACTTCGCAACATGGAGAGCAAACTGCGACTGGGGGGCTCCCCCGATACCTCGATATCCCGTGCAGAACTGGTCGCTCTCATCGTCGCCATCCACCAGTTGGCCACCGACAAGTCCGTCAAGCTCGAAGGCCCTTTAGAGGCTTGGCAAAAACAACTCCCTGCACCGATGTCCGACGAGATCCCCCCCGTCTCTTTGACGTGGCTCGCCATCGCCTCGCGAGGCACGGAGATGGCGCCCGCAGTCACCGAATGGACTCGGTCCTTTGATGATGCGTTGATCGCCCCCAACGCGGAGGCGCTGACCAAGCTATTAGAAACTCCAGCTCCGTTCGAACAAAGTTTGCTCGCCGATTGCTTCTATGCGAGGAGATTGACGGTCGACCAGCAAGCTCCTTGGGAACTCACCCGACGAGCGTTGAGACTCTTTCGCAAGCTCGATCACTTGCTTTCCGAACCGGCGAGCAGCAATCGCGAGTTGAGTGCAAAACTGCAGTCCGCGTTCCAAGAGTGGTTGCGGGCGACGAGGTTATGCACGGACCTGGTTCCGAATGACTGGGAAACCCGTGCGAGGGAAAGCTTTGACAATGTGGAAAGGGATTTGGTCAACGCCGAGCAGCAGGTCCAACAAGTCCAATTGGCAAAAAGACTTTGGTATCGCGTCCATTACGAATGGAACGGTTGGAATGAACGACTTGCTTCGCCCGTTCAACGCACGGATTTCGATGTTGCGATCGAGTCCACACTCGCCCGAACCCTTCCTTTGCATCGCGAACTCACGGAACAATTGATAAGCCTTGAGTCCAGCTCGCTCGAAAGCATTCAACGAACGACGGTCGCTCTCGAAGAACAGCTGGGAGTCTTGCAAGACATCTGGGTTCAAGAAGCCAGTCGACTCGACGGCGTGGACTCCGAACCCAAAGTCTCGGATTACTGGCTGATCCATGAGCTGCTAGAGTGGTCCTACTACAGCGGCCCAGAACGCGATCGCCTCTTTCAACGATGGCTACAATGGATCCAATCACCTGCCCCCGTCAAATCGGTGTTGGAAGCGATTCCCTTTTTCAATACCGACGGGCGAGGTTCCGAGCGGGCCCCTTTTTGGAATGAGTTGCAGAACTGGCGAGCGACATTTCGTGTTGACCCTACTCAGTGGGATCAAGAATCGACTCTTGAGACATTGCGCCGGCAGGAAAACGCAGTTCGGCAAGTGCGAGTGGATTCGCCCGATGCATTAAACCCTCGCTTGCTGTTCGAATCGATCGCGAGGCAGGAAGCTGCCCAGTTGATGCGTGTTCGCCGCGCATGCTTTCGCCAGGCTTTGAAAGATGCGACGGAAGAGGAATATAACTTCTATTGGACGGCCGATACTCAACTGCGAGAAAGGTTGGCGACCATCCTGCCGACCTCGCAGGACTCCCCCTTCGCACCCAATGACGTGGTCGCACAAGCCCCACCTCAAATCTCATTGGAATCGAGTCGCGAACAGATCGTCTCCCTGCGATTGAGAAATCGAAGTCCTTCGGTGCAGGAAGTCTGGCTTCTAGCTGATCTGGATGCTCAGTCCATCGCCATCGAACCGCTTCAGGGTGAACCACTTTACTTTCTCCCCGATCTCCAAGATCGATTGCAAAAGGAGAAGAAGAGCTTGGAGGAACGCCTCGCCGCGCTTCTCGCGACCTCACCTCCCACCAGCGATCGTCGCGATGCGCAAGCTGTCCGAAACAGCATGCAACAGTTGACGAATGGACTCCTCTATCCCATCGATCCCGTCGCAGCCACCGTGGAACCCACGATCGCTATTCCACCCAACAGCACCAAAGACATTTCATTCCGAATCTCGCGAAGCGAAAGACCGGATGGGAGCCAGAAAGTCCTTTGGAAAGTGGTCACTCGCTCGCAGTACACCCGTTTGGAAACCCGCGTTCGCTTACCCTCGTCGAGCGATGTTCGATTGATGGCGGAAATCCAGGGAGGGGCATGGCGTCCGTCCTCCTCAGGCATCGATATCGATCTATTCCCCAATCGCACCGCATCGGCGAGATTCGGCCTGCGAGCCTCGGAAGTGGGAGCTGGTAAATACGACGTTCGGCTTTGGATTCCTCAAAGTCCCATCTCGGTATTGTTGCCAACCGGAGAGCTCTCCAATGAAGCGAGCGCGACACTCAAGACCAAGCTCCCTGAGTTGAAACTCTGGCAGGAATGCAACGCAGTCGAACTCACCAGCGCTGAATCCACCGCTTGGTTTTCTCCCAAATCTGCGCCACCTTCCGCCCCGAACGCTCCGGGCGCTACCTCGACGGAATTGACTAGCAAAACCGCAGCGGGCGACGGAGCAGCTCCCGAACCGATGGACACCGTCTCGTATGGAGTGATTGCCGAATTCCAGAACCAAGAAACCGGACGAACCGGTTGGCGATGGATCACGATGCGAACTCGACACCCGAGAAGCTATATCGATGCGCGTTGCAGCTATGACAGTATCTCGGAAACAGCCGAATTGGTGCTCACTTGCCGAGATCCATCTCTCCTCCCAGCCGCCGGAGTTCCCGTGGCCGGTCGCGTTCGCGAGAACCTTCCTAAGGGTACCGAAATGAAGCTTTCGGGAACCCTACTGCCCGACACGCCCCTTCGTTTGTACTGCAAAGTACCCATTACAACTCTGCGAATGCTGAACGTCGAACTCGATGTCGAAGAGTACCCAAGAGCCTTCGTAGCTAGCATTCCCTGTTGGAGAACCTTCTCCAGCGCCCCGGTACGCAACGATCGACCTCGCATTCAAATCGAAAACGTACTTCCCAACTCGGCGCTCTTGCCTGGACAAACGCTGCCGGATGTCCAAGTCCTCGTCGACGCATGGGCGGACTCTTTTCTCAATGATGGCGACCGTCTCGAAATCGGATGGGATGAAGACCAAGATCGCGAATTTGAAGATGAGACACCACTCGTGATTCGTTCCGATCGCGACCTGACGATCCAAGCCTCCCGTTACGGCATTCAAGGAACCAAGATTCAACCCAAGGTAACCGACTTCCGGTTAAATCTCCCCCCTCCCACCCCCGTGAACCGGAAGATCAATTTGCTGGCAAGACTCCAAAGCGGCGGTCAATCCGTGTGGAGTACACCGATTCCTGTTGTGATCGACGGGGATAAGCCATCGATCCAAGGTATCGAAATAAAACCCAGCATGCGTCTCCCCAAGGGCACGGACCTCGACCTTCGCGTTTCCGCCGACGATGCCTCGTTGAGTGGAGTAGCAGGAGTGCAAGCCGCGATCGACACGCGAGGTGTTTTGAAGTGGTCTGAAATCCAAGCACCGGTACTGGGAGTGCGTCAAGAAGACCAAACATGGCGAATCACGGTGCCCACCTCCGAAGCCCCCACCGGCATGTCTACGCTCATAGTTGCCGCAACAGATCGCGCAGGAAATGTGAGCGAGATCGAGAGGCGAACCATTGAGCTGGTCGGAGAGGACGAATGGCAAAAGATGATTGCTACGCGCCCTCGCGAAATCGTCGGACTGGTGACCTACGCGGAGCGATCTGTTTCCAATGCCGTGGTGACCTTATCCAAAGAAAGCGGTGAGGTGATCGCTAGCACTTCCGTCGATGCGCTCGGGCTGTTTCGCCTTCAAGGTGTTTTGCCAGGGAAGTACAAACTTTCAGCAACAGCGGTCATTAAGAATCGTCCAAGGCGATTCGAAGAGAGCCTGACGGTCAAAGGGGAACCCGCCACACCGCTGCGGAAGGAGATCCAGCTAAAATAACTTGTTCGTGCCCTCCTGCAATTTAGAAGTTTCAAGTTATTCCACCGAGAAAGTCGAAGAAGCATTACGTATGGATCGCTTTTTCCAATTTGTCTGATTGCAAGACGGGCTCCCAACGTGATCGCACCCGATTTTCTCCATGGTCGAATGGCTTTGAGCCTTCCCAGAGGGTGGTATTGGTTCGGATGGCTCCTCTTTGCCCCCCTGGTAGGCTGCGCCTCGGTTCCTAAACCCGCTCCTACCGCCCCGCCTCCCACCAGCGCGAACGCTGGAAGCACGACGATTGTCGCGATCCAACCCTCCAGCCCAGCTTGCGATACGACCCTTCCGAAGTTCTTGGGATTAGACGCCGCCGCACAAGGCATCGGGGGTGGCCTCCAGAGGTTGGGGAGCCGATTGTTATCTTCGCTCGACCTGACCGGGCGTTTTCCGGGGCTCCAACCGCAACCCCCTGTCCTACCTCTGACAGCCCCTGAAAATATGGGCCCTGAAGCCCCACCTGCGGTGCAAGCAGCGGCAGAGATTAAGAAGGAAGAGGACAGCGCCCAACAAAAGATCATGGCCATTCGATATTTGGCCACTCTCGGATGTGGGGGATGCTACGAGAAAGTGGAAGAGGCTCTTCTGGAAGGATTGGGAGATTGCACCGAATCGGTTCGCTACGAAGCAGTTCGAGCACTCCAATGCAAACCGGAATGCGGTTGCCGATATTGCAGCTCTCCCTCCTGCTGCAGTGCCAGCGTCCGCAAGAAGCTCGAGGAACTCACTCGCTGCGAGAAAGAACCCTCCGCCCGAATCCGACGCCACGCGCGATTGGCCCTCGCTTGCTGCTCGACAAAACCTTTAGAACAAGAAGATGCACCGAAAGAAGGCCCGACCCCTGCCGTAGCCCCTTTGGACGGAGAAGCGATTGCAGCGAGGAAGGAATCGGATCTTTTCGACGGAATTCAAAAGGTGTCGTTCCAGACCACGACGGATCACGGCAATAACGGAAGCCCCGACAAGGGCGTCCTCGCAGTGGTCAATGGCGAATCCATTACGAGGAGCCAAATCGCCAGCTTGCTCGAAAGCGATGGGGATCGCTCTCTTCTCACCGACTCGCCCCGCGATGAAGAATCCCGGTTGCGACGCGCGGTGGAGAAGGCCGTGAACTGGAAAATGATCGAGCAACAAGTTCGAAGCGAGGTGCGCTTGGCCGGAGGTAGTTCAGCAAACGCGGTTTCACCGGATGAAATGCGAGCTTGGTTTGAAAAAAGATCGCCGACGGAAAGCTACATTTCCGCCTCCGAGATTGCCGCATACTACGAGGTGCATCGCCCTAGATTCTCCCGACCGAGCCGAGTGAGGTGGGAGGAGTTGGTGGTCTACGTGAGCGAGTGCGGAACGAAGGCAAATGCAATCCGTCTCGCGGAAACACTTCGAAGACGTGCCGAGGGCTATGAAGCCAATCCCGGCATGACTCTGCAGAAACACCAATTCGACACGAACTCTTATCCTTGGATGCCCACGAGCTCCGTGGATTCGGTGGCACTGGCCAAGTGTTTGGAGTCACTGCCGGTGGGTCAGGTCAGTCCCATCATCGAAGACGATGGACGACTGTTTGTCTTGAGAGTGCTGGAACGCGCTCCCTCAGAAGTCCGTTCCTTGGCAGACTGCGCCGCTGAGATTCAGCAGCAAATCCTCGCGGAGCGCAAACGCCAAGCTGAGCAGAACTTGTTGGCGCAACTCCGCGCCGCGAGCTCGGTGTGGACCGTCTTGGAAGAGGGGACCGCTCACGATAGCAATCCAGTTCAAATGGCTTCAAAACGTTCGATCGAACCAGTCCGCTAGACTACCATCTAATCCATTCCGGAGGTTGCAGCAGCCTTTGGTGCCCAACACATCCATGCGTTGATTGAGTGATCGCAACATGACAACCAATGGTAGCCGTGAACGAAACTGGAAGGGTGACGCTCCCGTTGTCATTGACGAAAAGAAACATCGTTGGCAATTGGAGTCCACCGAGAGCCCTACTTCTAAGGGCAAGGTCCAAGGTCAACGAAACAGTTTGCCTCTCCTGGGAGTCGTGGTGGGCGTGGTTCTCACCGGATGGCTGGTCTATCTGCTGACCTACGCTCCGGTCAAAACACCCGTCCTCGCTGTCTGCGCTGGCCAATACGCGTGGCCGATCAAACTCCCCGCTTGGCGGTCGGAAGATTTCTCCGAGCTCCAAAAGTTGAATGGAAAAACCATCCATTGGATCAACGCGAGCCGCGAATGGACGACCAAACCCGCGGCGTTGGCAGATCTCGAACGGCGAGTGGCGAGCTTCTCCAAACAAGCGGCTCGTTCTGGGAATTGCGTGATCTATCTGGCTATGCAGGGTGTGGTGAACGATGAGAGCAAACCATGCTTGATCCCCACCGAAGGAGATCCGCTCGATCCGGCCAGCTGGATCGGGGTAGAAGAGATCGCGGACATTCTGGTTTCCGCGATGCCCACGGGCGTGCACTGTTTGCTCGTCATCGATCCGATCGATCTGAAACCGAATTGGCATACCGGCGTGCTCACTCAAACCTTCACTCTCCGTGTATCGGAGTGGATGAATGAGCGAAAGGAATCCAATCTAACCGTTCTTCTCGCCGCGAAAGATGGCCAAGACATCATCGCATCGGCGGATTTGAATGGATCGCTTTTCGGACGCGAATTCCGATTGGGTTTGTCGGGCGGGGCCGATGTCTACGAAGCCATCAACCGGACCGATGTCTTGAACCGACCGGGAGACGGAGTCGTTACGGTCCAGGAACTGGCAAAGTTTGTTTCCACCCGTGTACAGGATTGGTCCAAGGAATTTCGTCGAGAAGAACAGACCCCGCTACTGGTGAGCCAAGCCTCGGGATCGACCGCTGTGGCCCGTGCGAGCTTGGCTGACGAAAAGACCAAACTGTTGGACTCGATCATCACTTCCAACTTGCCCAGCCCCGCGGTCTCACTCGATGAACGAAGTCGATTGTGGGAGATGTATCACCTGCTTCGCGATCAACAACTGTACTTGGATAACCCGAGTCGCTGGACCGAAATGGAAGTAGGGCTGCTTCGCTTAGAAGAGGCAAATCGCTCTGGTATGGCTTTTAGCGATTCGCTGAAGCGGACCTTGCTCTCGCAGGTCAGTCGCTCTCTCGAAAGATATGTTGAACGCTCCAAAGGGCCCAAGGCACGAAGTATCTTCGAACGAGAGCAGATTCTTGCAAATACCACTGCCCCGATACCTCGTTTCGGACCTTGGCCCTCTCTCGCACTCAAAGGGATGTTTGGTGAAATCGATGGGCCGTCCCAAGATCGGCTACAAAGCGAACTGCCCGGACTGATCGCCGACGGGAACCTCATCGATACCGAGCTGTTTGGAAAGTCCGCGCAGATCGCTCCGAGCGGGAGCATTTGGAATGAAGTCAATTTCGTGAATTTGCTCAAACGATTCGCGCTGGCAGCTCCGTCCGCAACACGCGAGCGGATCGAGCAAATCGCGGTCCTCCATAACGAGATGGAGCGATTCGTCAGCGCAGGGGACGTGCGGGTCACTCGCATTCAGAGACCCGATTTAGAGACGTTGGACCGTCTTCGACGCTCCTTGGAGGACACAGCGTTATCGGGTCAAACCGATCTCCTGGACTCCAAGACGCAGGCACTCCAGAGCGCGCTGACGGATCTCCAAGCCAATCCGACAGCCATTGCATCTCTTGCGAATCAAGCGATCCGAACTCGAGATCTATTTCTAGTCACATCTCCTCATATACTTGCGTGGCTCGACGCCGAGCATTCCCTTCGCGACGAAGCGCTCGCTTCACCTGCCGGATCCGAGCTGGATCTTTCCGGTGAACTGGTCTTGCCGGGAACCGCAGCGATCTCCTCCTCACGTCTCTCGAATCGAAAACGAGCTGGGATCGATCGCTTTCTCCAATTGTTGGATGCTACCAAGGATTTCACTCAGCTTCTTTCGCTTGAGGGCGAAGGGGACTCCGCTCGAATGGAACGAATTCGCGATGCAGCGGATCTGATTCTTCAAGACTGGTTATTCCTTCAGACACAGTGGACTCTCGACGCTCAACTCGCCCTGCAAAATCGAGACCGAGGCGCAGCGCTCCTTGCTGAAGTGGGAACGGAGCTTCAGATTCTGATTAGCGACAAGGAAGTGCGAGATCGACTTCGTGCTTTGGAAGCAGAGATTCTCGAATCGAACCATGAATCCAATCGAAATCATTTGGTCGAGAGTTTGAAATCCAATTGGCGAAAGAATGCGATTCCTGGCGTGAACGCCGACGCCTCCATGCTCCAGACGTCGCAAAACCCCTCCGGCTGGCGCCCTCATTGGGAAGCCTGGGGCGAGCATCCCTTCTTGACCTACATACAGAGCACCTATCCCTTGCTCGAACCCGATCCTGCAGATGCTACAGCCGGCGCTGGGGAGCCATCGGAAATGGCGGATCGAATCGAAAAGGGCAATCGCCAATTGCGCAATTTGTTCAATGCCTTCCCTGCCTTCACTCCTAACCGCGTTGCGGCGTGGTGTCGGAATGCCGGTATCGATCTTCCCTTGCAAGACACCAACGCGTCTTGGGCCACTGCCGTGTATGCCGACTATGTGGAACGCATTCTCGCGCCTTGGTCCTCACGAAGAACCGATGCCCACGGATTTGCTCTGTTTCGCAATATCGCCATCAAAGATCTACTGAGCTGGTACGCGCAGCGGTCGCTCGAAGATTTCTATGCAACGAAGTCCGTCGAGGGAGATGCCGCTCCCTTTTTCAAAGTCGCTGTCGAACAGCTTCTTTCTAATCTAGCGAAGTTACCGGCGAACTCTGCAGACCTCGACGAGTTGTCCGCTTCGATTCAACGGCAATTAGATGTGCGGGTGGGCTCCTATCGTCAAGCTTTGATACTCGATATGAAAACAGGCGACGAAGAGTCGGACCCGTTATCGATATCACTCCGTACCAGTCGCATTGGATTGCCCGACGGAGGCCAGTGGAATCCAGAGCTACCCTCAGGTTCCGTGGGTCTCTTTCAACGCACATCTGCTGGCGACTTGATCTCGCTCGAACGAGAACTCAAACTTCCTAGCGGCGATGAATCCATCTCGTCCGTACTCAACACTCCCCTCGACTCGTCGTCTGGCGCACGAAGCGAATTCGTGGCCGCATTTCGAGGTCATGAATTCACGAAAGATCTCAGCATCGATCGCTTCCATGTCGTAGAGGACGAGTGGGTTCCTGAACGACGTTCTGAAATCGTCTTGTTTGGTGACAAGCCAAAACAACCCTCGATCGTTTTCGTGCTTGATTGTTCGTCCAGCATGGGTGGAATGATTCCTCTCGAAGCGGTCGATGCGAGAGTTCAATCGAAACTGGACGCCGCCAAAGCCGGCATTTTGCAACTGCTCGACCAACTAGCAGGGTTTCCGGATGCCCGCGTCGGTGTCCGTTTGTTCGGACATCGAATGGGATGGTCCAGGCCCATCAGCGATTCAAAATCGGGTGCCACCGGCTCCACCCGTCTGCTGCTTCAGCCGAATTACATCGGAGCGATCCCAGATGGCTTAACACCAAGTCGAGATGTCGAGAATGTGATGCCGCTCGGCCGTTTTCAGCCGCAATCCATTTCCGAACTCGCCGATCTATTGGGCAGCGTCGTTCCCTGGGGCCAGTCTCCGGTCTACCAATCGGTGATCGAAGCCTATTCGGACTTCGACGCCGACTCCAACTCGACCGCAAAGTGCGTCGTCTTGATTACCGATGGCGACAATTTCCAATTCAATGCACTTCGTACCCCGGGAGGTGATCGGGAGGCCGATACAACGCTCGAGGATGTGCTGCGGGCTTGGGAACAACGAAAAGTTCCTACCTTTGTTCTCGGGGTCGGAATCGATCGCACCCAGGATAGCCAAGCTTGGCAAAACCTCAATCGAATCGCCGATGTCACCGGCGGCCAATACTACGATGTCGGCAACCGTACCGCGCTGCTCCGAGCCTTGATGGAACAACTCTCGAAAGGGGAATATCGGATCTCGAACTCCTCCAATAGCTCGGACATTCAACTCGACGCGCGACGGAACGAAACCGTTAGCAAACTCAATTCTCCCGTACAGATCGAACTCGGCTCACGCGGCACCGAACGAGTCGAGCTTTCCTTCCAGACGATCAAAAAGGAAATGGTTCTAGAGGGTGGGGAATCGATCGAACTGAGCTTGAGGGAAGACGGACTCGAAATACGATCGGAGCCCTATTCCGTCGGCTCGCCGAAGTTAGGGGTACTGCGCAAAGCCAATTCCCAAGAACGTCGAATTGCTCGAGTCCATCGTCCCACCGTTGAAGCCAACTCGGTTCTTTTCCCCATCTCCATCCAAAATCCCAATAGCCACTACACTCGCAGACCCCGCGAACTTTGGATCGAAATCCAAGCACAGACCGAGTCGAAACAAAACATTGGGAAACCTTATGTCTTCTTCGATAAGCACTGGAAGAGCGGAGTTCCGGTTCCACTCGTCGACTGCCGAGCAGGAAATTGGCCCGATCGCGCCACCCAGGCCAGTATCAAGATCTGGTTTTCGGACGAACCAGCCACCCCCCTTCTTTCCATTCCAATCCCAGAGCTACTGAGCAATCCCAGCAAGTTTGCCTCAGGCGTGCCCGTTCCCTCCATTCCCGGATACCGAGTTCAATGCACCCTGCAGCCTACTGAGTCCTCCCGCACGATCGATTCCGTCACGGTGAAAGAAAGCAAGGAATTGGAAGGAAACGATATCCATCAAACCAAAGTGCAGTTTGTCGCGGCACCCGATGCCCTCCCTACCAAGGTGCGGCATAAATACGACGACACGCAGAAGAGCGCAACGCACTCCTTTCATTTCCAAGGAGAAGCTAGACTCCGCGCCACCCAGTCCAATGCGAATCGAATCGAGATTTACAACAAAGGAAGTCTCACATCCGGTGCTTGGAGCCTCGAAAACGAAGAACCTATCGAGATCGAAATTCGGGAAGCGAGCGAATACCTGCCCTTGCCGATCAACTTGCCGTGATTGCGTCCGAATGCGATTCCATCCGCTTCCCCTCAATCGCATCGACACATACCGCAACCGCGACATCCCCACAAACGTTGACTGTGGTTCGGGACATGTCGAGCAAACGATCGACCCCCATAATGATCGCGATTCCTTCAGGAGGGACACCCACCGACTGAAGCACCAGTACGACCAGCGGGAGCGATCCCCCTGGCACACCTGCCGTCCCAATGCCAGCCAACATCGATAGCAACACGACGATAATCTGTTGGCTCAGGGATAACTCCACACCAAAGACTTGCGCGAGGAATAAGACTGTAATCCCCTCGTATAACGCGGTCCCGTTCTGGTTCGCTGTCGAGCCGATCGTCAAGACAAAGTGCGATATTTTTCGATTCAGTTTGAGATTCTCATCTACCACCCGTATCGAAGTGGGCAACGTGGCGCTCGAACTCGATGTCCCAAACGCCGTCACGAGCACTTCGAGGATATCTCGAAAAAAGGTTAGCGGGTTCCGCTTCGCGATCACCCAAATGGCAATCGAATAAACGACAAACATGTGGATGCTGAGCCCGAGTATGACCGCGACCACATATCCCGCCAACAACCGAATGATATCGAAGCCCAGCAGCGTCGTAGCGTAAAAGACCAGCCCCGCAACCCCGTAGGGCGCGAGCGACATGGCCGTGCGTATGATCGCCATGATCGCTTCATAGAACCCCTCCAACACGGCGAGGACCGGCTTCGCCTTGTCCCCAATCGTTGTCAGCGCAACCCCCATACACAGCGAGAAAAACATCACGCCGAGCAGGCCGCTCCCAGGCGACGATCCGTCTAAAGCACCGACAGCTTCTTGGAGCGGATTGCGTGGAATGATCTCGAGAAGCGTCGCGATAATTCCCTTAGAACTACCTGCCTTCTTGATCTTGTCATCCGCATCGCTCGTAAACTGCTCCTTGAGCCTCTCCCTGCTTTCATCGCTCAAACTGGTACCTGGCTTGAGCGTGTTCGCTAACCCCAATCCGATAACCACCGAGGCGCCGGAAAAAAGAAGAGTCATCAGGAACGTCATCAGCCCCAGTCGACCCAGCTTTCGAACATCGCCGATCTCTGCCACTCCAAGCGTCAGAGCACAAAAGACGAGTGGTATCACCACCATGAAAATGAGTCGCAGAAAGACTTGCCCAACGGTGTTGGCAATGTTCTCACTAAACCATTTGAGTCCTGGATGATCCCCTAGCCATTGCTTGCATACCAGCCCCGCTATGGCCCCTACCGCAAGACCGATCAGGATGCGCCAATGCAAGGCGAGGCCTCGCGCGTTCGATTCGCTCATAGCTTCTTTCTAATGGCTACTCGTTAGGAAAGACGAAGCGGATCACTTCGCGCCCGGCGGGCAATACTTTTGCAACCAACCAAAGATCTCGCGGTGCCAATGAAGGCTGTTCGCTGTCTTGTTCACCCAATGCCCTTCGTCAGGAAAATTGACGAACCGACTCTCGACTCCCAATCGTTGCAATGCCTGAAAGAGCTCATGCCCCTGCCCTATCGGGCAACGAAAATCGAGATCATTGTGGATCACCAGCATCGGAGTTTTGTATTTGGTGAGATTGCCTGCCAAGCGATGGGGGCTGAACTCGCGGTACTTTTCCTGCTTCTCCCATGGCATGCCACCATGCTCATACTCATCAAACCATAACTCGTCGGTCGTCCCCCACATACTCTCGAAATTGTAGACGCTGCAGTGGGTGATCAAACAGCGGAACTCCTTCGAGATCTCATTGACCGCAAACCAATTCTGCATGTAGCCACCGAAACTGGCTCCAGCCGATGCAATCCTGCCCGCGTCGACATAATCGAGCGACTGGATCTGCTTTAACCCCGCCACCAGATCTCGGTAGCACTTGCCACCCCAATCGCCACTGATCTCGTCGCAGAACTTCTGGCCAAAACTGGTCGACCCTCGCGGATTCGGCATGGCCACGACATAGCCTTGAGCTGCCCAAATCTGGGGGCACCAACGAAAACTCCAGCCGTCTTCCCAAGCCCCCTGTGGCCCGCCATGGATCAAGTAAACAACAGGCCATTTCTTGGCGGGATCAAAGCTAGGTGGCTTCAAGATCCACATCTGCATCTGCACATCCCCCTCCACCGGAACCTGCATGCTTTCCGGCACGGGACGCTCCCACTTTGCAAGCAACTCTCGATTGTGCGCCGTGATGGACAACGCGACGCCCCCCGCCAAACTACCCGTGTACAAAGCGGCAGGTTCGTTCATCGTCGCACGAGCCAAAGCATAACGATCCCCTCGAAGCGAAAGACCCGTCAACTGGCCCATCCGACCACCCTCAAAAGGTGCAGCGACTGGTTCAGGCTGCTTACTTGCACTTGCTAGAAAAAGAACACTCGATGCGTTCTTATCCGAAGTGAATAGAATTCTCGCGCTGTCGAGCCATCGAAAATCGTTCACCGGGCTGTCCAGACTCTCGGTCCAGGAAGTAGGCGTCCCGCGAAAGGTGCCATCTGGATTGCATTCGCATACGATCAATTGCCAGCGATCCGCTTCATATCCGGGCTTGGATTGAGCCCGATAAGCAGCCCACTTTCCGTCAGGACTGAACTGGATCAAGCTCTCGGCAGCTGGACCGGAGGTAATCGGTTGCCACTCTTGCTCCTTGTTCTGTATCGATACACGACAAATGTCATGATTCGTACTCCACGACTCTCCCTTTGCCGGTACGGCCGTGAACAGAAGATAGTTTCCATCTGGAGAGAATGTGAATTCGTCCCCCGCACTGAACGTCGAACTCGTCGGGTAAGCGTCCCGATCTCCCGGCGTCACATCCCGACAATCCGTGCCATCGGCTTGGATGACGAACAAATGATTCCTTTTGTCCTCGACGTATGAATCCCAGTGGCGATAGAACAACTTCGTGAAGGTCTTCGCTTTCACTAAAGAGTTGCTAGCAGCCTCGTCCGTATCTTTGTTCTTGGCATCCGACTCCGCAAAGGGAAGAGCGCTCCACTCCGGTCGCACGGTCGAGAGGAATGCGATGCGGCCTCCGTCCGGCGACCAGATCCCATTGCTGGCACCCGTCGCAATCTGGGTCACTTTCCTCGGCTCGCCTCCCGCAGCGAGATCGAGAACGTAGATCTGAGAAGACCCATCTCGGGTCGATTCAAAAAGGATCTTGGTGCCATCGGGCGACCAACGAGGGTGCGTATCGGATTTGCCCGAAGTCGTTAACTGTCTGCTCCCGGAACCATCCGCATTGGCCAACCAAAGCTGAGTCGCCTTTTGATTCTTCGACGCATCGAGGATCTTTGTCACTTGATAGACAACCTTCGATCCGTCCGGGCTCAACTGCGGATCCGCGACCCGCTCTAGCTGGAATAACCCTTCCAAGGACATCGGCTCGGCACCATCGCATCGAGCTCTAGAGTCATAGGAAACTGTAGAGCCCGATAGGATCATGGCGTTCAAAAGAATTACCGCCCAATGTCCGAGTGAAGGTTGCTTGGTCAACATGCGCAGCGCTGAGAAGGGAGTTGACGAACAGATTCGTGAATGCCGAGAGGAAGAACCTGCCATCATACTTCCAGAAGCCACCTATCACAACCAACCGGGTCAGTTGCACCCCCCCGAGGTGAGAAAGTAGACGATCACCAACAACGGCAACGGTATCCCCAAAACCCAGAGGGCCGCAAATATCGACTTCTTACCCATTCCCATGATCTGCTCTCTTTCCTTTAAATAGCTTTCGCTCGAATTCCTGTTCCCGATACAACACGATCCGGTTCGATGGCTAGGACAAGCCGCCATTCGTCCCTCGTGTCTCCTTGGACATCGCAATCGGCGGACCAGAACCACCACGAATTGTCAAACATCCACACAAACGTCGCCAACACTCGCACCGCCGGTCGATGGGGAGACAGGTTGGTCGATGAAGGAGCATCGAGAGCCAGTGCTTCCGACAATCGTCGCTTGAAACAGGACTTGCGAATCGGACTCGGTGCTTGGCGCGCAACTTGCCCTGCTTCTTCTAGGTCATGCTCGCCACTCCTGCCGCGATCGTCGCCGCAGCTAGCTGGCGACCATATCAAAGTTCGTCATTCACAGCAGGAGTATTATGATGGTCCGACGCGAACTTATATTGGGTTTAGGCGCAACCTCGATGGCGGGCGCTCTCTTAGGTGGCTTCTCCACAGCCCAAGAACCTAAAGTCCCTGCGGGAGATGCGGCTCCACACCACGCCATGGCAGCCATTGCCCAGAAAATTGCCGCTTGCTCTGTCGAATGCAGCAGTTGCTACTCGCACTGCACCATGAACGTCGCGGCTGGAAAGAAAGAGCATGCCGCATGCGCCGCAGCCTGCTTGGATTGCGCCGATATCTGTGCGATGGCAAGCCGAGTTGTCGGTCGCCATGGTGCATTCCTGTCGATCGTTCGCGATGCGTGCGTCCAAGCCTGCTTGGCATGCTCGATCGAGTGTGAGAAACTCGCGGCCGACCCGATGATGAAAAAGTGCGCGAGCGTTTGCCGCGAGTGCGCCGAAGCCTGCAAACGAATGCATATCCAAGCGTAGGGCAGGAATTCGTTTCCGCTCGATATTCATTGCTCCGCGAAGAGGTTAACGTTCACTCGCGGGGCGAATCGTTCGCGCCCAAGACCATTTGCAGGTCTTTGAGTCGATCCGTATTGATGAAATCGACTTGCTCGCGCTGTAGCAGACGCCATACCTCCTCCCGATCTGGAATAGCCCAGAATCGAAGCTTCTTCCCCTCGGCATGTACCGACTTCACGAGCGTTCGAAGCTTTTCTAAATCCTCTTGGCCGATCTCTCCGACACCTCGCCATCGAAAGTGCAAGTTCCAATTATCGCTGAGCACAGGATAGAGGTCGCATGACCTCAGGTGACCTAAATCCGAGAGGCGACCATCGATAGTGGCCAGCCGAGGATTCGCACTTTCTATGTCCTCGAATGGACGATTGCCACTCACGATCACTTGGACCGCCCCCTTAGGATTCTCTCCGTCCGGCCCGCGTGCGAACAACATCGAACGATACGCGAGCAATTGCCGATGCAGCTCCGCAAAAGTCTTCCTGCCATCGGACTTGATATCGACCAACAACACCAGCGGCTGCGAGACTCCAGCACGCACCCGTCCGCCGTTCCCTTCGACAATCTGACGCAAAGGCTCCAAGTAAAGGTTTCGCAAGGTCTTCGCGCGATCGATTTCCGCCGCCGTATGCGCAACACACAAATCCCCATCGACCAAAAACACATCCGCCTCGACGGATGCAAATCCACTCTCCAACGCATCCCGAAGCGGTCTTCGGTGCAAATAATCGTTATGTGCGTGCGCGAACGGCATGTACTTCGTATTCGCTTGGGATGCGAGAGTTTCCCGCACCGGTTGGCCCGAGAGATCCTGGGCACAACAGATGGGGCAAACCAGACCTAGCGCTGCGATGCAGATGATAGGAAACCGGATCCATGGCAAGGGAAATCGGTGAGCACTTGGCGTCGTCATGGATGTTTCCCTTTAAACAGATGGCCCGCTTTAAACACAGGGCCCGCTTTAAACACAGGGCCCGTCGGACGGAAAGTCCTGTTCGTGAAAGCGTCTATGAAGCTCAGCAAAAGGCGCCACGATCACACCGATCCGCATTGCAATCGAGAATCGCTCCCATAGACCTTCGACTCCCCACCAACTTAAACCAATAAAAAACGCAGCGACAATCCCCATCACCACGAACAGGGTACTTAAATGGAACTGATACCAAGGTAACTTTTCGCGTTTCTCGGTTTGGGTGTACATCCCAGCTTCCCACTTCGGGGGCGTGCCACTCACTCCGCCACCCGATTTCGCGAGTCGCTCGCCCGCGCGCTCCACTCTGCGACCTTTGCGCCTTGGCGAGCGAACCGAACCGTCCACTCTGCGACCTTGGCGCCTTGGCGAGCCAACCTAACCACCTGAACCTCCGGCTACTTGCCCGTACCAAAGACGGCGATCTGGTTCAGATGCAAGATGCCCCGACCGTCGAGACCTACTTTGATGTAGCGACCTCGCGTTCCCGCGGGCAGCTCGATCTTGTAGTTCTCAGCGGGCTTTGACGATTTCCAAACTTGCTTCCATTCCCGACCATCGGTGGAAATCCACACGGCCAGATCCTTTGCCCGTTCGTAGAACTGCGGACTGCGTCGGTTTTGGATTTGGATCACGCGAATCTCCTTCTCGCTCGCCAAACGAATACCAACAGCTGGCGACTCGGAGCCTTCGTTGGGAGAGTGGAACGAGAACTCTCGTTGGGTAGGATCGACAGCGCTCAAGACGAGATTGGCCGAGCCTGACCATTGCGCTGGAAAGTTGTTGGGAAGCTGAATCTGCGCGTCGCGCGAAATCTCCACGAATTCGCCCGATTTGCGAAGCTCGCCGTCTGGAGCTCCGGTTTCGATCCAACCATCTTCTCGAATGGTAAACTTGTTCTGCCGACCGAGATATTCGATCAAATCTAGGAACTCGCTCGGTGCGATCGTCTTGGCCAATCCTTCAGGCATCGAGCTGGCCTTCATCTCTTTCCTCAAATCGATTTCTGATTTGAGAATTTCGCGTTCTTTCCCCTTTCCATCGGTGGTGGCAATTCCGAGGGTGATTGCTTCTGGCGTCTCTTTGAGAACAAAGCCGGTGACGACCTCTTCATCCACGGTCACCAACTGGATGGTCTCATAACCTTTAGCGATCGTATCGTTCGGCCAAAGGATATGCCGAATGATCGCGTCTTTGCCGTAACGGGCACCGACATCATCCAAGCGAGGGCCAAACGGCTTGCCTTGATCGCCAATCTGGTGGCATGCGGAGCAAACGCGGTTGAACACTATCTCCCCGCGGCGGCTGCTGCCCCCTTCAATCGATGCGATAGTGCGCATCGCTTCGTCCCGTTTCCATTGAGGGAGTTCCGGGTTCTCAGCATCACGCAAGGGCTTCACGACTCGTCCGCCGGGGCCAGACGCCAACTTGTAATCATCGTAGTACTTCCGCCTTCCATCCGTTGCATCGGCCAAGAACTTGCCTTGTTGAATGGCGTCATCCACTTTGGGGGCGAGTGCTTGCAGCGTATGCTCCAGCGTGTACTCGATCCAATAGTCCATCGGCTTGGTTGTGGCCAAGAGCGCTACTTCGGCTGCCTCGACGGTTTGCATGAAACTCAGGCCTCGAATTGCCTCCAATCGTACACGAGGATGTTCATCGACGATGGCTCGCTTGAGGACCTGCATGGCATCGGCATAGGTCTCCCATTGATTCGAAACGGCGTGTACCACGGCTGCGCGAGCGTGGAAGTCTTTGGCTTGAAGCAAACGGTTCGCAAGCTTCGGATCGATCTTGTTAAATCGCTCTTGAAGCCACAGCGCTTCACACAATCGCTCCTCCGTTACGTTTCCGGATACCCATCGATCTACGGCTGCCAAGACTTCTTTCTCATCTCGCGACCAGAGTTCGCGTCGAGCTCGGTAACGAGTTCGCGGTTCGTATTCGCTGAGCTGCCCTAGCAGTTCATCGATGCTCGCTTTGTCCTGCAACACCGGCTTGAGCAGCGGCTTGTTCTTGTACACCAAGCGGTAAAGGCGACCGTGAACGTGATCTCGATTCGGGTCCCGTTGCGAATACTGCATGTGCCCGATCAAGGCGTTGCACCAATCTCCGAACCACAGGGCCCCATCCGGACCGATCTGAGGATCCACAGGCCGGAAGAAGTTGTCGGTGGAAGCGATCAAGTCATCGACGCGTTCGCCCGTGAAACCCGCTCCTTCCGATTCATCGCGAACGTTGAAGCGAGGAAGTCCGTGCAGATTGATCACACATGCGTAAATAAATTGCCCCTGGACTTCATCCGGAAACTGTCGTGTGAACAAGAAATCGTTCCCGACTGCGGGACGAATGCCTTGATTGTCGAAATTGGGACGAAGCGTCTTGCGGGAATTGACGGCGAATCCAGAAAGAGGGCTGGTCCAATGCTGCTGCGCATTGGTTCCGTCCCCGATCGTTCCCATCCCCCATTTATCAAACACCATGCACCATGGATTTCCATAACCGGGCGTACGGAAATGCCGAACTTTCCACGACTTGGGATCGACAACATATGCCCCGGACGGTCCTTTGTTTCGGAAAGGTCCCCAAGGTGTCTCCATCGTGGTGGACATGGAAACGCCCTCGAGCATGTACAACAACCCACCGTGAGACCATTCCCAAGCACCCACGGTGTGGTGGGTGTCATCGGTCGCAATTCCATCGATGACTTGCGTGGCCTCGTCCGCTTTGTCGTCACCATCGGTGTCGCGCAGAAGAATGATGCGAGGTTGATCGACCACGAGCACTCCGTCTTCATGGAATTCAAATCCGGTCGGACAGATGAGTTTGTCGTAGAAGGTCTTGCAGACGTCCGCTTTTCCATCTTTATCGGTATCTTCAAAGATAAGAATCTTATCGCCTGGCTTCGCAGATCCTGGTAGCCATTGCGGATAGTTGATCATGCACGAAACCCAGAGCCGACCCTTTTTGTCGAACATCATCTGCGTTGGATTGGCCAACTCGGGGAAATCTTTTTCGGAAGCAAAGAGTTGCACCTCGAACCCTTCAGGCACCTTCATCTGCTTGATCGACTCTTCCGGAGTCGGATAAACCAAAGTCTTAGGTTCTCGCATCTGACGGAAACCGTCATCTCGGGTTCCGAACATGGTCTCGGGGATAAAGACCTCGCCCGTCTTCGAATCGTCTGGTTGCTCGGCCACTTTCTTGCCAGCGACGATATCCCAGATGTATTGGTCGCGAACTCCCACCATCTTGCGGATCTTCTGGAATTCTTTGGGGAAGGTCTCAGTGTCCCAGGTGCGACGACCTCCATACACATACCAACCGTTGAGCATTCGGTAGTCTTGGAGGTGAAGCCATGACTTGTCGTTCACCCATTTTCGCGTGTTGTGGAATTCCGACACATCGGTGCCCGTGGGATGTGGGGTCGCGAAGAGTTGAGAGTCTATTTCCTTGGCCAACAATCGGTCGCCACGTTCGTTGACGTGCAGCGTGTTGATGGTGTACTGCAGATCTGGCTCTTCTCCAAAGGCCTTCAAACTAGGGGTATAAACGTCGACGAACGGCAGGCCCAGCTCCTTAGCAACCTGTTGCACCGCCGTGGCATACTTCGCCAATACAGGATTGTTCTTGCTCGAATCGGGTAAATGGACATTCTTCGATTGCTCCATCGCGATCGGCGAAACCAATACAAATCTCGCTTCACGATCCTTCTTCGAGAACTTGCTCTTCGTCTTTGCGATCCATTCGCGGTATTTATCCTTGAAGCTCTCGAGCTGTGGATCCGATCCTCCCACAAA
The DNA here is from genome assembly GCF_001610875.1 of Pirellula sp. SH-Sr6A. Lineage (NCBI taxonomy): Bacteria > Pseudomonadati > Planctomycetota > Planctomycetia > Pirellulales > Pirellulaceae > Pirellula > Pirellula sp. SH-Sr6A. Next base: position 3,735,044 of record NZ_CP011272.1, on the reverse strand, counting down.
ATGTTCGTTCATTCCAAAGAAGCAAATGAAGAGTTCAGGACCAAACTCTTCCATCGGATCGTCGACCTTCGTGTAGTCATCGGGGCGTTGCTGTAGCCCTACTTCATCTCCAGGCCAAGAGAAATTGCGAACCACCAGTTGCTTGTGGGGAAATCGAGTATGCAACAACGTCTCGAAGTATCCGAACAAATTCATACGTTCGCCGAGCGAACTGCCGACAAACGCAATCCGTTCTCCTTGCCGCGGCTCGAAGGAAGCAGGTGACTGAGACGATGGGGCCGTGTTGGTCGATGTCAATCGGAACTTCCATTCGGGAGATCCTGGAGGATCTTTCTGTGTCGGCGATTTACCCAGCCCGTAATCTTCGGCGTTCCGGTTCAAGGATTGCCAATACGTCTTATCGTTGATGAATCCATAAAAAGTCGGTTGGAACGGATCGACAAAGTCCACGTTCGTCTTCTCGGGTACATCTTTTCCCGTCAAAAAGAGCGAGGCATTGATGACGAGCCGGCGCAGATCTTCGTTCAAGAAATCGATCGATGCCCCTCCGGTGGTGCAGAACGCTTTTCCAGTCCCGGCGCCGTTCGGCCGCTGATATTCACGAACCCATGCGAAGGGTTGCATCGGATCGTTGATAGAGCCCGCCACATTTGAAGACGATGGATCGAGTGACTCGGTAACCGCGGCTCGCATCAGAATCTCGTCGGTGTTTTGCAAATGGATCACACCATAGACGTCCGAAGGGCAAAAGATATTCTGCACGGATCGCAAAATGGGGTGCGATTTCTGCTCGGGAACCACGACACCCCGCGCCCCCTGCACTTTGTGCTTGCCATGGTGGCTAACCCAAGTTTCCCCGAGAATCTTCAGTCCGAAGTCATTGTATGCCAAGCCTCCAAAGTCACCTTTGCCTTGGAACGCATGCGTTGCCGTTCGAAAACCGATGACAGGCTTGCCGGCGTTCAAATAATGGGTGATGTGTTTCGCCTGCTCACTATCAGGATTGCGAAATCGCGTCCCAATAATCATCAGGTCGGCATCGGCCAAGGCGTCGAGCCCTCGGAGACCGCGCGGATTATTAGCATCGATATAGTTCGCCCCATCCGGTCCCCATGCAAAGAGGATCGTGCATCGGTAACCGTACCGCTGGCTGAGGATTTTCCCCAACATCGGCATCGATTCCTCGGTTCGATACTCTTCGTCGCCTGCGATCAAGACGACATGTTTGCCATTGGCTTTACCATCGGCTGGC